>NZ_LAUS01000009.1 GCF_005061465.1 Mycoplasmopsis bovis 8790
GGCTAATTAAATTATTTTGCTTTTAATTTAAAACGACTCCATAGTCATTGGCTAACTTAAATAGTTCAATTGGTTTTTGCCAATTCAAAATTTCCCGTGGCATTTCATTTATTTGATTTACAACATCATCCAGTTGAACTTGAGAGATAGAATTAAAATCAAAACCTTTATGGAACATTCTTCTAATCATTCCGTTTCAATTTTCATTTGTTCCTCTTTGAAATGAAGCATACGGTTCAGCTCTAAATATTTTAATATTTAGCCATTTTCCTAATAAACCCATTCTTTCGAATTCTATCCCGTTATCGATTGTTATAGATTTGACAATTAAATTATGATCCTGGATTATTTTTTTAAGCTTTGAAATTACCAAAAAAGCCGATTTTGACTTGATTTTAACTGCAAATCCCATCCTGGTTTGTCTTTCAACAAGCGTTAATACATTATCATATCCGTTTGCTCTTTTGCCTATAATTAAGTCACTTTCTCAATGACCATATTCTTCTCTTAAATCAATATATTTTGGTCTTGCTCATATAGGATATACGTAGTGAGAATCACCAATTAATCTTGATACAACTGATGCAGTTCTTTTCCCACCCTTTTTATAAAAAATTCTCAATCTATCTCTAGGTTTTATTTTTCATTTTCTTGTCTTAATCCAGTTAAATATAGTCCTTATTGACGGTGATTCAATATCTGGAAAAGTTTGTTTAACGTACCGAGCTGTTGCAACAATACCGTAAAATCGTTTATCAAATTTTTCCAAGAAAAACTTTTCAAATTCAACATATTTAAAATTGCTTGTAAATTTAAACAAGTATTTGTGCGAATGTCTATTTAATGCCTTCTGTTCTGCTATTTTGCATTGATATAAGCCACTAAAAGCAGTATTACGTTTTAATTCACGACTCACTGTTGATGGACTTCTATTTAACTGTCTGGCTATTGATCTAATAGAATATCCAGACTTTATTTGAATTTCAATAAATGCGCGTTCATCATATGTTAGATGATTATAATTTTTAGTATAATTCATATGAAAGTTTCCTACTGCCAAGTGTGGAACTTTTTTTTATTTAAAAATTCAAGTGCTCCACAATTAAATTTTACTTTAATTGATGTTGCACTTGAACTTACAATCAAGCAA
>NZ_LAUS01000010.1 GCF_005061465.1 Mycoplasmopsis bovis 8790
GAATTTACTAACGCTTGAGAACAGGAAAAATTAGGTAGGGTATTGTCAGGAATCAGAACAGGGTTAAACCCGCGACAAAATTTTTTACTTAACAATGGTGGAAAAAATTATTATGTGACAATAAAAAATTTTGAAGACGGGAAATTATTTTTAGATCATCGATGTGATAGGATTGACGACCTTGCTTTGAACAAAATACAAGAAAGAAGTGACTTAAAGATCGGTGACATTCTGTTTTCATCGATTGGACGCGTTGGTGACTATTTTATAGTTAAAAAAGAACCAAAAAACTGAAACATTAATGAATCGGTATTTGCGCTAAGGCCATTATTAGAAAAAACATCACCCGAATTTCTGACATGTATTTTTGATACAAAATATGTGATTAATCAAATATTAAACAGCGTTACAGGAAGTACTTTTAAAAGTATCAAAATTAATGATTTAAAAAATATTTACTTTCACAGTACAACTAAGTCTGAACAATCCAAAATATCATCCCTTTTCACTCATCTTGACTCCCTAATTACCCTTCATCAGCGTAAGCTT
>NZ_LAUS01000011.1 GCF_005061465.1 Mycoplasmopsis bovis 8790
CACAACAAGATAAAATTATTAGTTATCAAGCATAAATCAAAAAACAAAACCAAAGGCCAGTCACAGCTTTTGGTTTTTAAATGCATAATATTGTAATAAAATTTTTCTTACTGTTAAGACCTTATTCTTAAAAGTTCTTTACGTTAAAACGAAGATTTTTCAAATTTGATAATCTCTTCGTAGTTTTGAAATTTTGAAGGAGTATGTTCATCTTTCTCTTCTGGAGTTTCTTCCTTTTTAAATGCTTCAGCTAATTTCTTAGCTTCTTTCTCCTCTAATTCTTTCTTCTTTTTATCCTCTAACCTTTGTCCTACTTTTCCAAATTCAAGTTCTATTTCTTTAGAACCAACTTTGATTTTTATTTTTTGTTGTGCTTGTAAACCAAGTTTTTTATCTTTATCATTTTCAGAAGCTAATTTAACAAGTTCTTTCTCTTTATCACTTAGTTTTGATGCAATTTGGTCTAGTACTGATTGATATGTATCACCTTCTTTGAATGAGTTTTGTAAACGATTCTCAAATTTTTGACCTAAACCTCAAATTGCTTGTATTTTATCTTTTAAGGCTTTTATATTAATTTCATTGCCTTGTTGATTCCCGCCATTTTCAGTTCCTGGAGTTGTTGATGAGCTATTGCCACCACCTTCAGTTCCAGGATTTTGATTTCCTCCTGGTGTTTTATCAGGTGTTCCAGCTGGCTTCTTTTCTTCTTCCTTGGTCTCACCACATTTAGCAGCTATAAATGGAATTGAAGCCAAAGATGCAACTGATCCAAGTAGTAAAAACTTTGATTTTTTCATAAATTTATCCTCTCCTTTTAAGACTATAAATAG
>NZ_LAUS01000012.1 GCF_005061465.1 Mycoplasmopsis bovis 8790
TTTATTATATGATGTATTAAGAGTTAAATAAAAGCTTAATTCAAACATATAAATTTAAAATTCATGCTTTTAGCATTTTTAATGGTTATTTATATGTGTGCATTTTCCAACGCTTAAAATATTCATCAATAGATGATGACATTATATAAAAAAAAAAAAAAAAAAATAACAAAAATTTTATTTTGAGCGCCTCGGCTGCCTTATTTTGTGTATTTTAATTGTTGCATGAATATAATTAAACTAATAATACAAGAAAGTACTGGCACTATTTTTGCAACTAAAATTGTAAATATTTCCAACAAGTTTGACATTTGAAACTTTTATTTATAGATTGTAGATTTATAAAAGCGTTTCCATTAATAATTGAGTTCTTGCCTAAGAAAACTAAATATAAAAGATGAGTCTTAATGTAACATCAACAAAACATTCAATTTGTTTAATTAAGCATTTTTATATTTTTCCGGATTAACTATTTGCAATGTATAAAACATTTTTTACACAAAGCACTTTCTTATATATATACTCTTCTTACAAGTATTTACTAGAAAATAACTAGATATGATTTGGTTACTTGCCTTAAACTCACCAC
>NZ_LAUS01000013.1 GCF_005061465.1 Mycoplasmopsis bovis 8790
GTGGTGAATTTATATGGTGTTTATTTGATAATTGTAAGTGTAAATAATAAATATAACAGCAAACTGAAAAATCATTTTTAAAACTAACTAACCTATCATTTTTTATAAACAAAAACACATCGCTGCATTGTGATGTGTTTTAAATTAATAATGTTAATAGAGCGTCTTGTTAGCCTCTTGAACCTGATGTTGATGCACTACCTGATCCTGATCTTCCAGCACCTGAACCAGAAGCTGTTATATTATTTGGCTGAGTTAAAGCACTACCTTGAATGTCTGCTCCTGTAATACTTGTATCTTGTGCCATTCTTTCACGCTCATCTGTAAAGGTGAATTCCAATGTTTTACCATCAGCCAAAGTAACTTTTGCTTTGTGGGTGATGTAGTCAACCCCTAATTCAAAAGCTTGTGTTTTTAAGATACCAACAATTTTGTCTCTTATATCTTTCTGTTTAACTGCTTTAGTATTTGGATCTTTTGGGAAATATCCTAAATGTAAGTTAATTCTTGATAAATCAACTTTTGTGGTTTCATCTTTATTTTTTTCAGATCTTTCATTG
>NZ_LAUS01000014.1 GCF_005061465.1 Mycoplasmopsis bovis 8790
GAGCAGGAGTTGTTCCTGGTTTAGGTTGAGCAGGAGTTGTTCCACTTGGTTGGCCTAGTCTAGCTCCTGAATTTATATCTGCTCCACTAACATCGGTATCTTCTGCCATTCTTTCTTTTCAATCAGTGAATGTAAATGTTATTTCTTGGCCATTTTGTAGCTTTACTTTTGCTTCATGTTTGTCATAATCTACATCTAAACTAAAATCTTGTCTACCATTTAAAATCTTAACAATCTTATCTCTTATATCTTTTTGACTAACTGCTTTTGTTTTTGAATCTTTTGGAAAAAAGCCTAAGTTTTTATTTATTTTTGATTCATCGATTTTAGTATTTTCGACTTTATCTTTTTCAAATTTTTCTTTATCTTTTTTATCTTTATCAGCCTTGTCTTTTTCTGACTTGTTTTTGTCATCATCTTTTTTCATATTATCACCAGGCTCTTTTCCTTCCCCTGGTTTTTTGTCAGTTTCAGGCTTCTTTTCTTCTTCAGCCTTTGTCTCACCACATTTAGCTGCTACAAATGGAATTGAAGCTAAAGATGCTACTGATCCAAGTAATAAAAACTTTGATTTTTTCATAAATTTATCCTCTCCTTTTATGGCTATAAATAGCCTAAAAATGCTTTATAAATCTATCAATAAATATCAAAAGTGGCGAGTTTATATGGTGTTTATTTGATACATTGTAAGTGTAAATAATAAATATAACAGCAAACTGAAAAAATCATTTTTAAAACTAACTAACCTATCATTTTTTATAAACAAAAAAACACATCACTGCATTGTGATGTGTTTTAAATTAATAATGTTAATAGAGCGTGTTGTTAGCTTCTTGAGCCTGATGAACCTGAACCACCTGGAGTTGTTGAACCTGGAGTTCTTGAGCCTGATGAACCTGAACCACCTGGAGTTGTTGAACCTGGAGTTCTTGAACCTGATGAACCTGAACCACCTGGAGTTGATGCTCCTGGAGTTCTTGAGCCTGATGAACCTGAACCACCACCTCTTATATCAGCTCCACTAGCATCTGTATCTTCTGCCATTCTCTCTTGTTCATCCTTGAAGGTGAAAGTTATTTCTTGCCCACTGGCCAAAGTAACTTTTGCTTCATGTTTGTCATAATCTACTTTTAAACTAAAATCTTGTCTACCATTTAAAATCTTAACAATCTTGTCTCTTATATCTTTTTGACTAACTGCTTTTGTTTTTGAATCTTTTAGAAAAAAGCCTAAGTTTTTATTTATTTTTGATAAATCAACTTTTGTGTCTTCATTTTTATCTTTTTCAGATTTTTCTTTG
>NZ_LAUS01000015.1 GCF_005061465.1 Mycoplasmopsis bovis 8790
TGAAACCAAAGAAGAAGAAAAAAAGCCTGAAGCATCTAATCCAGATAAGAAACCAGGCGAAGATAAAAACCCTGAAACAGACAGAAAACCTGAAGGCGATAAGACTCCTGAAGCAGGCAAAAAACCTGAAGGCGATAAGACTCCTGAAGCAACCAAAACTGACATAAGCAAGCTAGATGAAAAAACTAAAAAAGAACTATCAACACAATTAAAAGGTGAATTTTCAGAAAACCCAAGCTATGACAATATAGTTAAAGCATTGCAAAAACACTTTAAGGAATTAAATAAAAAGCACATTTTGGTACAAGGTTCAAAAGACAAATTGGAAATAACAGCTACAGGTGTAGGCTCAAATCTTTTTACCGGTACACTTTTATTAAGAAATACCAATGGCGAAAACTCTACAAAGTCAACCAAAACTGACATAAGCAAGATAGATGAAAAAACTAAAAAAGAACTATCAACGCAATTAAAAGGTGAATTTTCAGAAAACCCAAACTATGACAATATAGTTAAAGCGTTGCAAAAACACTTTAAGGAATTAGATAAAAAGCATATTTTGGTACAAGGTTCAAAAGATAAATTGGAAATAACAGCTACTGGTGTAGGCTCAAATCCTTTTACCGGAACACTTTTATTAAGTAACAAGTAACAATCAAAAAATATTTCAAAAGTTAAAAATTTTATAAACATCAAAATTCAAAAAAACGGGGAAGCCCGTTTTTTAATATTTCATGTTTTTTATTTTTTCTCACTGTGTGAGTATTTACCAGTAATTAATTTTGAATCTTTATGTGCTTCAATTGTGAGTTTTTTCTCTTTTTCATTAAATTCAACTTTTGACAAATCGCCTAATCTAATCGATTCTAGTCCCCTAGCTTTCTTTAAAACATCTATAACATCTTCAGAAAGAACATCTTTTTTAGCAAGCTTTTTTAGTTCATTTTGAATATTTGTTTCAAGTTTGCTTAAGTCAATTTTTGTAGTCATTGAAGAAGATGTATTAGCTTCTGATTGTGCTGTAAACTCATACTTTCCAGTAATTAATTTTGAATCTTTATGTGCTTCAATTGTGAGTTTTTTCTCTTTTTCATTAAATTCAGCTTTTGACAAATCACCTAATCTAATCGATTCTAGTCCCCTAGCTTTCTTTAAAACATCTATAACATCTTCAGAAAGAACATCTTTTTTAGCAAGCTTTTTTAGTTCATTTTGAATATTTGTTTCAAGTTTGCTTAAGTTAATTTTAGTTGCTTCTGTTGGAGCTGGGTTAGTTTCTGGATTTTTACCTTGATCTGTATTTTGGTCAGGGTTTTTATCTTCACCTGGTTTCTTATCTGGATTAGATGCTTCAGGCTTCTTATCTTCTTCAGCCTTTGTCTCACCACATTTAGCTGCTACAAATGGAATTGAAGCCAAAGATGCAACTGATCCAAGCAATAAAAATTTT
>NZ_LAUS01000001.1 GCF_005061465.1 Mycoplasmopsis bovis 8790
GTGGTGAGTTTATAGTCATTTTGAAAAAAGCACGGGCATAATTTACATAATTATTAATGTTGCTTTTGTGCTTAAATACTTGTATAATATAAGCACAAATGGAACAAAAAAAGTCAAATTCAAAGCATTACAACACAATTTATCAACTACTACATGAAAATGATGGAGTTATAACATACAGACAACTAAAAGAAAACAATATTCCTTCTATATATTTAACAAGAATGATAAACAAAGGCATCATTATTAGAAAAACCAAAGGAATTTATATTCTTAGTGATGGACACTACGATGAGTATTATTTTTTAAGCAAAAATTATAAGTCGCTAATCTTTTCTCATTATAGTGCACTATATTTAAATAATATTATTGACATTTTTCCACATCGAATTGATGTTACAGTTTACAGCGGGTATAATGCAAAAGGCATTAAGAAGCATGCAAATGTTTACTACTGTGATAGGAATAAACATTCAATTGGCATATCAGAAGCAAAGACAATGTTCGGAAACAAGGTAAAGGTTTATGATTTTGAGAGAACAATTTGTGATTTTATAAAACTACGCAAAAAAACAGATAGCGAAATCTTTTCCAAACTTGTTAATGCATATATTAAATATGAAAAGAAAGATTATAAGAAGTTATACAAATATGCCTATGAATTAGGCATACACAAAAAAATATCGGAGATATTTGAACTATTTTATGAATAAAAATAAATTAATAAGTTTGTGTCATAAAATTGCTGATGAAAATAATGCAAATTTTAACGTAGTTTTAATTCAATATTTTATGGAAAGCATTCTACGAAGAATATCTAAAAGTGATGAGAGAGACAATTTTGTGTTTAAGGGCGGTTTTCTTTTATCTAACATAATGGGGTTGGACAAAAGAGCTACAATGGATATTGATTTAGAGATGATAAAAGTTCAAAAGATAAGTGCTACTAAATTATTAGAAAAATTTAATAACATATTAAAAGCTGAGGATACTGATGGAATTAATTATCAAATTATAAAATATACAGACATTCGAAAAGAGCATAAATATAGTGGTATTAGCATATCAGTACTGTGTCAACTAGATAATATAAAACAAGTTATATCTATAGATATTGCTTCAGGTGATGTTATTACACCTAAAGAAATTGTTTATGAATACAAAAGTATATTTTCAAATCAGGATTTTTCTATTTTGGCTTATAACATTGAAACTATGCTAGCTGAAAAGCTTGAGACAATATTTTCTTTTGGCCACTTAAATACTAGGTTTAAAGATTTTTATGATGTTTATGTTATTTACTCTTTCAAAAAGATGGATATTGATATTAATAGGCTCCAGAATGCTTGTTACAACACATTCAAAAATAGAAACAGTGAATTTAACATACAACAATTGTTAGAACTAATTACCAATATTGCTTTGAATCCATTAATGAATGAAAGGTGAAATAAGTACATAAGTCAGCTAAATAACCAACAGGAAATGGACTTTAAAACTGTAACAGCTTCCATAATGAAACTACTTGAACTAATAAAAGCAAGTAACTAATAAAACAATGGTTAAATTTAACAAACACACTGTTTGTTTTTTATTTTCTTCTCTTAATAAACTCACTGC
>NZ_LAUS01000002.1 GCF_005061465.1 Mycoplasmopsis bovis 8790
GCGGTTAATTTATTAACTGCTTGCTGCGTACAATAACGTTATGTTAAACAAGAATATTTTGCTAACAGCAAATTAATTGCTTACCATTGATGTATGATTGTACGAAAATATTTTTTTGCATCTGTTACTCAGGTAAAATTATTATATGAAGAAGAATGAATATGATACATTGATAACTATTGGTGCTATTTTAGGAATTATTGGTGGCATATTATTTTCGGTTGTAGGAGTAGGAATTGTTAGTGTTGTTTTGTCAGCTATGTGCTTAGGCAGTAAGAGAAACGATAGAACCTTCATCCTAATCACAGCAATTATAAATTTACTTTTTGCGGGTATAATAGGTGGGATCTTGCTCCTAGTTGCATATAGTTTAATGCCAGAAGATAATAAGACAACACAGTAACAAAATATATTAAGATTATGCTTAACAAAATGCTTATTTTGTTCAAAATAATCATGAAACAATAATAAAAAACAGCCTGTTATTCATACATAATAGAGCTGTTTTTGTTTACTAATGGATTAATTACATTGTATGTAAAGAATATAACAAACATATTGAATCAAATCTTAATGGGACTAAATACAATATGTTGAAACATATAAGTTATTATTGAGCCTGATTGACTAGAGGCACCGGTTGTTGAATAGTCAGCTAATGACAAAAGAGGTACATTTATTAATTCAATAATAGCTGAGAAAATGACAATAGGAATTATTACTAAGAATCTTTTAGGATGCATTTTAAATCTAGCAACAATTAAGAAAATAAACATAGCAACATAACCAGATGTCATTAGAGCATATAAGCCTATTTTATTAGGTATTATGCTAAATTGTTGAATAGTAGTTTCATTAATAACACGAAATACTACAAAGAAGATGAATAGCATCATTAAAACAATTAATAATGAAGCAGCAAAGAGATTAATATTAAGTAGTTTTTTCTCTTGATTAATTACATTTGCGCTCTTACGTTGCTCACCTAGAGCAATAATTTTTGTCTTAACTTTGGCAATTTTGGGACTTTGTGGGTCAGAGAGAACAAGCCTATATAATTTTTCTTTTTGCTTAAATATAGCATTGTCAAAGCTGGCATCTCTAAATTGACCGCCAAAAGCATAATTTAATATTCTGAGAAAAATAATCCCGACTAATCCCGCAACAACACCATCAACAATAGCTGCTAGTGTGTAGTAAAAATTATAAAAAGTAGGGAATAATGAAAACGATATTATGTCACTTATTAGACCAACAACGCCTCCTACTAATGGCCCAAAAATTAATCCGCTTATTTTTATAGGCAAGCCTATGAAACTTATCTTATATGTTGGAATAGAAATAAGAGGAACAAATGAAGCAAAAACAACAAATATAACTACCGAAATTGCTATAAGTATTCCAATAAAAGATATTTTTCTTATTGTTAGCTTAGGAAAAAATGAAAAATCTTGCCATTTTTTCTTAATAGTATTAAGTATTTTGTTCATGTGTATTCCTTTGTTTTAAATATTATATTATTATGAGTAAAATACTAAAAATAATAAAATTTTTAGATCCAATTATATGAAAATTAAAATGATAAAATAAGAAAATAAGCATACAAGTTACTGAAAGGATACTTTATGAAATTATTTGAATCAATATCATCAAAAAGAGATGATAATATGTTGCTTAAGGCAACATTTGCTGATGAAACTAGTTGTAATTTTTTAATTAAGAAAGATAACAGCATAACTGAATATCATGAAAAGAACGAAGCATTGGTATATTTTAGCAAGAAGGAATCATTATCATTTTCTGACTTAGAAGGCTTTTTTAAAGGTTTAGCAGTCAATGCCAACAGAAATTATCAAGTTGATTTAGCTTCGTTTGCAACCGAAAAAGTTGAGATAGTTAAAGTTATTGATGCATTTGTTAGAGCGGTTTATTTTGCAAAGGGTGAAATATTTTCAGCTAGAAAAAAAGAAGAAAAGGAAGAAATTGAATTAGCTCCATTTCTTGAAACTATTTCTGAGCAAGCTAATGCTCAATTTAACAAATCACTTATCTTAGCCAAAGCGACAAATTTTGCTCGTGATTTGCAAATTATGCCCCCTAATATTTGTAATTCTGAATTTTTAGCCCAAAAAGTTGCTGACGATTTAAAACAATACAAGAACTTGAAAGTTACTGTTTTAAAGAAAAATGAAATTGAAGAGTTGAAGATGGGTCTTTTACTTTCAGTAAACAAAGGAAGTGTTTATGAACCTAGAGTTGTTGTTATTGAATACAATGGGGACAAGGATTCAAGCGAAAAAACTGTAATGATTGGTAAAGGTATTACTTTTGATTCAGGTGGATATTCATTAAAACCTTCTAGATCAATGGTTTCAATGAAATTTGATATGTCTGGTTCTGCTATTGTAGCTGCTACAATGAAAGCTATTGCACAATTAAAACCAAAGAAAAATGTTGCTGCAATAATGTGTATTACTGACAACAGAGTTAACGGGGATGCTTCACTTCCTGATTCAGTATGAGTAGCTATGAATGGTAAAAGTGTCGAAATCAACAACACTGATGCTGAAGGAAGATTGGTTATGGCCGATGGCTTAGTGTACGGAGCAAAAGTATTAAATGCTACTAGATTAATTGACGTTGCGACTTTAACTGGCGCTATGGTTGTTGCGCTTGGTCAAACATACACAGGCACATGAGCAACTAGTGATAAAGCTTGAGAAGACATAAAGAAAGCGGCTGAAAATGCAAATGAATTAGTTTGAAGAATGCCACTTGATAAAGCATTTGCGAAAAACATAAAATCTTCAAAAGTAGCTGATTTAAAAAATACCGATTTTTCAGGAAATGCCGGTTCATGTTCAGCAGCAATGTTTTTAGAAGAATTTACTGAAGGAGTTGAACATATTCACCTTGACGTAGCTGGAACAGCTGAAATTAGTGAAGTTCCACAAGGAGTTATGGTTAAAACCTTAACTGAATTAAGTTTACTTTAAAATAATTTTAAGAAAGAATCGTTTACTATTGAAGATTCTTTTTTAATTTCTTAACTTTAAAAAAGAAGGTTTGCATATGTATTTAAAAAGTGGATTAGGTCAATTAGAGGTTATAACTGGGCCAATGTTTTCTGGCAAAACTGAAGAATTATTAAAAAGAATAAATATACTCAAAATTGCAGGAATAAATTCATTAGTTATAAAACCCAAATTTGATACAAGATTTTCTGAAGATGAAATAGTTAGTAGAACTGGTGCTAGACACAAGGCGATTAATGTTGATAGTTCCAAAGAAATTTTAAAACACTGAAATCCTGATTATATGTGTGTAGCTATTGACGAAGTCAATTTTATGGATGAGGATATACTAACTGTAATTGATGAGTTAATTGTTAATGGTGTAAGAGTAATTTGCTCTGGCCTAGATATGGACTTTAAAAGAAGACCATTTGATGTGATGGCTAGAGTTTTAGCTTCTGCTGATAACATTTTAAAGCTTAAAGCTGTTTGTTTAGAATGCAAATCTGATGCAGGATTTTCCTTTAGAAAAGTTAAGAGTGATGAACTTAATTTATTAGGCGATTCTGAATATGAAGCTAGATGCAGAATTTGTCATATTAAAGGCGAAGCTAAAAAAGCATTGAGATAGATAAAGATATAAAATTTTAGTACTGCAACTAGAACAAATTATTTAGTGGCAATTCTAAAGTTTGTTATAATTAAGTCATTCGTAATTAATATACGAGTTGGAGTAATCCAACTCTTTATTATTTTTAGTATGGAGAAATATGAATTGAAAAAACTTGTTGATTAATAAGTTTGAAAATATGATAACTGATGTGCAATTGCTAAAAGAGGATGGTCTTTTAATTTTAGAAGTTACAGCATCAAGTACTGATCTTAAGGCTATTGAAGAACTAACAAAATTAATAAATGAATATATTGACTCACTTGATGTTGAACTCGATTTTGATTCGCTATCTGTAAGTTCGCCTGGTTTCAAATTAGACTATGTAACAGATGAATTAGGAAATCATATAGGCGAAATTATTGATGTTAAACTTAACAAAAACGTTAATAAATTAGACTTTTATACTGGTGAGTTATTAGAAGATGACGATGAATCAATATTGATAAAATGAAATTGTAAAGGTCAGTTTAGAAAAGTAAAAATTGAAAAGTCAAATATTAAAAAAGCAAGCATGAATATAGAGTATGCAAGCAGGATAAAATAGGAGAAACATGTCTGTAAAGAAGAGCAGTGAATTAATGAATACCCCTAAAGTATGATACGAAATAATCAAAGGGTACAATGAAAAGGAAAAATTAGATTTATCAATCTTAGCAAGTATTTTTTCTGAAGAAGTAACTAGAATTGTTCAAAAAAACATTGATCCTGAAGCAAACATTGTGTTTGAAATAGATGAAGATAACAAGGAAGTGCATGTTTATAACACAGAAGCAATAGTAGTTGAAGATAGTGAATTTGATTCAGTTTCAGAAGCTGAAAAAGTTTCATTGATGCTATACAATGTTCCACTTTCGGTTGCTAAGAAGGTTAAAAACGATGTGCAAGTTGATGATTTAATTAAGATTGAAGTAGATTTATTAGCCTTAAGTAAGTCATCTAATCCAGCTGTGCAAAAAACACCTAAAATTATCGAATCATCTATTTTACAGGCAATTAAGAAGCTTCAAAAGTCTATTGTATATACAAAATACTTGGAAAAAATAGGTGAAACAGTTAAGGTTATGTTCATTTCTAAAAATGCAAAAGGTTCTTGAAATGTACAAATTGTTGAAGATGGTGTAATGGCTCATTTACCAGCTAATTATGTTAGTGCTAAAAGAGTCATTAATCCTGGCTCATATGGTGATGTTGTTATTGAAAGAGTTGAGAAAGAAACCAAACTTAGCCAAATTACTGTTTCATTAGATTCGCCTAAGCTTATTGAGAAAATTTTGTATAACAATATTCCTGAAATTAATAGTGGTTTAATAGAAATTGTTAATGTACAAAGAATACCTGGTGAAAGGACTAAAGCAGTGTTTAGAGCTACACCTGGCAATGAGCATTTAGATGTTTATGGAGCTATTATTGGTCATGATTCATCAAGAATTAATTTAATCATTAGTGAGTTGAATTTTGGTGTAAATCAAGCAGATATGGAAAAATTCGATGTCATAGTTTACACTAATGACAAAAAAGAATTTATTCGCAGATGTATGCTTCCAGGTCAAGTTGTTGATATAGTGCCCAAGAATGAAAGTCAAAATACTTTTTATGTAATAACCATAAAAGCAGCATTATCAGCAGCTATTGGTAAAAAAGGCGCAAATACTATGTTAGCTTCTAAAGTTTCACATTGTAATTTAGATATTATCACTGTAGAAGAAGCGATGCAAAAGAATATTTCTTTTGATGATTCTAAGATTGCTGAGGTTGAAGAATCTCTTAATTCATTTAGAAGATATGGAACAGTTAAAAAGGCACCAGTTAGAACATTTAACAATAACAGAAGAAAAACAAATTCATATTTTGAAAATCTTGATTTAAGCCTAGAAGGATTTGATAAAGATATTCTAGCCTTTAGAGAGCAAGAGCAAGCATTTTTTGATGAAAGCAATAGTCAAAATATGGAATTTGATGAGCTTATCCAACAATATAATAATGAAACAGTTAAAGAGAATACTCAAGATAACAATCAGTCAATTGTTCAAAAACTAGACAATATTCAAAAAGAAGAGAAATTGAGTGCTAATGACTATAAAAAAGCCAAGGAAGTTGCTAAGAACTTCAAGGTTGACAAGGATTTAAGCAGTTTTGGTTTAGATGGCGGAATTGATTTAAGTGACATCAATGACGAAGATTGGTAAGAAAAATTCAGGATTCAATCGCAAGTGTATTGCGACAGGACTTGTAGTGCCTGAGAATCAAATGCTTAGATTTGATTATAATAAGAATGAAAATATAATTAGGTTAGATGTCAACAGAGAGCTAAAAGGCAGAGGAGCCTATTTTATAGCAACAGAAGATAATTGAAATACTGTTGTAAGAAAAAAATGTTTGAATAAAACATTTAGAACTGCTGTTTCAAAAGAAACATATGAAAAAATTGAGCAGGAATTGAAGGAGGGGCTATGGCTAAAAAGAATAGATTAAGCAACACAAGTGTGGTTAAGGAACAACTTTCAGATATTAAAACTGAAGTAGTTGATGGAACCTTTATTTTCACTAATAGAATGCCTTTAGGAGAATTTGCTGAGAAAATAAAAGTAAATGCAAATGACTTAATTAAAAGGTTTTTGCTCAGAGGCAAGTTTTATCAAATTAACCATATTTTAGAAGAAGAAGAAATTGCAGAAATATGCTTAGAAAAAGGACTTGATTTTAAAAAGGAAGAAAACATTGATGCGGGAAACTTTTTAAATGAAGTTAAGTTCAATGATGATAAAAGTTTATTAGTTAAACGCCCTCCTATTATTACAGTTATGGGTCACGTTGACCACGGTAAAACATCGTTAATTGACTATATTAGAAAAACTAATGTTGTAAGTACCGAAAGTTCAGGAATTACTCAACACACTGGTGCTTACCAAATTTCATATAAAGGTGATAAAATCACATTTATTGACACTCCTGGACATGAAGCATTTAGTAAAATGCGTTCACGTGGTGCTAAGGTTACTGACATTATAATTTTGGTTGTTGCGGCTGATGATGGAGTTATGCCACAAACCAAAGAGGCTATAATGCATGCTAAATCGGCAAATGTGCCTTTGATTGTTTTTGTAAACAAAATGGATAAACCACAAAAGAATTTGGACAAAATAAAACGTGAATTAATGGAAAATGATGTTCTTATTGAAGAATTTGGTGGTGATACCCAAATTGTTTATGGTTCTGCACTTAAAGGACAAGGAATTGAAGAGCTATTCTCAGCAATTTTGCTACTTGCAGATCTTTTAGATTTAAAAGCAAATCCTTCTCGTTATCCAGTTGGCACAGTAATTGAAAGTAAAGTTGACAAAGGTGTTGGTGTTGTAACAACTATTATTGTTGAAAATGGAACCTTGTGTAAAGGTGATTTTATTGTTGCTGGCTCATGTTATGGCAAGGTTAGAAGTATGAAAAGTCCTGGCGGGGCATTTGTTGATGAAGTATTACCAGGAACACCAGTTAAAATTGCAGGATTAAATAATTCTCCATTAGCTGGCGATAGATTTATTGGATTTGAAGATGAAAAGTATGCTAAAAAGCTAGCGCTTGATAAAGCTCAAATTGATAAGAGTCAAACTTTATATGAGAAAAACCAATTCAATAATGTAG
This sequence comes from Mycoplasmopsis bovis 8790, assembly GCF_005061465.1. Taxonomy (GTDB): domain Bacteria; phylum Bacillota_I; class Bacilli_A; order Mycoplasmatales; family Metamycoplasmataceae; genus Mycoplasmopsis; species Mycoplasmopsis bovis_A. Next base: position 7,327 of record NZ_LAUS01000002.1, read on the forward strand.
AGCTTGGTAAGAAAGTGTTCAACGTTATTATTCGTTCGGACGTACAAGGAACAGCTGAAGCCATCAAAAACAAATTGTCAGTGATGGAAAATGAAGAAGCAACAATCAGAGTTATTGGTGCCCAAGTTGGTCAAGTTTCTAGCAGCGACTTACTACTTGCTCAAGCATCTAATGCAATTATTATCGCTTTTAATGTTAAAGTGTCACCAAACATTAAGCAAACTGCAAAACAAAGCAATATTAAAATTATGTCATATGATGTAATTTATAAAATTGTTGAAGATATGCAGAATATTCTTGATGGTGAAAAGCCAATTGTTTATGAAGAAAGAAAGATTGGTTCAGCACACTGTGTCAAATTATTCTTTTACTCAAAAGTTGGTACTATTGCTGGATGTATGCAGGATGAAGGCGTTGTAAAACTTGGCTGCAAGGTTCAAATATTTAGAAACAAAAAAATGATTCATGAAGGAATTGTTGAAACTTTAAGACGTGAAACTAATGACTTAAAAGTAGTTGAAAAGGGCAAGGATTTTGGTACTCACATCAAGAAATTTAACGACATCAAAGAAGATGATGTCTTAGTGTTTTTTGAAGAAGTTCCAGTTTCTGTTTAAAACTATAAAACAACCTTAAAAGGAAATTATGGATTTAAAAAAATATATTAGAGATGTTGAAAACTTTCCTAAACCAGGAATCTTGTTTAAAGATATTTCACCACTTTTAGCTAATGGGGAAGCGCTCAATTTTACAATCACAAGTATGGCTGAGATTGCTAAAGATGTTGATGTAATAGTTGGACCTGATGCCAGAGGATTTTTATTTGGAACCCCAACAGCAGCTATGCTTAAAAAGCCGTTTATAATGGTTAGAAAGCCAGGAAAATTGCCTGGAAAGGTAATTTCTAGAGAATATGACCTAGAATATGGCAATAACATATTGCAAATTCAGGCAGGCTTTATTAAAAAAGGTCAGACAGTAGCAATCGTTGATGATGTATTAGCAACAGGGGGTACTATTAAAGCGATTATAAAGCTTCTTAAAGAACAGGGAGCCATTATTAAGAAGGTTATTATACTTTTAGAGCTAACTGACCTAGATGGTAGAACAAGTATAAATGATGAAGGAATTGAAATTGTTTCTTTAGTTAAATTTTAATAATATTAATATCCAAAGCCAAGCGGCTTTTTTATTTATCAAAAACTACCACAAATATTAATATACCTATAAAATAGCCATATTTTTCATTCAAAATCAATTTAAACAGTACAAAAATTTAAAATTGTTATATCATTAATGCATGATTACAACAGTGAACAATAATAACTCAAATGCTTTTAAAAAGAAAAGGTCATTTAGGTATTCTGCTGGTTCAACAACATACTTAATGACCAATTTAAGCATTTATTTAGCTTGATTTATTTTAAGTGCTACCGTACCTAATATTGGTTATTTAAATCTAGGTTATACACAAATAACTTATCTTGCAGCATTGACTGTAATTGCCACATTTCATCTAGGATTTGTTGGGAATATATCTGTAGGCCTATTTTTTGGACTATCTTCTTGATTTGCAGCTTATATTTATGGTATTCCAAAGTATCAATATTTTGACCTATCAGTTATACCAAGAGTTGAAGTAGCTTTAGGTGTATATGTTTTATTCTGAGTATTTAATGCATTTAAAAAGCCTGCAGTTTGAAAATTTGTGCTTTTAGGTGTTATCTCAACTATGCTCAATCATTACTTTGTGTTCTTTGCACAATTCTTACATGAAAAAATTAGACCTGGAGACCTTGGTAGACATGGTGTTCCGCCAATTGAAATTTGATTGTTTCAAAGATTATTTAACATAATTTCAGAGCCTATTTTAGGCGGGATGTTGCTATTTGGAATGTACCCAGCATTAATTGCACTTAGAGAGCAATACAGAAATGTACAAAAACTACGTTACTAACTTAAAAATATAAAATATATAACATATAATATATTGTTATGAAAATGTTCAAAGAGAGAGTACTGCCCGCTACTATAGGCACAATATTATTAGCTAGCGTCATAATTCCGGCGGCAATTTTTGGCGCCAGTCATTTTGAAGCCAGAATTTCAGCGTATGTATTAGCCACAATAGCAATCTTTATTTTGTCATATGAGATTTTGCGCTCTTTTGGCATAAAGTTGATTTTCAGAATATTTGTATCAATTTTGGCTGCGCTTATGACCTATATGCCTATAGACACTGCAGAAATTTTGCTAAAGCCAGGTTCAGTAGACAGTAATAAAGTGCTTATGCTTGTAAAAAATACTGTTTTTAACTGACAAGCATTACTGATAATTTCTGTTATAGCACTAATTTTTGTTCTAATTGAGTTACAAAGCAGAATTAATATGACTGCAGCAGACAGATTCTTACGCTTTGTGCATATTTGGTTTTCATACTTTTACGTTATAAACTCAATTTTGTTCTTACTTATTTCAACATTTAGAGACTGAAAAATTGTTCTGTTTATCTTATTAGCTCCATCATTAGCAGATATTGGCGGTTTCTTTGGCGGGAAATTCTTTGGCAAGAAATGAATTAAGGCTAAATTTGCTCCTAATATTTCACCAAAGAAAACTTGAGAAGGCTTTATTATTGGAATAATCATGTGTTGAGCCTTTTCAGCCGGAATGATTTTTGGGCTTGGATTAATGGAAAATAAAGCGGTTGCTCAAACACTTGTGTTTTCTATTACTCCATTTGCTTCAGTTGCAGGAGACTTATATTTTTCATATTTAAAGAGACTAAACGCCACAAAAGATTATTCTAAAATTCTTTTAGGGCACGGCGGACTAATGGACAGGCATGATAGTATTTCGTTTGTTGGAACGTTAGCTGCAATGGTTTATTTCTTTATTTAGAATTTAGAGTAATTAAAAATCAGCACGAAGCTGATTTTTTAATACTATAAAACAGTCTAATAAGCTATTTTGCTTTTATATAAGAACGAACTGATTTATAGTATTTATAACCTGAGAAAATGCTAAAGAATAGTGCAATCATCATAGGGATGTTAATTCCGTATAAAATTAGTCATTTCTTTCAGTCAGATATTAGTGAGAAGTTAGTTGATATAGCAGCAACAAGGACAATTACAATTGCAATTGTTTGAGTAAGTGTTTTCATTTTGCCTCAGATTGAAGCCTTAACATCAACATCATTTTGTGCCATAAGGACTCTGATAGCATCCACTATTAAGTCTCTTGCTACAAATAAAATTGTTATTCAAAGCGGAATAAAACCAAAAGCAGAAAGCGAAATTAGAACAGTTGTAACAATCAATTTATCTGCAATAGGGTCAAATAGTTTACCAAATGTAGTTACTTGTTTATTTTTTCTAGCTAATCAGCCATCAAGGTAGTCAGTAATCATTGCAGAAATGAAAATAGCTAAAATCATACTTAACAATATTCTGCCAGCTATATGGTAAGCTACTATTCCACGTTTAATTAAAACACTATACAAAATAACTAATATAAGTAGCGGGATAAAAAGAATCATTCTCGCAAGCGTAAGTCTATTAGGCAAGTTCATTTACAATAAGCCCCTTTTCATAAAATTCACGAATCTTAAGGGTTTCTTGTGAACTTTTTTCCGCAACGAATTCGGCATCCATTTTGGCAATTTTTTTCTCTAAATCATTTTTAAATTCAGCACATTGATTAGATCAATTGTTGCATCTAGTGTGAGTAAGCTTTATAAAGTTGTTTAAAAACTCTGAATTATTGTCTGATGAAACAATGTATTCTCTAAAATCAAGATCATCTTCAATGGTTTTTAAGTATCTGTTAGCTACAGAGACAATATCACGCATCTTAAATGTTCCAATAGAAGGTTCAAATTTTTCCAAGAACTCTTCATTAACACTCATTAAGCATCTAATTTTAATAGCAAGAAAATTTGCGTACTCGGCTGATTTTTTTCTAAATTCAGCGTCTCTTTTTTCTTTTCTTTTTTTATTTATCTTATTTTTAACAGAGCTAAAAATAAACATAAATAAAATTATTGCCACAAGAACACCTAAAATAATTCACATTGTCAATGATCCGTCCATAAGAACTCCTTCAAGATTTCTATATAATTAATATTTTAAATTATAATTTAAAAGATTTATATAAATCGATGGTTGCTCGAGTGGCTGAAGAGGTCTGTCTCGAAAACAGATAATGGTGCAAATCATTCAAGGGTTCAAATCCCTTACCATCGGCCATATAATTTGTTGCCAAAAAAACTGACGATCATGTCAGTTTTTTTAGTTATAGTCTTCATAGTCATCATCATCTTCATCAGGTTCATAATAAGGATCAACTCTTTTCTTTGGTGCTGGTCTTTTGGTTCAAATGCTAGAGCCAGATGATTTACGTGGCTTAGGCCTTGAATATGATTTGTATTCATCTAAGTCATCATCTAATTCATCAATATATTCATCATCAAGCTCTTCATCTATGCGTCTTTTTCTTGAAAAATTATGAACTTGAGCTTCATAAGTGTTAGTGTAACCCACTTCATCAGTTGATTCATAGTCAGCATTTCTTGAAGATAATCTTTGTTCAGGACGTAAAGCAATATTAAAGCTAAATGTATCTTTTAGGTTCTTTTGCTTTTTATTAATATAACTTAAGTAGATTAAGAAAAATGGACATGTTATCACAGCTGCTTTTAAAAATTTTTTAGCTTCATTAATATCTTTATAGCTTCTCGCGTTTCATATCTTATGTTTTAGAACTGCTCAGTACATAAAGCCCATTGACAAATAAATTGAAAGAAACACAAAAACTGATAATAATAATAGATATACTTTATTAATTCCATTTTCTAGATTGAATATGTAAAACATAAGCAGAGTCATTGGGACAACAAGCGCTATAACTGCGATAAAAGATCAAAAAACAATATTCCATGTTGATTTTTTAAGACTAATATAATGAAGCCACGCATCTCATCTAAAAAATTTATTTTTAGGCTTACTATATTTATATGTATTTGGGTTTTTATCTAAATTCATATCACTTAATCCTGAAAAAAGTTAAAACAATTTATAAAATTATACTAGTAATAGTTGTCTACAATAGAAATTGAATGATTAAGCAGGCTCAAAAGTATACGTTTTGACATAAAGAGAAGCATATATTCTTTATAAAAAACAACCTTTAATACTATAAAACAGCATTAAAGGTGTGTATTACATATTGTTATTTTTCGTTAGCTTTAGCACGATAAAATTCATTTTTAGCTTCTTTAATTTTTCGTTTCTCCAGCTTATCTTCATTTTCTTGGCGCATAATATCAAACTTAGTTCTAAAGATATAGTCTTGAATAGCCTCACCAAGTCCATTTTGCATAACGTCACTTGTGAAGTATCTTGCAACTTCTTTTACACTCTTTGGCGAATTATCCATTGCATATGAAAATCCAATCGCTTTAAGCATTGATAAATCATTATTACTATCACCAATGCTCATGCAAAAATCAGGATTTACATCTAAATGATTACATAACCACAATGCTCCAGTTCCTTTATTAACTCCTGGTGCAGTTAGCTCCATATGCATACCCATTACAGCAAGGTCTGCTAGAATATTTAGATTATGAATGTCGGCAACAATTTTGTCTTTGTTTTCTGGTCTAGGATAGATTTCAATCTTGAATATGTCATTAAATATTTTTTTGTCTTCATCTAATCAGTTTGGATACTCGAAAAAGTCTGTTAAAAAGTCTTTAACTTTTTGGTTACTTGTTACCATATAGTAGCCATTTCTACCAAAGAAACAGGCAGATTCGTCATATTTTTTAATAATTTTAAGAACCTTATCCACAATTTCAGAGCTTAATTCAGATTTATATAAATATTCATTTTTTTCAACATCAAGGATGGCAGAGCCATTAGCAGCAACCAAATATTTAGCCTTTAATTCATTAGCCATTTTAAGCATTTTTGGCAATGGTGGGTTTCCTGTATTCAAGACAAATGTTATATTATCATTTTCAATTGCTTCTAAAATGCTTTTTCTAGTTTCGGGGTTCTCTTTTTTATCCGGGAAAGAACAAATAGTTCCATCTACATCACTAAATACAATTCTTTTAATTTTCATATTTATCTTTCAATTAATGATTCTTCATCCATTTCTTTAGGTTTTGCCACATTAATATAATCCAAAACAGTTGGAGCAATATTAGCTAGTTTTCCATTTTTCAATTTTATACTTTTATCACTGCAAATTAGCATTACTGGGCTTTTGGTATGCTTAGTGGCTGGACTGCCATTTTCATCTTCAGTTATCTCAGCATTGCCATGATCTGCTGTTATGAAAACTGTGATGTTATTTTCATTTGCAAAGTCAATTACTCTCTTAATCTGTGTATCTAGAAAAGAAACTGCCTTGATAGTTGCTTCTAAATTGCCAGTGTGTCCGACCATATCGGGGTTAGCATAGTTCATTATTGTTACATCATAATTTAAGCAATTAGCTAAGAGTTCATCAGTTATTTCCTTAGCAGACATTTGTGGAGCATCTGCATAGCTTTCTACTTTTAATGATGGTACCATTATGCGTTTAGAATTTTTAAATACAACATCTACACCACCATCCATAAAATAAGTAACATGGGCATATTTTTGCGTTTCAGCAAGTCTTAATTGAGACAGACCTGCTAATTCTAAAACCTTCCCAATAGGCATTTTGACTTCCATTTCATGGATTGCAACTAATGTATTAATTCCTTCATATTTCATTGTCGAAGCAAACTTTGATATATGAACTGGATACTCTGGTTTAGCATCATATAAATTTGAACCAATAAATAAATGTGTAAGTTGTCTGGCTCTGTCAGGTCTAAAGTTAAAAAATATTATTGAGTCATTATCTTTAACAAATTCAGCATCAGTATTGCAGGCAGGAATAAAGAATTCATCACTTATTCCATTTTCATATTGGTTTTTGACATATTCGATTGCATTGTTAAATTTATTTTTAGCTTTGCCTATCATTGCATCATAATGTACTTGCACTCTGTCAAACATCTTGTCACGATCCATTCCGTAAAATCTTCCACCAATTGTAGCTATTTTATAGCCATATTTGTCGCACTGAACCTGTAATTTTTCTAGTGAAGGAAGTATAGATCTTGGAGCTACGTCTCTTCCGTCTCCTATTGGGTGGATTGAAACATTTTTAAGGCCATAGGCATAAGCCATATCAATCAACTTAAATAAATGATCTTCCAATGAATGCACACCGCCAGGGCTTAATAAACCCACTAAGTGGAGTGTAGTATTTTTTTCTTTTACGTCTTTAAACACTTCAAGGAAGACAGAGTTCTTTTCAAATTCACCATCTCTTAGTGCTTTGTTTATCAAACTTAAGCCAGTATAGACAACTGTTCCTGCTCCAATATTTAGGTGTCCAACTTCAGAATTTCCCATTTGACCAGTAGGGAGACCAACATATTCACCACTAGCCTGAATTAAGCTATTTGGATATTCTTTAAAAAGCATATCAAAAGTAGGAGTATCAGCTAATTTAAAGCCATTTCCTTGTGCCTGTTCTCTAAGTCCTAGTCCATCAATAACTATTAAAATAGTTTTTTTCATTTTATTATCTCCGTATAAATGTCACAACAAATGTAACAGCTAATTAAATTTTATTATAAATAAGGCAATAAAAAAGGGCTATAAAGCCCTAAGCAATATATTTGTGACTATATTTACACAGAAGCAACCATTAATCATTTTCAATATACCTATGGTAAAGATCATAAAACATATTAATATTTGCTATTTTGTTGTTAACTTTTAGTGAGTCATAATCTTGAACTAGTCAATAATAAATGTATTTATTCAAATTTTTATCTCTAATTTGGTCAAGAGTATTACTAAATGATATTTTAGAATATTGAAAAGTATATTTAGAGTGCACAACATCTACTTGTTCACATATGACACTTGGGTCAAAAAGCTGTGTTAATTCAATCCATTCTGAATTTTGGGAATTAAGTTTTTTTCAATTTATAAATTTAACTAATAGCACTATAAGATAAGCAAAAAAAGCTAAATCTAAGAATCCAAATATTGCTATAAAAAGAATAGCCACTTTAAATAAATCATCAGCTTTATTTTCATTATTTTTAGCTAAAAGTACTGAAATTATTATTAATGAAACATTAACAAGTAAAGCCAAGATGCCTATAATTAAGCCCATTTTTAAAATTGATTTTGCTTCATCAAAAAAGATATTATCTATTCTAATTTTATGTTTTATTAAGTATTTTTTTGCGAGTGTAATTTTGGCATGAAAATGCTTTGCTTTTGATGAGATCAGTAGAACTAAAATGGTTGCATGTAAAGAGAAAAGAATAGCAAGTATAATAAATAATTCTTTGAATTCCATTAATAAGCCTTTCTTAAATACAAGTTACTTATAAAACTGTTTTATAGTGATTAAAGTTAATTATGCATTTAAATTTATTTGCAATTTATGCAAACTAATTAAAGCTATAAATATTATTAGAATTATACTTGTTTATTACTCTTATGATAGCCATATGAAAATGATTGTAAAAGGCTAAGTCAATATACAATTTAAAGGCTTTAATATATTATAATATTAAAAATATAGCTTATCTTTGGGGTAAATGTATGTCTTATAAAGCATTGTATAGAAAATATAGACCTAAATGTTTCGATGATGTAAAAGGCCAAGATTACATTATACAAACGCTTAAGAACATCATAAGAAATAGAAAAATAAGCCATGCATACTTATTTTGCGGACCTAGAGGTGTTGGTAAAACTTCAGTTGCTAGAATTTTTGCAAATTTAATAAATTGCTACCACAACAATGATGACTATACTAAGTTATGTCCGCTTTGTGCTGAAAATGAGAAAAAAACAATAGATATTATTGAGATGGATGCTGCATCTAATAATGGTGTGGATTCTATTAGAGAATTAAGAGATAAAATTCAACATTTACCTTCTGCAGGCAATTATAAAATCTACATCATCGATGAAGTACATATGCTTTCTAAAGGTGCTTTTAATGCATTGCTAAAAACATTGGAAGAGCCACCAGCGCACGTTATTTTTATTTTTGCTACAACCGACCCTCAAAAGATACCATTAACAATTTTATCTAGAGTGCAAAGATTCAACTTTAGAAGAATGAGTAATGATACACTTGTAAGTCAGATTAAAAACATACTGGAGCAAGAGGACATAAAATACGATGATGAGTCATTGCCTTATATTGCAAGGCTTGCAGTAGGCAGTATGCGTGATGCTTTGTCAATTATTGACCAGGCAAATGCTTATGGTAATGGCTATATAAAGTTCAGTGATGTTATGTATTCATTTGGAATAACTAGCAATGACAATTTAATAAAGATCATAAACAATTTATATGATGGTAATTCTGCTGAGGCTCTAAGTATATTCAATGATTTAAAAAGTGGCGGAATTGATCCTAAGCAATTTGTAGAGAGCATGTTGTCAGTTTTTAAAGACTATATTATTTATGAAAAAACATATAAGGAATCGCTCTTTGAAATATTAACTTTAGATCAGTTAAATACACTTAAATTTGATTTAGGCTATGCAATTAATTCGTCTGAATTACTCTATAAATTAGTCAAGGAAATGTTCTATGCTAATGGAAATTTATTTCAGCTAATCGAATTATATTTAGTCAAAATGGCTAGAGAAGCAGTAACAAAAGAAGCTAAAAAGGAAGTGGAAGTGATGCCGATTGATAAAAATGATAAAAATACTAAAAGCGAAAGCATAAGCCAGATTCTAAGTCAAACACAGGAAATTGTGCTTGAATCAAATGCTGATTCATCTATAAACGAGATTCTTTCTAGTGACATACTCACAAATGATCAAATTGATTCAGACAGCAGTTTTTCTGAAGATGATCCAATAATTAATACAAGTGAAATTGACCTAACTCAATTTGATGATGACGAAGCAATACCTACAATTAAATTATTTCCAAAGTATGATAAGAGCTTTATAGATGCTAAGGAATTTAGTCCAAAATTTAGCACCAATGAATTAAAAAGTGCTTTAATATTGTCTGATCAAAATCATCTTAAAAGTGCTACAATGACATTAAATTATTTAATAAATTTATCTGATAGCAAAGATTACAAAGAATTAATTGATGTTTTAAAAAATGTGAATATCAAAGCTGCTGGTGATAATTATATTGTTTTAACTTCTGCAAATTTAGGTGCATTGAATTATCTTCAATCAATTAGTTATAAACAAAATTTTCAAGAGTTTATCAAAGATAATTTTGGATCACACAAGCATATGATTTTTTATGAAAAAAATAAGTTTAAAGAAATTGCACTAGATGTTGTTGAAATTCTTAAAAGCAACAATACTGAAGAGATTAAAAAAGCCAAATCATTTAGTGAAGTTCAAGTTGAAAAAGAACATAGCAGTAATAAACAACTATTTGATTTATTAAACTCTATAAAATAGGAAAGAAGGTCAAATTATGGATCAAAATATGTTAAGAAAAATGCAAAAATTGCAAAAAGAATTAGAACTAAAAAATGAAGAGTTTATGGAGCAAGAGTTTAAGGCTTCAAAGCATGGGGTTACAATTGTTGCCAAAGGAAGTAAAAAAATTGTTTCAATTAAGATTGAGGATTCGAATTTATTAGATCCTGAAGATCCAGAAATCATTGAAGATGTTGTTCTTTTGCTTTTAAATGAATTATTTGAAGAAATTGATGAAAAACAGCAAGCACTTATGCCTAATATGCCATCAGGCTTTGGTTTTTAATTATGGAAATTAAAACTATTAATGAGTTAACAAAAAAATTACTATCTATACCAACAATAACAAAGAAGCAGGCTGAAAAACTTTCGGACTTTATTCTTAAAGCACCGAAAGATGAAATAAGTAAGACCTTAGAGTTTATATTAGAGACTAAAGACAAAATTGGATTTTGCGAAAAATGCAATTTTATAGTCGAAAACGGAAAATGTGTAAACTGCGACAGGTTTAATTTATGAAACACCTTGATTATTGTTGAAAGTGTTGCCAGTGTCAAAAAAATATTTGATACAGACTTTTATAATGGGTATTTTTATGTGCTTCCTTATTTATTGTCAGTTGTCCCAAAAGAAGCCAAAATTGACTTTAATTATGAGCACTTGGTTAAGTTCATCAAACTAAAAAGAATAAATGAAGTAATAATTGTTCTAAGCCCAACAATTGAGGGGCAAATGACAACAGCACAATTAATGCAAATTTGCAGAGAGATTGATGTAAAAGTAACTAGAGCTGCTGTTGGATTGCCTTTAAATTCAAATATTGAATATATTGATGAATTCACTATTAAACAAGCCATAGAAAACAGAACAAAATAATTTTTAGGAGCAGTATGTTTATAACTTTTGAAGGTTTAGATGGCAGCGGAAAAACTACTATCGTACAAAAATTAGTTGATAAGTTATTAGAGCAAAAATCAAATCTTAGTTTTATAGTGACTAGAGAACCCGGTGGAAAAAATGTTCGTGAATCAGAAAAAATTAGAGAACTGATTCTAGATAAAGAGTCACATTTGTCACCAATTGCTGAAGCGCTTTTATACACTGCTAGCAGAAGAATTCATATTGAAAAAGTTATATTGCCTGCTCTTAAAGAAAATAAGTTAGTACTTTGCGATAGATACATAGACAGTTTTTATGCCTACCAAGGAATAGTCAGAGGGCTTGGACTATCTTTTGCAAAACAATTAACTGAAATGGTTATTGAAAATACTATTCCTGACATAACAATTTATATTGACATTACAGCTGAGCAAAGCGAATATCGCAGAAATGTATCAAGGCTTATTAGTGACAGACTAGATTCTGAGAGTTTAGAGTTTCACAGAAAAGTTTTTGATGCATATAGAGAAGTAATTAGTTTAGATCCTGGCCGTTTTGTTATTGTTAATGGGTTGCGGAGTATACCTGAAATTTTAGATGAAGTGATCACTAAATTATTCCAAAATGAAAAGTTTAAAGAGTGATGAAGGAATAATTAATGGTTAGCGAAAATTTAAAAAAAATTTTAGATAACTCTATAAATAACAATAGGTTAAGTCATTGTTATTTGTTTAGCTCTAGTTCTAGTATTGATATTGATGAATCGCTTATTTACTTCATCAACAAAATAAATAATAGTGAGATAAAATCACTAGATGAGCAGAATTTACCTGCTAATGTTATGTTTTTTAGTGATGATTTATCTAAAGCTAAAATTCTATCAGTAATGGAAAATAGCACGCTTGCTTCATTTGTCCAAGACACCTATAAAATAATCATATTAAAAGAAATTGATAAGGCTTCTAATGCAAGTTTAAATGCTTTATTGAAGAGCATTGAAGAGCCTAGTGACGATACAATTTTCTTACTAACTACTAAGAACATTAGCGCAGTTTTACAAACTATACTTTCTAGATCTGTTGTTATTAGCATTAAGCCACCTAGCAGTTTAGAGATTGAATCTGAGTTATTATCAAAAGGATTTAAAAAAGAGCAAGCTTGGTTTTATAGCCACGTATTTACTGATATTTCACAAGCTGAAAAGTATATTAGCGATAATAATTCGTTTGATCTAGTTTTAAGCTTATTAGAAGCTATTAATAATAGCTTCAAAGAGAGATATTTTTTGTATGTGTTTTTAACAAAGTTTAGTAAGAAAGATAAAAAAGACACAATGACATTTTTAGTTCTTTGTCTTAAGTTTATATTTTCTTGAATTTGGGGTCAATTTAGTTTTAAAAATCCATTAATGAAAAAAGTGGCTAGCAAACTTAAAGCAGCAAAAATTGACTTTTTTGCCTTGTTTACGGGGTTAGATGAGTTTATTAACTGTTTGGATTCTAATGAAAATTATTTCCTACAAACTGAGAGAATGCTTACAAAAGTTATTAGAGCTTATGAGTAAAATTTATATAGTTGGAACCCCAATTGGGAACCTTAAAGACATAACCTATAGAGCCATTGAAACACTAAGACAAGTTGACTGAATAGCATGTGAAGATACTAGAGTAACTTCTAAGCTTTTATCAGCTTATGATATAAAAAAACCACTAGTTATCCATAATAAAAACAATGAAAAAAGTTCAGCTAAATCCATAATTGATAAATTGATAAGCAACAATCAAAGTATTGCCCTTGTTTCTGATGCTGGGATGCCATTAGTAAATGACCCGGGATTTGAAATTGTGAAGCTTGCTAATGCGAACAATATAGATATTGAAATTATTCCAGGAGTAAGCGCATCTATTACAGCATTTGCGCTTAGCGGACTTTCAAGCACATTTGTATATATGGGATTTCCTAAAGAAAAAGAAGGACAGAGACTTAAGCAAATTGAATCTTTTGGAACTGAACACGCATATGTTTTTTATGTGGGAAACAGCAAAATTGCAAAATTTTTAAGTGAGATTTATAAAGTTTGAAATAGTGAAGCAACAGTCTTTTTAGCTAGAGAAATGACAAAAATTCATGAGCAGTTTTATTCTGGAAATGCAAATGAGGTTCTGGAAGAGTTAGAAAACGGTTCAGCCAAAGGCGAGTTTACAATTGTTGTGAAGATAGAAGAATCTAAAAGAGAAAAAGTAAACAAGTATGCTGCTTTTTCCAAAGTAAAATAGTCTTAAACAGTTAATAATAAATACAAATTTTTATATGTGTTAATGTTTGCATATTAGCACATTTTTTTATTAATGAATTTTACCAATATTCCTTATTTGTAATAAGATTGGAAACATTGGCATTGGTGGAGGAATATTTATGAAAAGAATTAGAAATAGAATATTAACATTTGGAACAATAACTGTTTTTGCTATTTCGCCTGTGTTTGTTGCCGCTGCTACAACAAAAGGTAAAAAACCAGAAAGTGAAAAGCTAAAGGCACTTCGTTTTAAAAAGCATGAGTTGGTAACATCAATTAATAAAATAGTTAATGAAGATAATTTATTGCAAAACCAAAATAAGGAATTAGAGAAAAAAATAGAAGCTATGCAAAAAGAATCTGACCCTAAGGTTAAAAAGATTGAGGGTGAAATAGAAGTAACAAAAAATGAGATTTCTAAACTTAACAGTGAAACCATAGCATTAGAAAAAGAATTGGATGTTGCTAAAAAAATGTTTAACCAATATGAAAAAATGCGTAATTTTGCTGAGAAAAAAGCTGATGAGTTAGATACTGAGGCTATAGATTTTAGTGATGATGAAGTTAATGACATAGAAAAAATCAATGAAAAATATGAAGCAGCCAAAACTAAATACGATGAATTAAACGAGAAAATGAATCATACTAAAAGTACTATAAATCAGAAACAAAAGTCAATTAAATCACTTGAAAAAGATAAGCAAAATATTTTAAATGAGATCGACTCTCTTAAAAGCGAAATTAGCAAAAATAAAGAAGAAATCTCAAAGCATGCAAAAGAAATAAATGATTCAAAAACTGAATTAAGCTTAATAGATTCGGATATTAACATTGAGAAAAATAAATTAAAAATATAGAGCAAGCATAAGACACTTGCTCTTTTATTTTTTGGAAATATTTTATTAATTATCAGCCATAAAATTTGCCATAAATTATAAAACTTACTAATTCTTATGTATGGTAAAATTTGTAAATAATATTATGTTTTTTATTCAATCTAATAATTTATTTTTTTACTTATGGAGGTTTTAATGAACCATATTAATATATTTGCGCTTGGTGGACTTGATGAGAATGGGAAAAATTGTTATGTTTTTGAAACCTTTGATGAAAAAGGAGAAAACAAAAAGATTTATGTAATTAATTCAGGAGCCAAAATTCCTATTAATTCAAACAATAAAATTGACACTTTAATTCCTAATTTTAACTATTTAATAAAAAATAAAGATGCCATCCAAGGTGTTTTTATTACAGATGTTAAAAATGATTCATTTAGTGCGCTTCCATGGTTGTTAATGAAAATGCCTACAGTTCCTGTTTATACATCTAAATTTAACAAAGTTTTAATTATGGAAAGGCTTTCTAAATACAAATTAGACTTAAAGAAAGTTAGAATCAACATTTTGGACAGGCCAACAAAAATAGGTGATATTTTTGTAAATCCTATTGAACTAGCAGGTTCAATGCCAGGCCATATTGGTCTTGATTTTATAACCCCTAGTGGTGATTATTTATTTATGTTTAACTTTGTTGAAGCTAATTTAGGCATATATGGAAACTTGGATTTTGACGAAATGCCTAGAAAGTTTTTTGCAAAAAGAAAAATCAAAGCATTAATTGTCGACTCAGGTAATTCAAATCAAAATTGTAGAGCTGCTGATAAAATTATTTTGCCAAGAAGTGTTAGAGAAGCATTTTTTAGTGCAAAACCTAATGAAAGAATCATTGTTGGTGCTTACGATGAAGAAATGTACTCAATAAGTCAAATTTTAGACTTTGCTTATGAAGCTAAAAGACCAGTGATTGCTTATGGTAAAACTTATGGACAAGTGCTAAGTTTGATAAAGTCAGTTGTTCCTGATTTAAAGTTGCCTAAAATTTTGGATTATAAGTATGCAAACAAGGTGAAAAATGCTGTTATTTTAGTAACCGGAACTGTAGAAAGATTGCACTCTAGATTTGCAAGAATTACAGACAATAATGATGTTTATTTAAAGCTTCATGAAAGCGATACAGTCATAATGATTGCTCCTGCAATTAATGGGCTAGAGTCATTAGAAGCTGTTGTTTTGGACGACATAGCTAGAGTTAGCCCAAAAGTTATGGAGTTAAATAACTTTGAATTCTTTCACCATCATCCAGCTAGAGAGGATTTAGCTAAGCTAATAAATATTTTAAAACCTGAATATGTAGTTCCTGCACAAGGGTTATATAGATATTTGCAAGACGCACAAAGATATATAGTTAAGAATGTAGGATTCAATCCTAAGAATGTTTTATTATTGCAAAATGGTCAGATTGCTCACTTTGACAATGGAAAACTTGGTTCATATAAGAGAAAAATAAAAGAAGTCGGGGACGTTATTGTTGATGGCTTTGGTGTTGGCGACATAAATACAGAAGTCTTAAATGAACGGGAAGTTTTAGGACGTGAAGGAGTTGTGTTAGTTGCTGTTAGATATAATCCAGTTAAGAAAAAGCTTATTGGTAAAATTCAAATTAACACAGTTGGTGTTATAAGCAAGGACGAAAAGTCTGAAGCAAATGATATAGTTAAGTCAACACTTTTAAGTGTAATTGAAAGTAAAAAATTTGAAAGCTTAAGAGAGTTTCAAAATGTTTGCAGACAAGCTATTAGAAAGAAAATATTTAAAACATATAGCAAAGAACCTATTGTAGTTGTTTCAGTTGTAGCAATGCAATAATTTTTCTAAAATACCTATAAAATAGCAAAAAAGTGAAAAACTCACTTTTTTATTTATTCTTTTTTTTGTATTTTGAGGCTCTGAATTTCTTTGCAATTGAACAATCTTTTTTGCCTAAATCAATGTAATAATTTATTATTTCTTCATTAAAGAAGTAGCCTTGTCTTTCATAATGTTGCATAACTTCTTGAGTTCCTTCTCAAACTAACTGCTTTAGTTTATCAGGGTAATTATAAATTTTTGAGTTTTCTTTAAACTCTTCGCTGTCAACAATAGAAACAGTGTTTGATGGGTAAGCTTTTATGTCAAGATCTAAGTCTATAAACTTGATTGTATTGTCTTCATAAACAGGATATGAGGCAACATTAATATATGAATAATTTTGCTTTTTGCTAGGTTTTAAAAGAATAAGAGCATTATACATTGAATGTTTTGGAAGAAATCATAATACGTAGTCTCTATAAACTCAATTATGATTATTTTGCTCGCTAACTCTTGTTTTATACATTAATAGAACATAGTGTTTATTAGTGTTTCTAAGAACCTTAACACCATTTCATTGTCTATATAATGTGCCATCATATTTATAGGCTTGCACATCTATAATAGATCCTTCAACAGGGAACGAAATTCTCTTGTCACTATTCTGATCGGCAATCATAGCTCCCCCTCGCTACGAGAATTTATTGTAATTTTTAGTATTTTGTAATCATTTATCTATACAGATTTAGCTATTAGAAATTTAATATTTTAAGTTATTGAAAAATGTACTGTATTTTGTAGATACATTATTATTATATTGTAAAAGGCTTAAAATTTAAGAAAGGCAATAAGACAATTGGATAATGTATATAAGCAAGCATAAACCATATTAATGTTTTGTTGATAATAATATGCCTTTGCTATAATTAAATAAGGTAGGTAAAGACTTATCTACTAAGGAGATTTATGTACAAGTATAAAGCTAAATTAATTGTCAACCAAGAAATCATTGCAACTGCAAATAGCTTGGAAGATATTGAAGCTGCTGTTCTAGGATACCGTCGTAAACAAAAAGTTGGCGACCATACTAGTGGTAATGAAAAAGTAGAGATAATTCATGTTGAAAGAGATTCTCTAAAAGGAAAACATAAATCTAAGGAAGTTGTATTAAAAGTTATTTAATATTAATTCAGGCAGTGGAATAATTTCCACTGCTTTTTGATACAATTTATATAAATGAGATTGCGTTATGATAAAAATGCTGAAAGCAAACTAGAATTATCTAATTATCTAATAAAACAGAGTGATTCGAAAATTTTGCTTGATGATAAAACAGTGTTAGAAATTGGTATGGGTAAAGGCGAGATGATTGTTGAATTAGCAAAAGCTCATCCTGAATTGAAGTTTATTGGTCTAGAAAAGTATGCAACTGTTGCAGCTAAATGTATTTCTAAGGCAAATGAATACAAACTTTCTAATTTCAAAATATTAATTGATGATGCAAACAAAATTCATGAACTTTTTGAAGGAGAGTGCAAAGTTATTTGGTTAACATTTAGCGATCCTTGGCCTAAGGCTAGACACGAGAAAAGACGTCTTACGCATCCTTCATTTTTAGAAAGATATAAAAAAATTCTTGCCAAAGACGGGATTTTAAAATTTAAAAGTGATAATGATGAACTTTATGAATTTTCGCTTATGTCCCTACAAAACAGCCATTGAAGGATTATAGACTTTGGCACAGATTTACATAAAACCATACATAATGATGACAATTGCCAAACTGGCTATGAAAAGAAGTGATCGTCTAAAGGTAAAAATATTAATTTTATATTTGCACAAAAAGGTGAGTAATAACTAATGCACGAAGAAGAAATGTCACAAAAAGTTAAGCCATCATTTTGAAGAGTTCTTTGATTCATTATTTTCACATCATTCATTGGCTTTGGTGGTGGAAATGCTTTATTGCCAATCTTTAAAAGATATTCAGTTGATAAATATCGCTGATTAAGTGAAAAAGAGTTTGAAGAAAATGTTATTTTAACTAATATGCTTCCTGGTGCTTCTGTTATTGAGGCATTGAGTTATATTGCTTTTAAGACTCTTGGTTTTTGAAAGGCAATGATTGTTATAGTATTTGGTGTATTGCCACATGTAATTTTTGGATTTTTAATTTTTTACTTTACCAAGTACATTCCACTAAAGTATCTTTTTGTAATAGAAGTTGCAGTTTTATCAACAATCATAGGCTCATTAATAATATTTATTTATAACTATGTTAAAAAAGGGTTAAAAGCTATAAAACAGTGACTATGGTTTGTGTTGTTTTTAATAACCTTTGCTTATGCTCTTTTTGTTCCAGCTCCTTATAATATGCCAGTTATTATTATGGTAACAATCATGCTTATTTTTACAATTGTTTACTTTTCGCGCAAAAAAGTAATCAGAAACAAAAGGAATAATAAAGCCGATTTGATTGATACACATAAAAATCACAAGAAAGGTGGTAGATAATGACCTTTTTAATGATTTTGACCACCATTGTGTTTATTATATTTATCAGCTTATCTGTATTTGGCGGCGGACAGATCTTTATGCCTATATTTAGCTGACTTTGGGAATTTTTGAATACTCATTTTAGCACAAACATAGACAGCCAAACAGTGTCTAATTTGTTTACAATTAGTAATGCCACACCAGGTGTTTTTTCAACTAAATTAGCTTTTGCTTCTGGTTATTTAGTAGCAAATGGTCATTGATGAGGATTTATATTTACATTCTTTACTTATCTAACATTTGTTCTGGTTCCGTTTTTTGCAATGTACTTTTCAATGAAGCTAATGACTAGTAAAAACAAGTCTCCATTTTTACAAGGCTTAGTAAAAATTATGAACCCAATAATTGTTGGTATTATCGGTGCCTTAATTATTCAACTTTTAATAGGCATAGCATTTCCGCAAGTTATTTTTAATAAGTCAATTAGTGAATATGCAAAAGTAAATAAAATGAAGATAAAGGCTCAATATTTTGAAAAAATAGGTATGCCAATATTGTTCATCTATGTCTTGTTTACAGTTATATTCTCATCAATTATGTACAAAAAGAAATTCCCGGTTATATTGCTTATATTGATTAATATTGCGTGCTCTTTCTTAGTATTTTGTCCTTGATTAGTTAATTAAAATATTTAACTAATAATTTATAATTTGAAAACATATGATTCAATTAGAAGTTAAATATAAAGAAAGAATTGACAAATACATAAGTGATAATTCAGAAATCACTAGAAATGATGCAAAAGCTTTAATTGAGCAAGAAGCTGTTTATATTGATGATAAAAAATTTGTCAGAAAGCCTAATTATATGGTGCGTGAGGGAATGGTTATAACCATTTTGAGACTACTTGAAAAAGAAACAAGTATTGAAGCAGTCGATATGCCATTAGATATTAGGTATGAAGATGATAATCTTATGGTCTTGAATAAGCCTAGTGGACTAGTTGTGCATCCTGCACCGGGACATCTAAATGACACATTAGTTAATGCTCTTATGTATCATTTTAAAAATAACTTATCAGATACAAATGGACTGTTACGTCTAGGAATAGTGCACAGGATTGATAAAGACACTAGTGGATTGTTAATTATTGCTAAGGATAATGAAACACATAATGAGTTAGCAAAAATGCTAAAAAATCATCAAATAAAACGCACTTATATTGCAATTTGTGAAGGCATTTTACCTAATAAAGTGACAAAAATTAATTTGCCAATTCAAAGGGATGCTAAGAATAGAAAATTAATGAGCATACATAAAGACGGCAAGAGCTCTGTAACATATGTTCATTTGCTAAAAAGTTTTTATATAGATAATAAACCTTATTCGTTGGTAAAGTGTGAGTTAGAGACAGGAAGAACACATCAAATTAGGGTTCATTTAGCCTATATCAAGCACCCTGTTTATGGTGATAATATTTATGGTTCGCATGTTGATGATTTTAATCAAAGATTGCATGCTTATAGACTAAGTTTTATACATCCAATTTCAAAAAAACAAGTTGATGTATACTCAGATATACCTAGCGAATTTTATATTGCTGAATATGATTATGAATTATTAAAAAACAATAATTAATAATATATTATTTAGAAATAATATTAATATTTTCCCTAAGGAGAATTATGTTTGATAACCACTTCAGATTTGAAGCGTCATTCGATGGATTATGAAAGCACGAAAAGAAAACTTTTCGTCCAATTTTTATTGCAACCTTTGTATCGTTTATCTTGCTTATTCTGTATTTTATAGTTATGGCTTCATTTGACCTCGCATACATTAAAGTTGCTGGTCAAGCATTTGAAGAAAACCCTCCAAAAGGATTTTCTCCTGATTATATGAAAAGCATGCACTTATTTTGAATAATATTTAAGTATGTTGCATCGGCTGGTATTATAGTTTCGACAATTTTAATGTTTATGTCTGTTTTACACGGATATAAGAAAAAAAACTTTGCAAAGATTTATACTTGACCACTAACTATTTACTTCATAATTTTATTTGTTAATATATGAAATTCTGTGTCTGCAATTATTCAAGGCAGAGATATTAATGCCTCAGGCATAAAGGATTTTAGCACTTACATTTTAGTAAGAATAATACTAACTATTTTGTTCACAATTATTTTGGCTGTTGCATACTTTGTCTTTGTAAGAAGATATATGTTTATTAAGGCTGCTTACATTACTGTTCAAAGATATGAAGAAGCACAAAAGCAATTAGAAGAAAACCCAGAGCTTAGAGAACTTGTTCAAAATATTCAAGCTGCTTTCGGTGGTGATTTAAGTTCTAAAACTAGAGAGTCTGATAGTTATTCAGCAGAAAACGAGAATGAATCAGATGAAGCTAATGAAAAGATAGATGATAATAATGAGGCTAATCCAGCTAAGATAGTTAGAGAAAAGAACTATGAACGTTTAATGAACTTGCCAAACGAAAAACTTTATGATGCCGCTCAAAAGCTATATATTTCTGGCTACCAAAGTATGGAAAAAGCCACTTTAGCTAATTTGATCTTAGATATTTTAGAACAACAAGAAACTAAGAAACGTGCTGAAAAAGAAAATGCTAAAAATGATGAAAATGCCAATAAATCAGGCTCAGATGGCGAAATAGTTGAAGCCGAAGTAAGAGAAATTTCTGAAAATGATGATAGCGAAAAGAAGGATGAACTTAAATAGTTCATCTTCTTTATTTTAAGGATGTAAAATGTTAGATTACGAGCTTAAAAATTGCAATGATTATAAGCTTATTGCCGGCTTAGATGAGGCAGGTAGGGGATGTTGTGCTGGGCCATTAGTTGTTGCATCTGTAATAATGCCTAAGAATTATGTTAATGAAAGAATAAATGATTCAAAAAAACTTAGTTCTAAACAAAGAGAGATACTTTTTGATGAAATTCTAAACAACTGCATTGATTATTATATTCTTACGTTACCAGCACCATATGTGGATGAGCATAATCCAAAGCAAAGCTCTAAAAATGGTATGAAAATTTGCATTGATTCATTAAAAACCAAGCCCGAAATAGTTATTACTGACTTTGAGAAAATTGACCACTTAGACATTAAACAAATTAATTTAGTTAAGGGTGATTCCATAAGCTTCAATGTTGCTTGTGCTTCTATTTTAGCTAAAGTCACTAGAGACAGATATATGATTAAGATTTCTGATAAATTCAAAGAATATGAATTTGAAGAACATAAAGGATATTGCACAAAAAAACATACTGACGCAATAATTAAATATGGCGTAACTGCTGAACACAGATTAACATATAAAAATGTTAGAGAGGCAATGAGTATTTTTGAGCAAGCCAAACAAAATAAATAAAGCACATGAATCACTTTAAATGAAGAAGAAAATTTATACAACATCACACATATTGCTATGTGTAATTTTTTACATTGATTTGCAACAAGTTAAAAAACACCATAAAACAGAAATATTAGGGAAAATTATCACTTTATCTTTCATAAATTAACGTGCTTTATTTTAAACTAATATATCGAAAAAATCTCTGTGTAGAGCATGAATTTACAAATATGGCAAAATATTCTATGAAAATTTGGTAAAATTTTTATATAAAAATTGGTAAAGTTTTTAACCAAAATTTGGTAAACTATCCAACAAAAGGCAAGTAATTATGAATGAAAAATTATATAGACCAAGAGTTATAGATAATGTTATTCAAAGATATCTCAAGATTGCTGGAGCAATCTGTATTGAAGGACCAAAATGATGTGGTAAAACTTGAACTTCAAGATATGCTTCCAAAAGTGAATTTTTAGTAGGCGGCCCATATAATAATTTTGCAAATAGACAGTTAGCTAATTTAAATCCTCAATCAATACTATCTGGACAAAATCCCAGAATGATAGATGAGTGACAAGAAGCTCCTGCAATTTGAGATGCAGTAAGAGCGACGGTTGATGAAATTGGTGAAAATGGTTTATTTATATTAACTGGCTCATCTACACCAAAATATAAAGGTATTTTACATAGTGGTGCTGGAAGAATTGCAAGACTAAGAATGAATACTATGAGTTTATATGAATCTGGAGAGTCTGCTGGAATAATATCATTGGTAGATTTGTGCAATAATAACGATAATTTCGATCCTATGTATGTTGAGGAACTAGGTTTTGATATGTTGGCTAAATTAATAATAAGAGGGGGTTGACCTAGCAGTATCGATATTGATTTATCAGAATCACACTTAGTAGCAAAACAGTACATTAACTCAATTTTGAATCAGGAATTAGTTGACGAAGAAGGAAATAGGTTTGATTTGGATAAAGTTAAATTAATTTTAAAGTCGATAGCTAGAAATGTATCAACTACAGTATCAGAGCGTTCGATAATTGATGATATATCTCAAAACGAAATTAATAAAGTATCTAGACCAACCTTGTCAAAATATTTAGAATTTTTAAACAAAATGTTTTTATTTGATAATTTAGAACCTTACGCACCAAATTATCGCTCATCATTAAGGGTTAAACAGCTAGAAAAAAGATATTTTAGCGATCCTTCGCTAGCGTGTGCAATGTTAAATTTGACTGCTGATAAATTAACCAAAGATCCTAATTTATATGGTATTTTGTTTGAATCATTGGTTGTCAGAGATTTAAAAATTTATGCTAGGGCAATGGATGCTGAAGTATATCATTACCAAGATTATAGAGGTAATGAAATAGATGCAATAATTGAGTATAGTGGCGGGGACTGAGCAGCACTTGAAATAAAATTAGGTTCAAATACTGTGAGCGAAGCAGCTTTAAAATTAAATAAAACTGTAAAAGATATGGTTAATAGTGGAGCAAAAGAGCCAGTTTTAAAGTGTATCATAGTGGGTCTAGGTAATTTAGCATATAAAAGAGATGATGGGATTATAGTTCTTCCAATAAACGCGTTAAAAAATTAATAAAGTTATTTGTGCGAAAGTGCATTTTAGAAATAATGCATATGCATAATTCCAAAGACTTAGGTTTTATTTCCACGGAGGCTATATTGATAGTTGCTTTTTTAAGCATACTTAATTCAATATAATTAAATTATGGATGATATTGAGAAAATGCTTGAATTAGACTATTATGATTGTGTTAATATTTTGCACCGAAAATATGGTGATGTAGCAGATGATTATTTTTATAGAGATCCATTTACGGGCGAACTGCATGAAAATAAAGATATAAAAAGAACATGGAATGGTTTGGAAATTCATCATATTGATGAAGATAAAGAACATAATCTTTCTAAGTATGATAGTTGATTATCATTTCCTGAATATCAAAAGGCGAACAGGTTAATTTATTGTAATTTAATTGAACACTTGCTTTTGCATATTAAAATTTATAAGTTAAATCGCAAAAGACATAGTTTAAATGGTGTATTTCTTTTAGTTAGAAAAATCAATTATCACTATTCAATGAAACGTTTTCTCAAAGATAAAGAAGAAAAAATGTACAAAGAAATCAAATACATAAAATTAGGTTATTTTAAGTGTCTAAAGTATGTAAGGGATAATAAAATTTGGTCAGGCGCTGTAGAGAATAAATGATGACATAGAACATTAGATGATGCAGAAAACTATGATGAGGATTTAACCAATAAGCTCTATAAAGAAATAGATGATTATATATTTAAAGGAATTAAGCCTGAACCAGAAACAGATATTCCGCTTCTTGAATTTTTACGAAATATTTCTTCTAATAAAACTAATGATAGCAATATCAGTAAATTTAATATTTCAAGAGAAAACTCTCGGATAAATTCCAACAAAAACTCTTTAAATAATAATAGTAACAATCATTCAAACAACGACAATAGCAAATATAATAAATATCGTTGGCTTTGGTTGTTGGTATTGATACCAATTATAATGTTTTTAATTATGTTTTTTGCTGTTTTATAGCGTAATAAAAACAAGTCAGTGAAAATATGAACAATTTTGCTAATTTTTATAACTAAATAAAGGATGTCAATAATTTTAAGAATCCTTTATTTTTTTAATGCTAATTTTCCACATATTTTTGCATTATCTAAACAACAATAGTAAACACACTTATAATTGATTAGTTTTAGCTTAAATGAAAGTGTGGACAAAATAATGGATTCAAGCAAAACAAATTTTGACAAATTTAAGAACAATTTTATAAAAACAATAATCTCAAAATGGTATGAAACACTTATAAAGCTTTACTCTGAAATTAACTATTTAACTTTTGGGTGGGCAAAGTGTAATAATATTCAGACTGTCAACATGCCAGTAATAGAATCTGGTTAGAAAATTGGCTTAAGAAAACAGTTTTTACTAAAAACCTACTAATTAAGCCGCAACATTTTGTAGTGATTATGGTATTCCATACGGACTATATTTTGGTTCATAATCAACTGTTGTAGCCGAAATAAGAAATACTGATCCAATAACAATCACTATATCTGTAAGTTCAATATATTTAATGAAGTCAACTGTTATTGAGTAAAGCATTTATTACACACTAATACCAGGAGTTTTGTTATGTTAAAATTTAAAATAAACAATTTAAAATACACTAGCTCACTGACATTGTCATTGATTGGATCAGAAGCATTTAAATTAGGCTCATCCATATTTATATTTAAGTTTACCGGTAATCTTTGGCTAGTTACATTTTTATACCTATTGATACAACTTCCATCAATCATAGTTTACTTATTTAGCTCTAAAATAGTTAAGAAAGTAAAAAATGACAAGTTAATATTATTAATTTGTGATTTGTTAAGTTTTGCTATATTAATACCACCATTAATAACGTTTATTATATTAAACAAAGATGATAGCAATAAAGACTTGAAGACAACTTTATCCATAATTTTAATAACTTTTAGTACGTTATTAGGTTTTATTCACTCGTTTAGATTCATTTTTCTAAAAAATATAATTTATTTTATTGCTGACAATAATGATCAGATGCAAAAATTTAATGCATCAAACTCTTTAGCAACATCATTAGGTTTTTTTGCTTCGACAATTTTATCGTTCTTCTTATTTAAAAATCTAAGTTTTTACTGACTAATAACAATGAATATGGTCACTTACTTAGTTTCAGGAATTTTATACTACTCATTAAAGGTTAATAAGGAAGCAACTGTATTTAGTACTCCAACATCCATAGGAGATGTTGAAAATAAACAAGATAAATCAAATCTTATGAAGTCATGAATGTTTATTTTGTCAGGGTCTCTTCTTATAGGAATATTCTTGTTTCCAAACACTTCTGGTTTATCTCAGTACTTTAATAGTTTTGGAAATTCTGAATATAAAATTGATAACTGAGGATTTTACTTTTCTATTATTTTTACGACTTTTTCACTGATAGGTGTCATTATTGTTTATTTTTTTCAGTCAAAAATTAAAAAAAGTAAGCCACTGTTTATAACATTAATTTCAGTATTAGGAACCTTAAACTTTGTTTGACTATTTTTTATGAATTCAGAAGCAAAAGTAAACTTAATATCATACGTTTCAATAATTGCATTCCAACAATTTACTTATTCACTATTTATTCCTATCTATTATTCAACATCATATGAACTTTTTAGTAAAAGTCATTTTCACAAGCAAAATGGGATAGCTATAGTATTTAGAATTTTATTGTCATCAATGATTAGTGTGTTATTTACCTTAATATCAACCAAAGCAGGATATTTATATACATACTTGTTCTACTCAATAATTGTTTGTGTCTGTGTTATAGGCATTTTGGTATCATCATTAACGTACAAAAAAGAAAAGAGCAAAATATATAGCAGACATAATTAGTATTTGGCAAATATTTCTAATATTAAAAGACAGCGTGCAGACTGTCTTTTAGTTTTGCATTGTTGCAAGAGACAATATTTTATACCAATAAAACCTATATCCCTGATTTTTAGAATTAATGGTTAAAATAATGATTTTTAAATTGGCTCCTTAGATAAATGTTCTCTATATAATTTTCTAATCTCATTAATTGAGACAAGCTTATCTTCGCGAAACATATCAGTAGTCAAAACCATTAACTCTAGGTGCTTTTTTATTAGATAACTGCGCGGCTCCTGAGTGAATATCAAGAATTTGTCCGTTGTCATCAGTTAGCTTACCATCAGAATTTAAATAAACATTTTTGTGAGTAATGTTTTTTAAATAAAATTGCTCTCCGGTGTGCAAAAAACCATCATTTATCATATCTTTTAAATCTACTTTTAAGGGTTTTATGTCAAAAGTTGCTAATTCAATATCTCCTATTTTTTCCTTGGTTTTTTCTATTCTATTTGCTCCATAATGACAATATTTTTCGTCCTGTTCTATCATTATGTATTTTCTACCTGTTTGTTTTGCTACTTTGCCAGTTGTCATAGTCCCAGCAAAAGGATCTAGGACTATATCATTAATTTTTGAACTGATATTAATTATTTTATATAGAAGTTCTTCTGGCTTTTGTGTGCTATGAAGTTTTACTCCTTGATCATCCTTTAGGCGTTCATTGCCATTTACAACAGAAATTGATCACACACTGCCTAGTTGTTTACGGTTCCCTTTATTATAGTCTGCAACATTAATATTTAATTCTTTGGCTGTTTTATAGTTAAATGTGTATTTTGAGCTTTGACTCTTAGTAGCCCAAATTAATGTTTCGTGACTATTTTGAAGTCTAGTGCCTTTAAAATTTGGAGTTGGATTAGTTTTATGTCATATCACATCATTTATTATCCAAAAACCTAATTCTTGCATTATGCCACCAATTGTATAAATACACTGCATTCCACCTATAACTCAAAATGAACCATTTTTCTTTAAAACCCTGTAGCACTCGCTTAATCAATTCTTAGTAAACTGAACATAATCTTCATTAGATTCAAATTTGTCTCATTCATCTTCAACACCATTGAACTTAGTTCCTTCAACTCTAAGTAAAGTCTTGCTTGTTCTCATTCAATAAGGCGGATCAGCAAAAATTAAATCTATACTATTATCAGGCAACTGTTTTAAAGCATCAATGCAGTTGTCATTAACAATTGTGTTAGTTTTTATATTACTCATTTTATTTACCAAGCTTCTTTCTTTCATCTAGTGCTTTTTGTATTGCATTTCCTTTAGGAAAAAAATTGTTTTTTAATTTTATGTATTCATCCTTATCTGATGTCAGTTTGCTTCATTGTCTAAGTGGTAGCTTTATTAGAGATGATATATGATTGAACAGTTTTGTATTTGATATAAATAATCATAATGTAATTTGGCTAAAGTTCACCAAACGTAAGCTATATAGTTTCATTTTTGAAATTGATAATTTATATGATTTATTTAAATCAGAAATTAGTACAAAAAATTTCGAAATATTACTTTTAGTTTATAATTGTTTTACTAATTAAAATGGCGGATGTGGTGAAGTGGTTAACACAGCGGGTTGTGGTCCCGTCATGCGAGGGTTCGAATCCCTTCATCCGCCCCATTTTTTTTATACCTTTTTTGGCGAAAATTAATATAGTAGAATTTTAATATATGTATATTACAATGTGTGAATACGAAATAAAAAAGTCTAAGTTCATAGGCTATGTTTTTGATATTAATTCTAAAAAAGAAGTAAAAGCTTATGAACAGGCACTAAGAAAAGAACATAAAAAAAGCACACATATTTGTCATGCATACTCATTTTATAGTGGCCAAAGTCATAATTCTGGTTTTAATGATGATGGCGAGCCAAGCGGCACAGCCGGTAGGCCAATTGCCCGTGCAATCCAGCTTAAAAGTGTTGAAAATGTTGCAGTGTTTGTAGTTAGATATTATGGTGGGATAAAATTAGGAGGCGGGGATTAATAAGAGCATATAACAAATGTGCAAATCTAGCAATTGATGAGTATATCAATAATAAAAGAGGCTAAAATGATTGCAATTATAGGAAAACTTGGTGTCGGGAAAACTACATTCTGTAAAAAACTTATTGAAAAAGGCTTTTCAGTCTTTAATTGCGATGATTTTGTTCAAGAAAGTTATCTAAAAGGCAATGAATGTTATAAAGAAATTAAAAGACAAATTGGAGATTTTTTATGTGATGAAAAAGGGGTTTCAAAAAGCAAGATAAAAACATGAATTGCCCAAAACCCTTATAATATTGAGATTTTGGAAAAGGTCATTTTTCCAATAGTTTATAAAGCTATAAAAATGGGAAAATTTGATTTTGTTGAAATACCAAAATTAGTCGGAAAAAATTATGATTTTAGCCAACTTTTTGATATTATTTTATGCCTCGAATCACCAGAAAAAATAAGGGCAAAAAATATGGCTGCTCGGGGTGTGGATAACTTCACAAAAAAAGCAATAAGTGAAAAAAATGCCCCAAAATTAATGAAAAATGCTATTTTTGGTCAAGTTCCAATTGTTAATATCTTTGCAAATAACTTGTGTGATAACGTATTATTTGAACTAATTTTGACAATACTATTTGCAAATAGTTAAAATAGATTTAGAACATTATTTTTATTAATATTTGCAAGGAGTTTTAAGTATGTTAAAAACACTACAATATCCATATTTTACAATCCAAAACTCTTTGCAAATCAGTAGTACAGATCTTAAAAATCTGCGTAAATTTTATGCACCTATTTTGTGCAGTGAATCTATACTGCTTTATGAATATTTAAGAGACCTTACACACGTTAATTATAATGAATCTGATATATTTGACTTTGAGAGCCTTACATATCTTCTAAATATGGATATAAAAACCTTAAACAAGGCAAGAATTATGCTTGAATCAGTTGCTCTTTTGACAACTTTGATAGATGAGTTCAATCGTAAAACTGTTTTTGTATTAGAAAAACCATTAGATAGTTCAGGTTTTAGAAAAAACCTACTTTTAGCTAACAAATTAATCAAAACAATGGGTAAGCAAAACTTTGAGAGACTTATGGGCAAAGAAAAGAATATTTTTCTTTCAAAGGCTAAATATTTACTAGATGCATCAGCTAAATTTGATGATGTGTTTCCTTTGGACAATTCAGTTAGTGATACTGATGAGTTAAACAATTCATTTGCCCTTTCATATGAATTAGATTCATCAGATGTAAGCACAAAGGAAATTAACTTGTTTATTCAGGAAAAGCTTGACTTAAATACTTTTGAGTACCCTAATCCATATGAGGCTATTTTAAAGACTGATTCGAGATTTTTCTTTTCTCAAGTGTCGGGGCAAATTCCTACCGATAGTATAGTTAATTTGATAAAGTTTTCGAAAAATAATGAGCTAAGCGATCCATGTATTAATTTGGTCTTTTACTATGCATATGATATTAATGGCAGAATTAATTATGCCTATGTTAAGAAAATAATCACTGACTTAATAAATAAGAAATTGCTCTCATTTGTGCAAGTAGAAAAGCATTTAGATAGCCTGCAAGGATTTAAAAATAAAGGTACAATATCTAAAAAAGAATTATATAAAGCAACTTATTTAAAATCTATTACAATGAATAACAATACTTATGAAAGTGCTGAGTCTTTAATTGAAGATTAGGAGTATAAATGAAAGATCGAGACTGAATTAGCAATCTAGAAGGTCTTGTTGATAGCAACTATGATGAGATTGAATCTAAAGTTATGAATTTAGTCAAATCTAATTCTAAAATTATTAAGTGTATTGAACAATTAAAAATTACAGATCAAGAATTAAAAGATAACTTGATCGAATTTTTAAATATAAAAGAATCACTTGATAATAGCGATATTTACCCATGAGTTTATAATGTCTCGCGTAAAAATGGGGAATTAATTATTAAAAGATCATCAGCCAAAAACAATTATGCTAAAAATATAACTAGAAAACTTAATATCATTTTAACTGAAGTTAACGAAACTAATCCAGATTATAAACTTACAAAGTTCAAGATTCCCACTAGCAAACGTAAAGAACTTATAACCAAAATTAATTATGTTAGAGGTATACTTGAAAAAAGAAAGCCTCTTGCAAGTAACAACAGTATGTATATTTATGGCTCGAACGGCTCAGGCAAAACTTATATTGCTAACGCAATGGTTAATAGTTTTGCTTCTAGAGGTATTTCATCAGCATACATAAAACTTAACGACTTATTTGCATACTTAAAGAATAAAATGTCAAATAGCATATCACTGAATGAGATTAAAAGTTCATTAAAAAATGTGTCACTGTTAGTCATTGATGATCTTGGCTTTGAAAAGCACAATGAATGATTTAAGTATGATTTTGTTTATGAAATTTTGCAATATAGAAATGCTAATAATAAATTTACTGTTCTATGCTCATTGTTAGAGCCTAAAGAATTAGCAAATTATTATAGAAATATTGAGACGGATAAAAGTTTTGCATTCAAGGTTGAGTCATTAATTTATGAAATAACTGAGAATTTTACACCCTACAATATTAGCGATTACCTTTTAATTTAGTTATATCCTTATTAAAGGATTTTTATTTTATAAAATTGAATTATGAAGCTTCAAAATAACTCTGTTTTAGAAAATGTAACAGCATTCGAACACTCTTATGAAGGGCTAGGCACTGTCAAGATAAATGACTATCCTATATTTGTAGAGAACTTGCTTCCTGGTGAAGCTGCTGATATATTAATTAAAAAAGCTAACTCTAAATTTGCATTTGCCAAAGTCTTAAAAAGATACAATGATTCACCAAAAAGAATTAAAGTTTTAAATGATAAATTAATGGAGAGTGGATCAGCGCCTCTTGCAAATATTTCATACAGTGATCAATTAGAATTTAAGGAGAATTTTGTTAAGCAATTATTTAAACGAAATCTTCATTATTCTAACATTTTGCCAATATTAAAAAGCAGTAATGAATGAAGATATCGAAATAAACTTTTACTGTTTACTAAAAATATCCAAAACACCATTAAAATAGGCTTATATGAAAAGAACACTCACAATTTAATTGAGCAGGATTCATATGATTTAGTTTCCGAATATTCTGAAAAAGTATTTATTTGACTTAGTAAAAATATCAATAACTATGACTGTTTTAAAAATACTAAAAATTCATTAGTAAGCATTAGTATTAGAGAGAGTAATTTTAATAAGCAAATTATGCTTTATTTTACTGCTTCTAAATCATTTGACTTATCAAAGCAATTTATTAGTGATATAGTTAGTCAATTTCAAAACATAGTAAGCATTCTCATTATTGTTAATGATAAGGTAGTTAATAAATATTTAAGTCAAAATACCTATTTAATAGACAAAGTGGGAAATTTTACTTTCAAATATAACTGAAACAGTTTCTTTCAAATCAATTCAGAACAAACTGAAAATTTGTATTCCCTTTTAATAAATAATTTATCTTTGGACAAAAATAAAACTGTAATTGATGCTTACTGTGGCATTGGCACCATCTCGCTTTTTTTAGCTCAAAAATCCAAAAAAGTTTATGGGTTAGAAATTGTCAATGAGGCAGTTATTAATGCAAAGGAAAACGCTATTAACAACAACATTAACAATGTTGATTTTATTGCTGGAGATGTTATTAAGTCAATTGATAAGATTAATGATAAAGTTGATATATTGGTTGTGGATCCGCCGCGTAGTGGGCTTAGTGACGAATTTTTAAGTAAAATATTAGATATAAGACCTAAAGAAATTGGCTATATAAGTTGCAATCCACACACAATGTGCAGGGACATTAATATACTAAGTAAATCAGGATATGAAATAAGTTATTTAAGACCTTGTGATATGTTTTGTCAGACATACCATATTGAAGTGGTTGCGATTCTTAGATTGAAGGAAAATTGCCTATAAACAGGATTATTGGTCTAATTCATTAACAGCAAAGGTGGCTTAAATATGGAAATGAACTATGTTAACTTTAAAAATCAGAAGATGCCGGTTTTTACTCAAAATAATAGCTATGACACAACAATATTATTCTTACATGGACTAAATTCTAATAGTTCATTCATAAGTAATATGTTAGATTATGAAAATAAATTTAATATTGTTTCAGTGAACTTTCCTGGCAGTAAATACGCACCTGATATTGATCCTGAAAATATAATACTAGACGATTGAATTGATCTGGCTAAAGCTGTTTTAAAGAGA
Organism: Mycoplasmopsis bovis 8790; assembly: GCF_005061465.1. Lineage (GTDB taxonomy): Bacteria > Bacillota_I > Bacilli_A > Mycoplasmatales > Metamycoplasmataceae > Mycoplasmopsis > Mycoplasmopsis bovis_A. The sequence goes on from NZ_LAUS01000002.1 coordinate 40,402, forward strand.
ATTAAGTCAAAACATATTCATATTTTAGCTCACTCAATGGCTGGAGGGGTTGCCGTTGAATTGGCTAAAGATAAAAGAGTCAAAAAAGTATTTATGCTTGCTACTATTAATCCAACTATGACTGAAAATAAGTCGTATAGACTTCTATATAATGTAATAGGCCCAGAAACTGGCAAGCCTTCAATGTTTGGGAAATTATTTGTTTGGGGTGCTAAGTTTTTCAAAAAAGGCAAAAGACTAATTGATTCATTTAGCAGAAAAGGTAAATGATATAACTTGCTAGACAAGTACATATTACAACCTGAATTTATGAAAAAATTAGACAAACAATACCGCGATGTTGCAGATAAATTAATTTTCATTATAGGCGATAAAGATTCAATCATTGGCACAAATAATTTTATTAATTATGCTAATGAGTTAAATTGTCCCGCACTTAAAATTGGTGAAACACACTCGCCAATTAAGGTTGCTGGGAAACAAATTAGCAATTTTTTAAATTTAGTAGTTTTATCAAAAAAGAAACGCTGACCATTTAGCAAATTTATTACTTTTAAGAAGAATGTAATAAATGTTGGCGAGTCTATTGACACTGATGATTCTGAATCAGTTGAAGAGATTTTAGATGAGTTGAATAAAAATAATGATCTAGAATTGGATAAGCAATAATATGAATTATGAACAATTTGAACAAGAGTTGAAATTTAATCTTTTGAATAATAATGCTAAAAAGTTAATTTATAAGTTGGCTGAAGCACCATATAGATTCATTTCACTTTTAAGTCCGCTTAATTTTAAAATAAAACTAGAACAAGCCTTTTATAGAAGTCAAGAAAACAAATATTATAAGTATTTGTCAAATTTTGCAATCAACATTTTTGCTGAATCTGCCTATGAAATAGCCGAAAACAGAGTTTCCGTTTCGAAATTAATACCAAATAGTGATCAACAATATGAAATTTTGAATGCTAAGTTTACTTTTGCATTTAAGGATGAAAATACTAAATCCTATTATTTCATTAAACAGAGAAAAAGAGACACATACTCAGCCAATGAAGCAATTAAAATTTGGGATAAGTTTTTGTTTGATATTGAATTAGCAAAACAAAAACATCAAGAGTACAAAATCATAGGAATTTTATGATTTACTGACTCTGAATTCAAAAATAACCAAAATTACTATAATTCTGGCTCAAACGTAGAAAACGAATCACAAATGAACATAAGTGCAAAGTATGGATATGAATTGTTTCAGGATTTTGAATTACATGAAAAATGAATCGAGCTTGAGCTACATTTAGAAAAGTTTAAAAGGCAAAATTATAATGACTTTTTAGAATTTCCTGATTTAGATAAGGATCCAGAAGCCTTAGAAGCATTGATTGAGCTTAGCAAGTCTGCTTGAGAAAAATTAAACTCACCAATGCCAGTTTATATGGCTATTAGAAGTGCTATTTTTAATGAAGCAGATGAAAACTCTAATTTATTTAAAGCAATAAAGCTTAGAGATATTAAAGAAAATATGGTTGATGAAGATGATCTTAAATTAGCCCTAATGAAAATGCAAAATAACTAAATTCTTGCTAACGCAAGATTTTTTATGTCCTAACACATAAACATTAAAATACTATTTAATATAGTAAAATAATAAAGAATTATTTAATTTATTTAAGTGGCAGGTTACTATGCATAAGAGAATTGGATTAAGAGTTGATAGCAGTTTCAATTCTCCTTTTGATAGTGAAAAAGTTAAAATTTACACAGAATATTTAGTTTCCTGAATCAAAAGAAGAGTTAAAAATGCTAGGGCAAAAGGATGCATTGTGGGCATATCAGGTGGAATTGATAGTGCTTTAGTTGTGTCATTGTGTGCTAAGGCATTTCCAAATAACACTATAGGGTTAGTTATGCCTATTGATTCTATGGAGCATGATCTTGATGATATTAAAAAACTAGAAAGTGCAGTTAATTTAAAATTTAAAACTATTTCACTTGTAAAAAGTTTTGAAGAAATTAAAAAATCGCTAAATAATGAAGTTGATAATCTTTTAGCAATTAGCAATATAAAACCTAGATTAAGAATGACTACTTTATATGCATATGCACAGCAAAATAATTATTTAGTTATGGGAACAGATAACCAAGATGAGTATTTTATAGGTTATTTCACTAAGCATGGTGATGGTGGAGTTGATTTATTGCCTATTTCTAAGTTGCTTAAATCTGAAGTTAGAGAGATTGCTAAATATTTAAATGTGCCTGAAAGTATAATCAACAAAAAGCCTTCAGCAGGCCTATGAGAAGGCCAAAGTGATGAAGACGAGTTGGGCTTTACTTACAATGAATTAGATAAATATTTAATGAATGATAAAGATGGTATAAGAGAAAATTCAATTATCAAAATTGAAAGAATGCATAAAACTAGTGCGCACAAAAGAAACAAAGCCAGTTTACCTCTTTCAATTGATGAAGTTATAAAGAAAATGAGAAAGGAATAAATATGGCAGGACATTCACACTGAGCAGGAATAAAACATAAAAAAGGCGCAAATGATGCAGCTAGAGGCAAAATTTTCCAAAAAATGTTTAAGGAAATTTATGTTGCAGCAACTGGGCCTGGTGGAACAGATCCTAGTTCAAATCCAGCCTTAAGATTAGCTATTTCAAAGGCTAAGGCCAAAAGTATGCCTAAGGCTAATATTGAAAGAGCACTGGATAAAGCCAAAGGCAATGCCAAAGATGGTGCAGTTTTTACTGAAATTATTTACAATGCAACAATTAGTGGCGGTGCTACATTTTTAGTTGTTACATTAAGCGATAATGTTAATAGAACAACAAGTAATATTCAATCATACTTTAATAAGCAAAATGCAAAATTAGGAAAAACTGGCACTATACCATTTCAGTTTGACCATAAAGGTATTATGGAAATTAGTAAGAGTTTAGTTGACGAAGAGTCCTTAACTATAGTATGTTTGGAAAATGGAGCTGAAGATATTGAATCAACTGATGAATCATTTATTGTAACAACTTCAGTTGAAAGCTTTTCAACTTGCAAAAGTGCTATAGAGAGTAATTTAAATATAACTGAATTTATGCAATGTGAAATTACATACCTACCTAATGCAACTGTGTCATTTACCGGCGAAAAAGCACAAAAAATCCAAGATTTTATAGCTAAATTAGAAGATGATGATGACGTTCAGGAAGTATTCCACAACATAGAATTCGAAGAATAAATATGACCAAATATTGAAATGCATTATATTCATCTCTTGGTTATAACCAGCCATTAGCAATTTTTATTGCAATCTTAATTGTATTTATTTTAATTGCTCTAATTCCTTTTTTAGTTAATTTGATTTTTGCTTATACTAAGGAAAAATTAAATAGTAAGGGAACTGTTTTACTTTATGCATTTATGTGCGGATTTTTCCTTACAATGGCAACGTTTGGATTTTTAAAAGAGTCATTAGAAATAAGTTCTATTAATACTGGTGCAATACTAAATAATGATCTTAAAATATATGGCTGAAATATATTAGTTGTTGTAGGTGGCTTAATTATAGGCATAGGCTTTGCAGCCTTAGTAAGACAATTAGTGCGCAAGTCAATTAATAGCAAAATTGCAACTGATAAATCAGCCAGATTATTTTTGCACTCACATGATATCGGTCATGATCACACTGACTTAGATCATCACGATCATGAAATTGCGCCTTCACATGATATTAAGGTTGATGCTAACGCACAAAGCAAACCTGCATATAAGTTAGTTGCTATATTGCTTCTTTTACTTCACAGAATTCCTGAAGGCTTTTTAATTGGTTTTATTATTAGTGGAATTGAAAATAAAGGAATAACATCAACTTCAGTTGCTTTCTTAATTTCATTAATACTTCATTTAATTCCTGAACAAGTTTTATTTTACTATCGTCAAAGAGAAATGGGCTGAAGCAGGGCTAAAGCGTTATTTATTAGTACTCTTTGCTTGCTACTATTTTTACCTGCTATGCTTTTAGGTGGCTATTTAGGTAAATATATTTACAATATATGACAATTAAGAGCAATGGTTCAGTCATTTATTGCTGGAATATTTATATTTATTAGCATTTTAGAGTTCTTGCCGGAATTTTATCATGCACATCATGATAAAAAGTTGTTTTTCTGAACTATATTTGTGTTTATGATTGGAATTATATTCTGTGCATTTGTTTTATCATTCCATAAACATGGGCAAGGAATTTAATTTTATTAATATATCTATAAAACAAAGTTATTAGCACATCTTAATTAGATGTGCTTTTTATTAACTTTGCTTATTTACCATAAGTTTATATTGCTGTAAATCAATAGTATAATAAAAATAATGCCAGTATTAAAAGTCAATAAGAAGTTTATGAATTGGCTAAAGCGAACGCCAGTTATTTTTTCGGCTATTCCACTGTTATCAATGAGCTTTAAATCTAGCAATAATAATGAGATTTCAACAAGCAGTATTCAAAACAACGCAGATGAGAGGCAGAAAAAATCCTATTTTTCACTACGAGATGATTATGTTTTGTTTAACCAGTATCAATATAATACTGGTCTTTGCTGAAATTTTAGTGCTACAAAGTCACTAGAAACATCACTGATGTTAAACACCAGTGAAATGTATGATTTCTCTGAAGCTAGCATAACTATAAATGATACTGATAATGTTGGTGGCGGTGCTTGGTTTGATGATTATGACAAACTTCTTTCAAACAATGGCATTGCATATGAATCTGATTTTAAATTTGGTGATTTATATTATGTACCAAACAAAGGTATCTATCATAATGCCTTAAGAAATTATTTTAATAAGCATACTCATAAGAATTTTAGAGATCAGGTTCAAAGGGTTGATTTTGAAACTTATGATTTTGATAAAATCAAAAAACACATTACTAAAAATGGTTCACTGTTTGTTGCTATAAGAGGGTATAAAACAGTCTCAAATGATAAATATTATAAAAATATTGAAGAACAGTCTAATTCAAAAGTCAAAGTTCATGAATTGGTTGGAACTGGAAGAAGTAATACACATGCAGTCTCTATAATTGGCTGAGATGATAATTATAAAGCAACTGATGGAACCACTGGTGCTTGAATTATTCTTAATAGTGATGGCTTATATAGCAATCGCGATGGAGTTAACTTTCTTCCTTATAATTCACGTGCAATAATTAATAAATTTAGTGGCTATGAATACATTGGGAAAAATATATTGCTTTCAGAAAGCAATGCTAACTATGAAAATGAATTTAGCAATTACTATAATGTAGCAAACTATGGTGTTAGAAGCAAAAATACGTTTGCTAAAAACAAAAATATCTTTAAGTCAACACAAAATGTAAAAATTAAGTACAAAATCAACAATGATATTGCTAAATTAAACAATATTTTTGCAAAAATTTATCAAGATGAGGTTGATGTATCTGGCTATTTTAATATTGAATATATCAAAAATGAAGGTGTTACTATAAGCAGCAAAATACCATTAAAATCTGGTGCATATTCTGTCAAGTTATTTTATAACTATGAACTTATTAATGAAAAAGAACATAAAAACGAGTCTCAGATTCGTCAAATTTATGTTTTAGATGGAACTGAAGCTATTCAGGCTAATTCATATTGAACAATTGGAGATAAGTCGCATATTGTTTTTCATGCAAACAATAGTTATGTTTTAAATAATACAACGCCAGTAATACTAGTAAATAAAAATAATGAAGTCAACTTTAATAACAGGCCACTTTATACAAATAACAGGAACAATGCTAATATTAAGTTTAAAGTAAATAACAATGATTTGTTAGATTCAAAAGTTAATAAGTTTTTAGAAAAATATAAAGACAATAAATTTGATATTAATGTTTCAACTTTCATAAACGATTTATTTATAGCAAACAAGAAATACCATTTTTATAGGCTTGATGAAAAGGATAAATATACTTTTAGCAAACTTTATATTGACACAAATGGTGCAAAGTCAGAAAGTTTAGTTACAGAAGTTCCATTTGCAGAAAGTGGCACTTTCAGCAAGCATTATTTGCCCAAGCTAGAGAAGCCTAATTCTAAATTTGTTAAATATGCTTACATCAATAAAGATGGCTCTGAAGTTGATCTGCCTTTAGATAAAACAAATAACAAATATTACATTGCATACGATCATATTAAGGAGTTAAAAACAAATGTTTTGAACTTTAATTATGTTGGTAATAGACAAAAGGGCAATGATCAAACTTATGCAAATCCAATAATCGTTAAAGCAGTTTTTGATAATATAAGCAACACCAAAGTAGTTAGTCATAATCTTGAATCTTCTTACAATGCAAAAGATATAGTAAATATAAACAAAGTCAATTTGTTAGCCGAGGAAAATGGACAGATTACGTTTGCTAAACCAACAAAAATTAATTATCAAAATGGCAACCACATTAATTATGGTGATAATGAAATTTCAATAGATTATGAACTAAATGGTAAAAAACACACTTATAGTCATAAGATAAAGGTTGGAAAACTAATAATTGATTCTCCAAAGCATACTAACACAACTTTTATCTATGACGGCAATGAACATAGTTTAAACTTTACCCAATTAGGCTTTAAATCAGGCATATTGGTAGATAATACAGGCCACACTGAAGCAGGAAAATATCATAGTTTTATTAAAATTATTGATAATAATTATTCATTTTCAGACGGCAAAAATGAATTGCACTATAACTGAGAAATTCTGCCTAAAAACATATCTGATAACTCAATAGTTGACAAGGCCAATCTTAAATTTGACAGTGGTGTTTTGTACTCATTTGACAAACTAAATTTTAATACATATAAGTCTATAAATCAGCTACTATCAGCAAGTAGTCCTATTGTATATTTTAAATACAAAAGTGATAACAATCATAATGATAACAGTCTTTTGAAAGTTGATCTTTCAAATTATGGGTATACGCAGGCAGAAACTAGAGGGAATAATAAACAGACTATTGTGATTGTCTCATTAACATTAACAGTAGCCATTTTGCTTGCTGTTGGATTAATATCAAGTTTAGTGATTATTAATAAAAGGCAAAATATAGAAAGAAAATAATCTTAATACATACAAACTAGCAAAAATTCTGGAATTATCCAGGATTTTTAAAATTGCCTCCAAAATAAGTACTAAATAAAGTGATAATTTGGGTAGGCAAAGCTTTATCAAATGAAAATCAACTAATGATGTCAAAAAGTATGAAAAATTAACTCATAGCGCTAATTTATGCATCTTTTTGTCGATTCTGAGAGTAAAATTCTATTTGTATGGAAACATTAAATAATGAAGATATATTGATAAAAATCAATAATTTAAAGTTTAAATATAACAAAAAGCAAAAGGAGCATAACGTTGATATTGATAAGCTAGAAATTCAGGAAAATCAAATAATTTCATTATTAGGCCCTTCAGGAAGCGGTAAAACCACTTTATTAAATTTGATTTTGGGATACCTAAAACCAAATGAAGGTTCTATAGAAATTAAAAATAAGCCTTTAATTTATGAAATAGCTTACATAATGCAAGAGAATTCCACTTATGAAGACACAACAGTTTTTAACAATGTTTTTCTGAGTGCGAAAAACTATAGCAAGTGAGTTGATTCAGCTCGATTAAAGTATTTCGAAAATCTTTTTAGTGCTTTAGATGCAAATGCAGAGAGCAACAAAAAATTATTTTCAAAATTTGAAGCATATAAACAGTGCATTGCGAATGGAAAACAGTCTAATTTAAAGAAAAAATTTGCTTATTTATCTTTGGTATTTAGTTGTTTGAACAACAAAAATATTAAAGGCAAGTCTAAATTTTTAAGTCAGATTCGTTTAAGAAATTTATTCAAGAATGAAATAAATGATGTTGCGAAAAAATTAGAAATAGATCATTTGTTGCATAAAAGAGTTGACAAGTTATCTGGCGGCCAAAAGCAAAGAGTTGCTTTTGCTAAAGGTATTATAAAAAAGACCAATTTGGTACTTATGGATGAACCTTTTTCAGCATTAGATGCAAAAATTAAGGAATCGACAATTGAGTGACTAATTAAAATTAAGAAAGAATTTGATTTAAGCATTATTGTTGTTACCCATGATCAACAAGATGCGCTTAAGTTAAGTGATCAAATTATTTTATTAAAAGATGGCAAAGTTCAGCAATATAGTAGTGGTGACAAAATGTATGACAACCCAAATAATTTATTTGTTGCTAAGTTTATTGGGGCTCCAGAAATTAATTTTGTGAATACAAAAGATGGCAAAAACTACTATATTAGACAAAACAAGTTAAAAGTTGACTTAAATAAAGATGGCACATATTCAATTCAAAGTAAGAAAAACTTTGGTGACAAGACTTATTATCAAATTGAATATAGCGACAATAACATTTGAACAATTGTTTTAAAAGATAGCACCATTGAAGTTAATGACAAAGTTGATATCACCTTTAGTGATGCTGATGTAATAGTCTTTGATGATGAAGGCAATAGAGTTTATGCATAATTCTGAATCAAAAAAGCAAAAAGTATGAACTGTTTCTAAAATAACATTAATGCTTTTGCCTTTGTTAATATTTATACTAGTTTTTACCTTGGTGCCTATTTTACACACCTTTGTGAAATCACTAAAGGCGCCTATTAGCATACATGATAGGACTAGATATAACTATAATTTCAATAACTATAACAACATTTTATCTGATCCGAATTTTAAAAATGCTGTTTTAAATTCGACATTAGTTTTGTTTTTTGGATCGGGAATATCATTAGTGCTTTCATTAATTTTTGCACTAGTTGTGAATTCCTTAATATCTAAATTCACACAGAGAGCATTTTTGACTATTTTGTTCTCGCAATTCTTTATTTCAGGCTTTGCAATAGGAATTGCTTTTACAATGTTTTTTGGCAATAAAAATTTGTTTTTCTACATTTTAGGAAAGAGCGAGTACACCTTTACTACTTCATCAAATAAAAAGTTGCCAATTTGGATGTATTACTCTATATTTCAGATATGAAGGTCATTACCATTTAACTTAATTTTATTTGCTTCAGCTATTAGCAGAGCTGATTTGAAGTATAAAAAGTTAATGTTAAATGATAAATTAACTATTTTACAAAAATTTAGATATGTATATATGCCAGAAATTTCAAAAGTGTTGTTTTCAATTTTATTTACCAACTTTATTTTCTCAACACTTCTTTTACCTCAAGCATTGTTAGAACCAACTTTTGATATAGACATTAATTATGCGCACACATTAACTAGTTACACAATTAAATTCCTTGGATTTGGTGCAAACAACCCAACATTAAGATATGAAAAAGGATATGCTTCAGCCTTCTTTAGCTTCTCATATTTAGTCTTATTATTGTGCATCTTGCAACTGTTGCGCATTAGCACAATTAAGGCTATTTATAGGAAAATAAGGAAATTAATTGCAAAGACAAGGAGCAAGAAATATGCTAGGTAGAATGCTATTAGTAATATTTAAAGAAATTATTAAATATTTCTTAATTGGCTTTTTATGCTTGCTTATGCTTTTTCCTTTGTACTACTTATTGCTTCAATCGCTTATGTCAACAAATTCATTAATAAATAACAGAACATTTATTGTGATTGAAGAGTGAAACTGAGTTAATTTTGCGACTGCTTTTAAGAGTAATTTTCTAAGAGCTTTTGGCTGGACATTATTATTTGCAACTATCTTGATATTAATTAGACTAATAATTTACTCACTAGCTATAGCAGGGCTACTTAGAATGAGTACAAAGTATCAAAAAGTATTTTTATACTTTTTCCTAGTTATTAGTTTGATACCTGAGTTTTCAATATTTTTAAGCTTAAAAACTGTTTTGCTAACTTTTAATTTAGACGAAACTCCTATTGCTTTTGTGACTAATGCAATATTTTCATTTTTTAACTTTACATACATTTTTAACTTAGCTAAATCTATTAGTGATAAAAAAAATAAGACAATGTTGAATGACAATTTAAAACCAATAGATAAATTAATTTATGTATATTTGCCAAAGATGAAATTGGGTTATATGCTTTTAATTGTTTTTTCATTTATTTCGGTTTGAAATGATTACTTATGGCCACAATTTTTATTCTCAACAAACTATACTAATATATCTATTTGATACCTAACATTAGGTCAAGATAGACAAGCCGCTTTACTTAATGTACAAGCAGCAGGAGCATTTATTTCAATTGTTATTCCATTGATAATTTACTTTATTTTTTCTAAAAAAATTAGTCGTTTCAACTAATTTTAAATATTTTTTCAATTTATTTAGAATACCATAAAATAGGCGAAAAGGGAGATTATTTTGAAAAAAATTTTGATTAAAGCTGGTGCAATTTTATTACCAGCAGCAGCTGGACTTTCAGTAGTTGCTTGCGGAAACACAGAAGAAGACAAAGTTGTTTTTAGATTAGGCCAAGGTAAAGGATGACCTCTATCACTATCATTGCAAAAAGTTATTGGTTACTATAATGAAGCATTTAAAAATGACCCAGACTTTTTAACTATTAGATTTGAATTTGCCGATGAATTTAAATACAAGGACAGCAAAGGTAAAGAAGTTAAAGTTCCAGGTCACAACACATATAGTGAATACCAATTAATTAAAAATGTTGCTCATGCTATTGAATCTAAAGATAATAAAAAGGTGCCAAATATTGTTTTAGGTGACCAATCTGGTGCATATATTCTTAACCAAAACAAGCAATTATTGGATATATCTGACACTGGCATTACTAAAAAATCATTTAGTAAGAATATAGCAGATTTACACTCAATTTTAGCAGGCCAAGGCCAAACAGAAACAATTTACAATATTCCTTTTGATAATGCTGATACTGACTCACTTCAATTAAACCTTAAAGTTCTACACAAGATGTTTGAAATAATTAAATCTGGTGGTGGTAAGATTGAAGATACAGATAAGGACGGTATAATCAAGAAAGTTTATGATTCAAAAGATAAAGGTAATCAATTACCTGAACAATCAATTTGACATGCTTTAAAAGCTAAGAATGGTCAAAGTGGTAAAGAAGTGTTTAAAGATTTAACTGTAAGCAACAAAACATTTGAATCAATCAAAGACATTAGAGACTTAGCAGCTAAATTTACTGAAGGTGTTGAAATTGAAAAAAACAAAATTAATGACAACACAATTTCTGGTGAAGTTCTTTCAATTGACTATCAACAAAGCACATTCTTTAAAGAATTACATGCAAAAATTGAAGACAAAAACAAAGCAATCTTCGAACTTGATAAAGATAAGAATGTTAAATATAACTTAATTGATGATGCTGATGTTAAGAAAAAATTCCAAGAATTATGAAAAGACTACAACGATTCAATTAAGAGAGTTGAACAAACACCATCTGGCAAGGATGAAAAAGATAAAAAAGTATTTCAATCAATGAAATACATGTTCACTCAAACAAAAGAATGAGGCTCATGACAAATCTTTAGATTCCAAAGTGCTATAAGTTTTGCAGCTTCTGTTGGTGCATATCAAAACAAGATTACTCAATTTACTAAGAATCACCCATACTTTGAACAAAGCATTAAAGATGACCCTAAATTCTTAACAAATAATGCAAGCGAACATGATGTATTAATGCTTCCTCAAGTTACAGGAACTAAGGATGGAAAACATTCAATTTTCCATGAAGGTGGCTCAAGTATAATTGCTATTGATTCAAAGAATGAAAAAGTGAATAAGGCAATTAAGAAGTTCCTTAAATGAATATACACAGGCAAAAACAAGGTTTCTGGCGAAGAAGAAGACAACTGATACACAATTGCAAGAACTTCTGGTTATATAATGCCATTGGCATCAGTTGTTACAAATGAAACAAATGATAAAATCAAAGGCATAATTAAAGAATTAGAAGGCAAATTGAAGGACAAAAAATCAGAAGAATTAATGACTACATTTGAACCTGACTACTTCAAATTAAATATGCTAAGATCAGCTCAGCTTTCATTAGAATCGTTACTAAATGTTGAAAGCGGCAAAGTTGTTGCTAAGCCTGCAGTTACTGATGATAAATCATCTCAAATGTCAAACACTATAATGCAAGCAATGATTGAGCAAACAGAATTAGATAGAAATAAAGAGTTTAAAGCAAAAACTGCTGAGGAACTAATAACAGCATTTGAACAAACTAAAAAACAATAATTAGTTTACTAAAACAATAAAAAAACAGACTTATTTGACAAGCCTGTTTTTTTAATCTAGTAGTCGCCTTTAATTGTGATTTCGCGTTTTGTGCCCATTTTAATTACGAATATTTTTCATCCAATTCATGCTAGAAACGCCATAAAAACAAATATGTAAAAAGGTATAGCAACGCATCAAGCAGCAACGTTAATTTTCATATTATGCATATACTTTGTTGTTAATGTGAGTGCCATAAGCACAACTGTCGAGACAGCAAGAGCCATAAATAAAATACAAGCAATTATAAGCCCAGCTATTTGTCCCCTGCTAAATTGTAGGCTTCCGTTATTAAAGTATTTAGTTGCTGTGTATATTGAATAAGGGCCCATAAAAAAGGCAAAGACAGCACCAATAATTAGAGTGTATCTAAGTATTAGTATAAATTTTTTCTGGCTGTGACCTGCAATGCAGTAAATGTATATATGCTAAAAATAGTAACACTAATTTAGTTTTCAATCATTATTAATTCATTTTATGTAAAAATCATTATGCTACATTTTTATGTGTTGCTTTAATCATTTGTAGTTTAAATTCATTATTAATGCTGAGTTATTTAGTCATTTTAGCTTTAAAAAAGAAGCATCAGCAAATTTGCTGATGTCTGCTTTTGTCCTAAAGTATTATTGATTTTGATATGCTGCAAATGTTTTAGCAATTTAATTTCTGCTTTTTATCAAGTATTTTTTTATAAAAGAGAAACACTTTTTGATAAATGATTATTAATCTACACATAAGACTTATAAAAAAACAGGCATTGTATAAATGCCTAGTCATAACAATATTGGTGTAAAAACTATCAGAATAAACCTCTTGTTGGTTTTTCAACAACTGGAAGATTAGGGTGATAATGTTTATTGTTATAAAGTGGTGATCCATTGCATCAGTCATCATATGCAGTAACTCTGCTTATATCTCAATTACTTAAATTTTTGTTAAAGCTTCTAGCATCATAGAATATATATGAAATATTCTCAACTCTAGTTGTGTTTCAACCACTTATGTCACTATTAAAATTTATAGCACTGAGAAACATACTATTCATATCTACAACGCTAGAAACATTTCATTTTGAAATATCGCCATTAAATGACGTGCTGTTGTTGAACATTGATTCCATATTAGTCACAAATTGAGTATCCCAAAAAGAAATATCTTGGTCAAATGTAACAGCTTTTGCAAACATAAAACTCATATCAGTTACATATCTAACATCTCGAAATATCTCTCTGTTGAATGATTTTGCACCATTAAACATAAAACTCATATCAGTTACATCAGAAGTCTCTCATTTTAATAATGGTTGATTAAATGCAGAGGCGTTTTTAAACATTTTCCTCATACTTTTAACTTTTGATACATTATTAAAAATTAAATTATTGAATCTTTCAGCATCTTCAAACATACTTTCCATAGTTTTAACATTAGCAGTGTTTAAACGGCTTAAATCTGCATTAAAGAACCTAGCTCCTTTAAACATAGCAGTCATATTTGTCACATTTTTTGTATCATCAAATAATGAACTATTAAAATTAGTTGCACCTTGAAACATGTAGCTCATATCAGTAACATTAGCTACATTTCAAGCCCTATATGATTTATTGTTTCGATTAGTTAATTTTGTTATAAGTGGTTTGTTAAAATTTGAAGTCCCTTTAAACATACCATGCATAGTTGTTACATTTGATGTATCTCAGTCACTAATATCGTAGTTAAATCCCTTTGCATTAAGAAAAACATGTTTCATATTTTTGATATTTGATGTATCCCATGACTCAATGCCAGGAATTTGAATTCTAGTTGCACCAACAAAAGCATTTTCTAAGCTAGTTATTTCCTTTGGCAATTCCTTTGGCACCCTACTTACATCTTCTTTGAATTGTGATATTTGAATTTCTCCATTTTGGTTTTTAAAATATCCAATTTGTATACACTCGTTGCCATCATAAATTGCTTTTTGTATTGATTTGTCAACATTAGCAGAATTGCTATTGCTTCTACCTGTTAATCTGCTAAAAAAATCAAAATTATTGAAACAAGATACTGCACTAAGAGATACGCTAGAAGTTAGCAACAAGCCTAAACCCACAAAAGATTTTTTTAATTTATTCATAAACAGCACACCTACCTAAATGAAATTATATTATATTTTTTATCATAAGCCTTTTGACTTTTTATGTCTATTTGATAGTTCAATTGGATTATCAAATAATTTACTATCAAGTCAACCATACTTGATATATCATTATTCAAATGATACTCATCAAAGCACTGATAGTATTTTGCTCTGTTTGTACATTGAATATCAATAGGTGGAAGTTTATTTTGCATTAATTGAAGGTTAAGCAACAGTCTACCTGTTCTACCATTGCCATCAATAAAAGGATGAATAGATTCAAAGTCTAAATGGAATTTAGCTATTTTTACAATTACATTTTCAGTTGAGCTTTTATAATCATCCAAAAGTTGCTGCATTTTTGTTTCAATTAAGTAAGGTGATGTAGGTTTGTGCTCTGATCCTAAAATTGAAACTTGCATATTTCTATACCCACCAGCATCAACCCTCTTATTTACAAGAACTAAAAAATGAATGTCTTTTATTCTTCTTTCAGTTAATTCTTCTTTATTATCGACTAGTTCGAAAATATAATCAAAGGCTTGTTTGTGACCTATAGCATCTAAATGGTATTTTAGTGGCTTAGCATCAATTGTTATTCCTTGAAGAGCTAGCACTGTTTCTCTTAGTGTCAGTGTGCTACCTTCAATGGCGTTAGAGTTAAATGTGTTTTCTATTGAAAAATCATTTAAAAATCTATTTTTTCAGAATAGCTAAGTTCTCGAAGCTTATTTAATTGTTTTAATTTTTGGTCAATAACATCTAACAAATTTTTATTAGAAAGTTCATAAGGGTTTTCAGCATACATTGGAATTTCATATTCATTATTTTTGTTGAGTATTGCATCAAATACTTTATTTTCATTCAAAAGTTCAAGCAATGCATTTCTTGTTATATTTCATTTCTTGCTAGCTTCTTCTACTGAAATATACATATGCCTCCCCTTTTTTCATAATTATAATTAGTTGGTTTAATATACAAATGTTGCTGTAAAACAGTCTTATAAGTCATCCATATAGATTCATAATTAATGATTAAGCATATTCTTTTTAGCCTAATTTATTCAGTGTCTCTCTAAAAATTGAATGTTAATTTTAAGTATTTTCATGCAATAACTTAATTGTATGCAGAATATCCCGTATAACCATAGTTAGTGTATATAAAATAATTGTATCAATTAATTCCTTAATACTATGTGGTATGAAAGATGAAAAAATGAAAATTACTAAAAAATTTTAGACAAACTAAATATTGTGTTTTTTGTTTTATGGTATAAAAAGGTCATTTCCCAGATATTACAATAAATAAACTATATAAATGAAGAAAGTTAGTCATAAAATGAAGAAAAAAATTAAAGGTTTAATATATTTTAGTTCACTGTCATTTTTACCACTTATGCCATTAGTCGCTGCCTCTTGCAAGAAAAAAGATATTTCTGACAAGAATCCTGATGCGAATTATTCGCATCAAATGACCCCCCCCTCTAATTCTCATGGTGATCAAAACAAAGATGATTCAAGCAATGTAGATGAAACAACAGATGCTAAAGACAAAAATGAAAAGTCGGAGCCAACTGTTACTCCAAAAGACCAATCAGATGAATCTAGATCTGAATCTGGCAAAAATGATAATACAAGCTCAAGAACTGATAATACTCCAGAAATGCATAATGATGAACCAGGCAATACTTATACAATCCCAAGGAATAATGATGAAGAAACACAAAGAAGAACAGAAGAAGAGAAGCAAAAGAAATTAGAGGAAGAAAGAAAACAAAAAGAGCAAGAATATAAAAAGAATGTTGAAGAACTTAAAAAGATTATAGAAGAGCAAAAAGATGCTTTTGGTTCATTTCACACACAAAAGGAATTTGTTGATCAAATAAATGTTTATGCAAAAGATAAAAATATAAATGGCCTAACACTTCAAAATAACGAGGATGAAAATAAGTTATTAAATGAGGATACTGAAGGTGGCAAGAATAACAAAATAAAGCTACAGTTAGGATCACAAAAATTCGAGACTCAGTTAGGTATTGTGTTGAAAGATGCTGTTCTAACAAAATATTATTTTGATGATGGCACAGAAAACCCAAAGATCAAGTCTAATATTTTAGATAGCAAACGTGGGATAGAAAAAAATTGAACACCTATAAACAAAACTGGAAAGAGCGTAGTAATTACTCAGTTAGGATATTTTAAAGAGCGCGGAACTATTAAACTAACAGGTTCACCTCATAACACTTCAAAAGTACCATCAAAATTACCGCTTAAAGTAGATTCTTTATATCTTTCATTTTACAATCTTAAGTCATCAAAAGTTGATAACATAGACAATTGAGATACATCAAATATCAAAAATGCCGAACAAGCATTTTATTATGCACAAAACTTCAATCAAGACTTAAGCAAATGAAAAGTTACAAATATCAAAAATATGAAACAAATGTTCTCAAATGCAAAATCATATTCTCATTCATTAGATGGCTGAAAAATCACAAGTGGCGCCGATACTAATAAAATGTTCGAGAATGCTCCTGAAATGAAACAACACATTGAAAAAATTGCTAGTGCATGGGGCTTAGATAAGAGCAAACTTTCATAACTATAAAAAGTGTTATATGGTAACTTATGTAAGTCAAATAGATGCTTGATAGTTTTATAGTTAAACATATAAATTATTCTTATATTCTGCTTTCAATATATTTAACATACTAATTAAAATATAATAGGAAAATATGAAGAAACTAAATAAACCGATATTTCTTTTTGGCTCATTAATAACTATTGGATCATTTCCTATAATCGCTGCTAAATGCACTGAAGGAAATAATGGTTACGATTCTAAAAATGACAGTTCGCAAGTAATAAACCCAATTAAAGATGGAAGCCAAGGACAAAATGATGGCAATAAAACAAGCAATAATGATCAACCTATCGACAGTAGCAATAAAAGTGACAATGCTGTAATGAACAGCAAGCCAAAAAAGGAAACTGATCAGCCATCTACCAATAATAGCTCAGAAACTCCAAACAATAGTTTAACACCACCAACTTCAAAGACAAAGTCTAAAGAATCTCATAGAGAAGCTGCAAGCAGACTAACAAAAGAGTATTTCGACTTGCTTTTTAATAATACAAATCAAAATCACTCTGATTCTGCAAACAGCAGTATGCTTAGGCCAATGGATAATGGCAATACTGTGCCAACTAATCAAAATATTAGAAAAAAAGAAATGCATGATGAAGCAGCAAGTAGATTAACAAAGGAATATTTTGATTTACTATTTGACATTCAAAATAATAAAGATAAGCTTTATAAATTGAGTCCGAGGGACAAATTAGATTATATCTATAAGTCACTCAATAAAAACAGTGATATAAAAAGCAAGTTGTCTACCAAAGAATTAATATCCAAGCTAAATAATGATCTAGATTCAGTATATAAGTTGGTAATTTATTCAAACGCTAATGAAAAGGAATTTTTTAAGAAATTAGGTCTGGATGATGAGTTTAACAGATACTTTTTCGATTTCTTTGATTTATTGTCATCTCTAATTAGCATAAATGATGACCAGACCTACAAAAATAAAGCTGAAGATCTGTTTAATAAAGCAAAATCCAAAATCGATGAAGCACATAACAAGGAATTTAAGAAAAAATAGACTGCTACTATAATCTGATAAATGGAGTTAAATGGACTTATAATCATATTATTATTTTGTAAATTTATAATAATGTTGGAGTGCATATCCCCTTTATGCCTGTTTTATAGACTAAAGATAGTTATTAATCAGTAGGTAATATTTTAATTATTGCGTTTTTACAGATATTAACGGAGTTAATTATGAAGAGAATTAAAAAAAATAAATTAAATCTAGCTCTTGTTTGTTCATTTTCTAGTGTCTTTGCTAGCGCTAGCTGTTTCGGAAATTCCTCTAGTACAAATTCCAATGTAATAAATAGTTCTATTAGCATAATTAATAACGATGCTCCACCAGTTTTAGATAATAACCGTTTAGATAAAATCCCTGAAAAAACAGAAAATAAAGTTATTAATTCAGCACCATCAGGTGCGAATAGCGAAGTCAATGTTGAGCCTAATAAATCACAAGATTCTAATAATACAAATAGTAAGTTTTTAGGTCCTGAAGTAATAGATATTAGCAATGTTCAAAGTATTTCTAGTGCTGAGTCTAAATTACCAGAAATAGATAAATTTTACTTAGAGAATATAAATAAAGAGTTTGCAGAACATAAGTTAAGTGATGATCAAATAGAACGAATGATTTTAAATTATGGTGTCTCGTCTAATTTTTACTCACTTCCAAAATACACTATTGATTTGCAAGATGTTAAATTAGATTCTAACGGCAGTAAAAGTGTGCAATTAAGTCTGATTGATTCAACTAGCAAGCAAAAAGTAATTGATAGTGTGCAATGGTATCAGAGAAATTGATATGCATCTAAAGAAGTTTTAAAAGCTGGTGAAGATATTAGTGATGCAAAATTAACTCTTACTTCTGATGGAGTAATTAAGGGCAAGAGTCACAATAAAAATGATTTTGGCAAAGTTCAAGTATGAGCTCACTATAAAGGATATCTTTATTCAACATTAGTTGATGTTGATTCAAGTGATAATACAAAAAGCAAAAATGAAAATGAACAAGCTAGAGCAAAAGCAAAAGAGCTTGCTAAAAAATGAGAATACTTACCAACATTAGAAAAAATTACTGAAGCATATAAATGAGTAACTAAAAATGTCAAGTATGACTATTCGCAAGAAAATCTTGTAGATGATCAAAGTGCGTATTCAGCATTAATTAAACTAAATACAGTTTGTACTGGATATGCGAAAGCATTTATGATGTTAATGGAAGAGTTAAACGTTCCTTGTCGATTAGTTACAGGAACTGCCGATTATGGAATATTAACAGGAAGAGCATCTAGACATGCTTGAAATATGGTTGAGGTTGACGGTGAGTGATATCATGTAGATACTACATCTGATCGAGCTGAACATAGAACCGGTAATGATGGCACATTTAATTTCTTTATGATGAATGATGATGATTTTGTAAGCGCAAGTATTTTTGAACGCGGATATGTTAAAACAGGAAATCGTTTTAGAAATTTAAAAATAAAGAACTATGTAAATAGTGAAAATGATGTTATAGTTGCTCTTGATAGACAGTTAGGTGGACTTAATAAATTGTCCAATTCTGTTAAGCTTAATGTGGCGCCATCATCATATAAAAATGTCTTAAATGCCTTTAAAACAGCCAATTTGGAATTAAATGAGAGTAGACCTACCTCTATACATCGCCACCCTTATGTCACATATGATGAAGTAACATATTATTTTAAAGAACATTCAAAAGAGATAAATATAAAGAACGTTTCTGCAAGTGTCGAGAAGCACATATTAAATAACAAAACTCTGGGCCAATATACTATAAAGGTCAAATTTGATCAAACTAACGAAAATATTGATCTAAAGCCAGGTAATTTTATTGTTAAAAATGCCTATGTTAAAGATGCAATCAAAGAAAATGATGGATATATTTTGGTATTGGACCACCTTAATAAGTATGGTGATATTGAAATTGAGTTAGAAGATATTAAAAAAATTGGATTCAAATTTGATATTAGAAATAAAAAGATAAATCTAAATGTTACAAGACATACTAAACCTAGTGCTTCTGTATCAGCAGTAGGCGAAAACAGAATCAAATTATCTAATGTAAATAGTAATATGGAATACAAAGTCAATATTAAAGAGTGAAAAACTATTGAATTTAATAACCAAATAATAGAAGGTATAGTTCCAGGAAAACTATTTATAAGAATAAAAGATTCTAATAGTCATTTTGAATCTGATATTCAAAAATTTGAGATTAAAAAAGGAAGAGATATAGATAAAATCGTAAAAAAATATGGATCTAATTTATTAATTGGTGTCGATAGTACAATGGAATATAAGCTTAAAGACGCCATTGAATGGATTCCAATAACAACAACAAAACTAAGACTAAATCCTGGCGAATATCTTATAAGAACAGCACCTAAAGATAATCAATTAGCATCTGAATCACTTAAAGTTATAATTAGTTAACATTGATAAACAAAAAATTCATATAGCTATTTAACTGAATAAGATAATTTTATTATTAGGCTGTTTTATAGCTTATTGGATAATGAATTAAAAAAATAAGTAAACAAAAATGCAACTTTATAGATTGGTTGCATTTTAATATGGCTTTTTATCAGCTATTAATATTACTCAACATCATTTATTCTTTTAGAAGCTATGTCAAAGAAATTTTTATCTAATTCAATTCCTATAAATTTACGTTTTAATTTTAAGGATGCAACACCAGTTGTGCCACTTCCCATAAAAGGGTCTAAAATCAAATCATCCTTATTTGTGTGAATCTTAATAATTTCTTCCATAAGCTTAAGTGACTTTTGAGTAGGATGAGAAACTTTTTCTCTGCCACTAACAACTGATGTTTCGAAGCTGGCTCTTAAATAGCTTTTTGAAGTGGGTTTATTAAAAACCCATTTTGAATTTGATTTAACAGCTCAAATTGCGAATTCAGTATCCTGAACATATCGTCTATCAACATTACGTGGCATTGGATTTGTCTTAATTCATTTTATGACATCCTTAACAATCATTGATGAGTTTTCTAGTTCATTAATGATAAAGCTTAAATATCTATATGAGCAAAAAATAATAGCACTTCCGTTTTTATTTAATAAAGACATAAAAGGCTTTATTCAGGAAATTAAGTCAAAATCAATGTCTCATTTTCCAAAATCTATCCCTTGTCTTTTGGCACTATTTAGTGTCGAAAAGTTGTTTGGCTGAGAAATATTATAGGGTGGGTCAGTGATAATATGATCTACTTTTAAATTATTAGATATCAAATCATTAATAATTTCAAAAGAATTGGCATTATGAATTTGATAATTTGTGCCAATAATAGTTGATGGTTTTAGTTGCCTAATTATTTCTAGACCAATAGCTTTTGCAAGAAGCGGTGGAACTGCATTACCTATTTGTTTGCAAATTTCAGTTTTTGAACCTGTAAAGATAAATTTATCTGGGAATGATTGCAAACGTGCAGCTTCTCGAGGAGTGATAGCTCTATTTAGTTCAGGATGTGTATTTGTCCCATTTGACGGAGTATCAAAACGAGTATCTATTGTTGGGCTAGTTGAATCTCATTTTAAACGACCCCATGTTGTATTGAATTTTTGTCTTCCTTTTAGCTCTTCACTTAAATATTCCTTACCACATTCAGCAGGAATTAGGTTTAATTTCTTTATTACGTCTGCACTATGTTTAGTTGCAATGTGATTGAAAAGTTTTAAAGAACCCTTACGCATTAGTTTCTGATATTCGCTTTGAGCATTATTAATGTATTGACCCTCATAATCTCCATCAGCAGAATTTAAGTATGCTAAGTCAGAAATAGCATCTTTAACTGTTGCACTGATTCCATTTGAATGGGGTAATGAAATAGTCTTTTCTTTGTGAGCAATTATTATTGCTCTAGCCCTATTTTGCGGAACACCAAAGTCCTTTGCATTCAAAACTCCATAGCTAATTTTATATCCCATCATTTCTATTTTTTTAACTATTTGGTCAATAAAATAGCCTTTAACGGCAGTTAGCATAGTTTTAACATTTTCAATAATGAAAAGTTCAGGAGAAACCTTTTCAACAATGTCTAAATACTCTAAAAATAAAAAATTTCGAGGGTCATCTATCCCTTGTTTCTTTCCTTTATTTGAAAATCCTTGACAAGGTGGGCCGCCAATTATCATATTTATTTTTAATTCATTGGCTTTATTAATAATTTGTTCCTTGACTTCACTTTTAGTTATGTCACCTAAAATAATATCAGCCTTAGGAATGTTGTGCTTAAAAGTGTTTAGAGCACTTTTATTAAAGTCAGTAGCAATTAAAGTTTCGAATTCTTCTAGTGAATCTAATCCATAAGAAAAGCCACCAGCGCCACTAAATAAGTCAAGAATTCTAAACCTAATCACCATTTCTCCTTTAAAACTATATTTTGTATTATATACAAAATCCTTATAATTTTTTGTATTGAATAAGATAGGTAAATAAGTATGAAAATTTCAGAAATCATCAATTCATCAAACATAAGGCAACTATTCTTTGTATTTTTTAATTTAGGCAAAGAATTTGACAGTGAATTTGAAATTAAAATATCATATAAAAATTCTAAACATTCTAATATGCAAATTAATGACAGGATTTTAGTTATTAATAATAATAAAATGTGTATTTATTTAGGACTTAGTCTTAGTGTGGTAAAGCAATCTCATATATTTTATATTTCAAATGATCTAAATTTTACAAGGCGGAAAATTTTATCAGCTATTTATAGACGTATTCAACAGCTAAGATTTGAAGTAGATTCTAAAGAATTTGATAGTGCTTTATTTATAAATTTATTTGCTTTTCGCGGCAGTGTTGATTTAGTGAGAAATTATTATTCTGTTGACTTGCTAAAATATAATATGAGCACTGATTATGCAGATCAATTGTTGAGCTTGTTTTTGTCCACAAATGCTATAAAACAGCTAAATTTAAACTTTAGAGAACTTCAGCCAGATTTTATAAATAATAAAAAAAGAAACACTCAAATTAGAGTTAACTTACGATGATTTTATGATCATTATTTTGATGAATTAGGAAACATAAATATCTACAAGCAAGCAATATTAATACATAATTCTAAGTATATATTGCAAAGCAGTGCTTCGCTGAACTATAATAATTCATTTATAGACAGACTTATTTTTTATCGTCATAACATTTTGGGAACTAAGACAGAAAATAATGAAACATACATAAAATTAAGTGAAAAGCAGATAGATGACTTTAGGTCTAAACTAGACTTTGGTATAAATGATGATGCTGTTGAACACAGAAATACTGAAATAGTAAAAATAGCGAGATTTATACTACCTGATGAATGTTCAGGATGCAAAGAAAAATACAATATTTTAGATAGGACATTTATCCACAGACAGACTCAGAAGCCTTATCTGGAAATTCATCACGTAATTTCTTTTGGTTCAGGCAACAAAAGCGATGTGTTAGAAAACTTAGTAAAGTTATGTCCAGCATGCCATAAAGCTTTATCAAAAAATAGAGCCTGTGAAGAGTATCAAAAACAACTAATTTACAATATTATTAGCAATAATTCATTCATTAACAAATATTTAGAGAACTTTGTAAACAGCGATTCTATTTGTGAAAAAATAGAGTTTGTATATATTAATTTGATGTAGAAATTCTGTTTTTGACTGGTTTGTAGTGTTGTAAGAAAAAAATAACTAATACATAGTTCAAATTAAAAAAGCAGATTCCTAAGTATGAAATTAGGTAATAATCAGTTTGGATCATAGGCATATAGATTGCTATCAATGTAAAAAAATAGGGAATAATTCCCCATTAATACTATAAAACAGGCTAATAATTAATTTGTATGTTTATCAAAAAATTCAATTATTCCGTTGTCTGTTGAAGATGAAACAACATAATTTGCAGCATTTTCGGCTTCCAATGAACTTGATTTTAATGCACAAGAGTAAGTAACTTTTTGGAATGCAGGAATGTCATTAGCTGCATCGCCAAACATAATTGAGTTTTTAGAAATATCTTCATTATTTAGATAGTTTGTAGCAAACCATTCAATAGCACTACCTTTATCAGAGCCTTTAGGCATAACATCTAAACATGCTTTTTGTGATCTTACTGTATAAATTTCATCAGAAATAGATAAGATCTCCTGCTTAAGAGTTTCTAACTGTGTTTCAGTTAATGTATCAATTAGAAGTAAAAACTTAATAACAGGTTTATATAGTTTTAACTGATTTTCAGGATCGTTTATTTCAGTAAACTTTGCACTGAATTCACTTTTAGGATAAACAGTTGGATAAACAACTTTTTGGAATCATTCATGTTTAAACTTCTGAACACCGATCATTTCATCATCTAAATAGATCAAAAAAGCTATATTGTATTTCAAAATTAGATTAAGCAGTTTTAAGCTATTAGCCATACTCATAGGATTTTGATATAGAACTTTTTTGTTTTCAAAGTCATATACTAAAGCACCATTAAGTCCTAAAAATGGTGTTTTTAGATCTAGCTGTTTGTAAAACTTTTGAGCCATATATCACGGCCTTCCTGTGTTTAGTACTACTTGATGAGTTTTACTTAACTCTTTTATTTTTGCAGTAACTTCTTTTGTTATTTCTTTATCTTTAGTTAATAATGTTCCATCAAGGTCAAAGAAAATGTACTTTATGTCGTTAAGATTTATTTTGTTCATATTGCACCTCTAAAGTGTTGTACTAATATTTTATTTAATTTTGAACTAAAAAACTTACTACATTAGCTACTCAAAAGTGTTGTGTGGAAAGTTTCCACATTATTTTATTTGTGCCATATTTAAAATTGGAAATTATTTTTAATAATAAATCATTAATTTTGCTTATTTATTTAATATAGGACATAATTAAGGCTTATTGAAAACTAATTAACGTAAAATTGAAAGTTTCTTCCAATATTCACCAGTTTCGTGTAATTTCATTATTGTAAAATTCTTATGTAATGGTTTATTGATATTCTGCCATTATTCAAAAGGCGCACGCCTTTAAAATCAATATAGGAGATTTATGGCAAAAGAAAAATTTGTTAGAACAGTTCTTGGCGATGTTCCAGCAGAAACAATCGGAATAACAGACTGTCACGATCATTTAATTAAAAATGGTGGCCCAGAAATGCATGAGCATCCAGACTTTTTAATGATTGATGTTGAAGCTGCTAAGAAAGAAGTTCAAGAGTATGTTAACCATGGCGGTAAAACAATTGTTACAATGGATCCACCTAATGTTGGTAGAGATGTTTATAGAATGCTTGAAATTGCAGAAGCATTTAAAGGCAAAGCTAACATTGTTATGTCGACTGGTTTTCATAAAGCAGCTTTTTATGACAAATATAGCTCATGATTAGCATGTGTGCCAACTGATGACATTGTTAAAATGATGGTTGCTGAAGTTGAAGAAGGAATGGACGAGTATAACTATAATGGACCAGTTGTTAAGCGTTCAAAAGCTAAAGCCGGAATTATTAAAGCTGGTACAGGTTATGCTGCAATTGATAGATTAGAATTAAAAGCACTAGAAGTAGCTGCTAGAACAAGTGTTACTACTGGTTGTCCAATCTTAGTTCACACACAATTAGGTACAATGGCATTAGAAGCTGCGAAACACTTAATTGGCTTTGGAGCTAATCCTAGAAAAATTCAATTATCACACTTAAACAAAAACCCTGATAGATATTACTATGAAAAAATAATTAAAGAAACAGGTGTAACTATTTGTTTTGATGGACCTGATAGAGTTAAATACTACCCAGATTCATTACTAGCAGATCATATTAAATATCTAGTTGACAAGGGGTTACAAAAACATATAACCTTAAGCTTAGATGCTGGTAGAATTCTATACCAAAGAAACTATGGCTTAACTAAAGGCAAAGAAACATTTGGTTTTGCATACTTATTTGAAAGATTTATTCCATTACTTAAACAAGTGGGAGTTTCACAAGAAGCTATTGATGATATTTTAATTAATAACCCACGTGAAATACTTGCTTTTGATGAACCTAGAGTTTATGACGTTTCTAAGGTTTCAGCAGAAGTTGTTCAATTGAAAAAGGATCTTAAATTAGATTAATAATCTACTTATATCCCTATAAAACAGACTTAAAAATATATAGGAATTAAAATGCAACAAACATCAAATAAAAGCAAAAAGCCTTTTAATTGAAAAGTTCTAGTTGGTGTTCTTGTGGCTGTTTTAATTGTTGTCGCAATTTATATTGGAGCATTAGCAGCTAAACAATGAGACTTTAAAGCAGGTACTTTATTCTTTATTAAAGATATAATGCTTAACAACTTTTTAGGAATTAACGCAATTCTTATTGGTTTGTTAGTTTTTATTGGTTATTTAATTCTTGGAAGAGGATTTTCAGGAACCATCATTGGAACAATGAAGGCTATAATTGGAGTTTTATTACTTCAAATTGGATCAGGTGCGTTAGTTGGATTAGCTAAGCCAATATTTGCTGCCTTCCAAAAATTTAGTGGAACAAGTGTTATTCCATTAGACACATACTCTGGACAAGTTTCAGCAGGTAAATTCTTAGATGCAGTTGGCTCTGGATTCTCTTCATGAGTGTCATATGCCTTGATTATAGGGCTATTCGTCAATATAATCTTAATTGCACTAAGAAAATGAACAAATGTTCACTCATTAATGATTACTGGGCATGTTATGTTCCAGCAAGCAGCAGTTGTTGTACCGGTTATATTCGTATTAATGTTTACAAAGGGTACTGGGCTAATTGATGAAAAAGGTGTAGTATCATTAGGTGCACAATTAGGAACAATAATATTTTCTGGACTACTTTTAGGTGTTTACTGAGGTGTTGCTTCATCAGCTACAATTAAGGGAACTGATGCAGTTACACAAAATGCTGGTTTTGCAGTTGGTCACCAACAAATGTTTGGTGTTGCCATAGCATACAAAATTGGTAAGTACTTTGGTAAGGCAGAACAGTCTTCAGAAAACAGAAAAATGCCTAAAGGCTTAAAGGTTTTTGAAGATAACATTTTTACACAAGCTATGCTAATTTTATTAGTGTTCTTGATCTTAATTTTGATTATTCAATTTGCCCCAGGATTAGACGAATCAGTCAGATTTGCAGGCAAAGACGGATTAGTAACAAACGGCTATGGGCCATGAAAAGTAGGTGGCGGCAATGCCTTCTGAGTTGTGCAATTAATTCTTGGATCATTCCAATTAGTAGCTTCTATTATAGCTATTCAAACTGGTGTTAGAATGTTTGTTTCAGAATTGCAACAATCATTCCAAGGAATTAGCGACAAATTAGTGCCAGGTGCCTTAGTTGCTGTCGATGTTGCAGCTACATATGGTTTCTCACCTAACTCTGTTACATTTGGATTTATTTCAGGTACTGTAGCGCAATTTATAGGTGTAGCAGTAGTTATTGGATTATCTAGAATCCCAGGAAGCTTTAGTGTTCCTATTGTTATTCCATTGTTTATAACACTATTCTTTAACTCTGGATCAATTGGTGTATTTGCTAATGCTTCAGGTGGTTACAAAGCTACATTGGCTGTTCCAGCAATCTTTGGTTTCTTAGAAATAATTATTATTGCTCTTGGTCTAGGCATGATTAATAGTTTTGGCATTAAATCAAGTGGTCTAGTTGCTTCTGCCGCTAATAGTAAAGAGGCAGTTGAATACTTAACACATGGACCATTCTTTACCGGTTTTAATGGTATGTTTGACTGAAACTTCATATTTGGTATATTAATGATTATTGGTGGTGGTCATCCAATTGCTGCTTACATTGTTTTCCCACTTTACCTAGTTGGAATGCTTGTATTAGCACAAATTATTGATACCGCAAGACAACACAAACCTACATCTATGCAAAAATTATTTAAGATAAAACCTACATTATTAGAACAACCTGTGGCTGATGAAGCAGTTGCTCAAAATGCATAATTAAAAATTAGACTAATAAAGGCTTCCTTTATTAGTTATTTTATAGGGTTATACATTTGTTTATAATCTTATTAAATTAAAAAAATAAAAAAGAGGTGGAAATGAAAGTTTTATGCTTATGTGGTTCAGGAATGGGAACCAGTATGATTATTAAATTAAAAACAGAACAAGCAATGCGTGAATTAGGCATTCAGGGCACAGTTAAAGCTTTAGGGCTAGGTATGGGCAAGTCCGTTGCTAATAATTTTGATGTTATTTTGTGCACCAATAACTTTGTTTCAGAAGTTGCTAATTCAAAAGCTTCTGTTCATGGTCTAAAAAATGTTATGGATATTAACGAAATTAAGGCCGCTTTTCAAGAAGCTCTAGCTAAAGGAATTAAATAATGGCAGATAAGCTAAACTTATTAGACAATTTAATTGCTAATGATTCAATTATTGTTGGCTATGAAGCCAAAGACTACAAAGATGCAATTCATAAGTCATGTGAACCTTTGGTTGAGAAAGGAGTCATTAACTTTAATTATTATGATTCTATTTTAAAATCAACTGAAGCTCACGGGCCATATTATATTTTGGTAGATGGCATTGCTATGCCACATGCATCTGCAACTGAAAATAGTGTTTTTTCAAATGGTTTTAGCTTGCTTACTCTTAAAAAACCTATTACTTTTGCAAATGACCCTAGAGAAGTAAAAATTGTTATGACACTAGCTGCTAAAGATGGCGAAACTCATACTGCAGTTGCTATTCCGCAAATTATTGCTGTATTTGAAGACCCTAACAACATTGACAAAATTGCTAGTGCCAAAAGTAAAGAAGAAGTTATTGAAATTATTAAGAGTGTTGACTATACAAAATATATGAGTAATTAGGAGTATTTTATGAAACCAATGCTACAAATTGCGCTTGACAATTTAACAATTGAAGATGCAATTGCAAGTGCAAAAAAAGTTGAAAAATATATTGATGTTATTGAAGTCGGAACCATATTAATAGCATCAGAAGGCAAAAAAGCTATTAAAGCTCTTAAAGAAGCTTTTCCAAATAAAATTATTGTTGCTGATGGAAAAATTGCGGATGCAGGCAAAGTTTTCGGAAAAATGTTTTTTGAAAATGGTGCTGATTTTACAACCTGTATTTGTGCTGCTGAATTGCCAACTATTACTGAAACAATGAATATTGCAAAAGAGTTTGGTAGTGGCAAGGAAGTGCAAATTGAGCTAACTTCAAATTTTACTTGAGAACAAGCTGATTCTTGAGCAAAAGCAGGTGTTCCTCAAGTTGTGTGACACCGTTCTAGAGATAGTCAAGCTAGTGGTGTTAAATGAGGTCAAAAAGATATTGATGCAGTTAGCAGGCTATCAAAAATGGGTTTTAAAGTGACTATAACTGGGGGTGTTTCATTAGAAGATATTAAGCTTTTCAAAGATATTCCAATTTATATTTTTATTGCAGGACGTTCATTGCGTGATGCAGAAAATCCTGAGCTAGCTGCAAAGGCATTTAAAGATGAATTTACAAAATACTGAAGTTAAGAACAGATTAGTTGGCATCTATGAAAAAGCCATAAACAACAAATTTTCTTTAGAAGAAAAAATACTAATTGCTAAAGAAGCAGGCTATGATTTTATGGAATTTTCAGTAGACGAAAGCGATGAAAGGCTTAACAGAATTAACTGAAGTGATGAACAAATAAAAAAAGTGCAAGAGCTATTAGTTAAGCACAAATTTAACTTTAACTCTATGACACTAAGTGGACACAGAAAATATCCTTTCGGTTCAAAAAATCCTGAAACAAGAGAAAAAGCAATTGAGATTATGGAGAAAGCCATAATTCTTGCTAAAAAACTAGGAATAAGAACTGTGCAATTGGCTGGTTATGATGTTTATTATGAACATGGTGATGAAGAAACTCGCCAATATTTTATTGAAGGAATTAAAAAAGCTGTTAGACTTGCTTCAAAGTATTCAGTATGTTTAGCTTTCGAGATTATGGACACCCGTTTTATGGGCACAAATACTAGAGCACTTACATATATAAATATGATTGATAGTCCATATTTGCAAATATATCCTGATTTAGGAAATATTTACCAATGAGCCAATAAAACAGACTTATATAACGAGTTTGAGATTGCAAAAAATCATTTAGTTGCCTTTCATTTTAAAGACACAGTTCCTGGTAAGTTTAGAGACACTCCATTTGGCAGTGGTACTGTTGACTTTCCATATATGTTAAATATATTAAAAAAGCTAGATTTAAACCAACCTATAATGATCGAAATGTGATCACTTAATAAATCAGATGAAACTAAAGATGAAGCAGTTAAATATATTGCTGATGCTTATGAGTTTTATAATAAACAGTGAGAATTAGTTGGTGGAGATAACTAATATGAGTTCAATTGACAAAAAATACAGTGAAGAAATTGCCAAGTTAAAACAAGAAGTATATGATGCCAATATGCTTTTGGTGAAATATAATCTAGTTATTCACACATGAGGCAATGTATCAGGGATAACCAAGGACAGAAAATATATGGTAATTAAGCCTAGTGGTGTGGATTATGCGACACTAAAACCAGAAGATATGGTTATTACTGATATGGAAAACAATGTATATGATTCAAAATACAAACCATCTAGTGATACACCAACACATACGCTTTTGTATAAAAACAACCCTGAAATTCAAGGAATTGTTCATACACACAGTATAAACGCAGTAGCATTTGCACAAGCTGGCAAAGATATTCCTTGCTTTGGAACAACTCATGCAGATAATTTTTATGGACCTGTGCCTTGTGCTAGAGCGCTAAGTCCTGAAGAAATTAATGGCGCTTATGAACACAATACTGGTTTAGTTATTATTGAAACATTCAATAATAGAAGATTAGATTGAAAAGCAACTAGCGCAACATTAGTGAAAGAACACGGACCTTTTGTGTGATCATTTAAGTCACCAAAAGATGCTGTTGACTTGGCGCTAACATTAGAAGAAATAGCTAAAATGGCAATTAAAACTTTAATAATTAGTAATAATAGCGCACAAGAAGCCCAAAAGGCTTTAGTTGAAAAGCACTATAACCGCAAACATGGCAAAAATGCTTATTATGGCCAAAAATAGGAACTAATGGAAAATAAATTAAAGACTTATAGAGTTAATTATGTAAATGATGCATATTGATATCAGCCATCAATATGAACTTTTTCTAGACGTTCATGAGCTTCATATCCTTTTAGACAAATTGAAGACTTAGTAGACAAATTAGAACTTAAATATTACCCTGGCGGGATAATAGATCTTAATAGAGATCCCAGATTTTCTGTGTTTAATTCAGTCCAAAAATACTTAAAAACAGGCATATCTGTTAATCCGAGCTCTTTAAAAGATAAAGATAACTACCTAGTATATGAAGTTGATGAAAATATAAGAGTCATATTAGACGATAAGTCTTTAAAATATCTAGCAAAAGGATTAATATTTTGCGTACCATTATCCTATTTTAAAGCCATAAAAGAAAAAGAAGAGTTAGTAGAAAATCAAGTTTTAGAGTTTCTTTATTCAAAAGGATTTTTTGAAATCTCTAAGGCCAATAAATAAAAACTAGAGAATTAAATCTCTAATTTATCTAAACCTTATGGTGAACTTTATCAATATTAGATCATTCATCAATTAGTGCTGATGATTTCTTAAGCTTATTATAGTTTTCGCTATTATTATAAATAATAGCTTCAAACAGTATGTTACCAATTAACATTTGTGAAACACGCGAACTAACTGGCACTAATAAAGTATCATTTTGAATTTTTTGATACTGAATTATTACATCAAGATTTTTGTTGATTTTATTGTCATGTTTTGATGTGATTGCAATTATTTTAAGACCATTTTTATGTGCATTTGAAATAACAAAATGTGATTCAGTTGACTTAAGATTATTTGAAAAAACAATTAAAGTATCCTCAGAACTGGCATTAGCTAAAGCAGGAAAAAAGATGTGAAAGTCAGAGTTATAAACCACTGATTTTCCTATCTTTATCAAGTTAGCCACTAAATCTAAGCTTCTCCGTTGGCTAGAGCCTGAACCATAAATCAATATATTTCTACTATTATTAATTAATTCTGCGGCCTTAATGCAGTTCTCTGTTACATTTTCTTCATCAATGCTTTCAATAGCATATTTATATGATGAGTAAATAACACTAAAAGGATTAGGTTCTTTGCCTTCATCATATTTTATGGGATACATACGTTGAAAATTAGAAAGTTTTACATTAATTGAGGCTATGAAATTTCTGTAGTCTTTGAAGTTATATTTTCTAACAAAGCGACTGACAGCAGCTTCGGATGAATTAGCTAGTTTTGCCAATTCAGCTTGCGACAAGTTGAATTCAGATTCCTCAAATGAGTTTATGAAGTTCAAAATATTCTTTTCACTTTTGGTCAAGTATATATTTTCAGCTAATATTGGTCTTTTAACATTATTTTTTTTCATTATCTAATTATAACTATTTAATTTTTTAAAGTCGAGGTAACAATATGCACATCAAAGGGATTGGAGCATCAAAAGGTATTGCGATTGCTAAAGCATTCAAAATTGAAGAGTTGCCTTTAGAAATATTGAATAACTCAAAGGGTATTGAGTTTGAAACCAATTTGTTTGACGAAGCTGTTAAACAAATAATAGAAGATATTCAACACACAATTGAAGTTGCTAAAACAAAAGAACAAAAAGAAATTTTTGGAGCTCATTTATTATTAGCTCAAGATCCAGTTGCTGCTTTAGATATAAAAAATGCTATTAAAGACGATAATAAGTCTGCAATATATGCAACTAATGAATATTTTAGTAATATGGCTGCAGTTTTTGATTCTATGGATGATTCATATATGAAAGAAAGAGCAGCTGATATTAGAGATATATTAAAGAAATTTTTATATTTCTTTAATGGTTTAAAAGAGCCTAATTTAAGTGCTATAAATGAAGAAGTTATCATTGTTGCAAAAGACCTAAGCCCCTCTCAAACAGTTCAATTGGACAAAAAGTTTGTAAAAGGTTTTGCAACAAATATTGGTGGAACAACTTCTCATACTGCTATTATGGCTAGAAGCATGAATATCCCTAGCATTGTTGGTACAAACAATGTTTTAGAGAACGTAAATAATGATGACTTAATTGCTCTAGATGGTTCAAGCGGGACTTTAATTATTAATCCTAATGAAAGCGAATTAAAAGAGTTTCAAAAGTTATTAGATGAATATAATGCTTATTTAAGTGAGATAAAATCATTGATAGGCAAGCCATCAATTTCTAGCGACAACCACAAAGTTGAAATTGCTGCTAACATTGGTAGTATCAAGGATGTTAAATTAGTTTTAGAAAATGATGCCGAGGCAATTGGACTTTTTAGAACAGAATTTCTTTATATGGATAATGATCACTGACCAACAGAAGAAGAGCAATTTGAAGCATATAAAGCAGTTGTTGAAGCTATGAAAGGCAAAAAAGTTGTAATTAGAACTTTAGATATTGGTGGCGATAAAACACTGCAATACTTTAAATTTCCCGAAGAACTTAATCCATTTTTAGGATACAGAGCCATTCGTTTGTGCCTAGATCCAAAGCATAAAGATATCTTTATGGCTCAGTTAAGAGCAATTATTAGAGCTAGCGAATTTGGTAAAGTTGCCATTATGTTTCCGATGATTACCTGTGTTGATGAGTTTATTGAAGCTAAGAAAATTTACTTAGAAGCCTATGAGCAAGTTAAATTGGAAAACAGTAAAATTGCTAATGTTAATGAAATTGAAGTTGGCTTAATGATGGAAACACCAGCTGCTGCAGTGTTATCTGACCAATTTTGTAAGTATGCTGACTTTGTGTCTATAGGAACAAACGATCTAATTCAATATTCAATGGCAGCTGATAGAATGAATGAAAGCATTTCATATCTTTATCAACCACTTAATCCATCAATTTTAAGATTAGTCAAATATGTTATTGATGGTGCTCATAAATATGGTAAGTGAGCAGGAATGTGCGGTGAAATGGCAGGAGATCCAGATGCGGTTCCAATTTTATTAGGATTAGGTTTGGATGAATTTTCAGTCGGTGCAGGCAGTATTTTAAAAACAAGAAAGAACATTAATTCGCTCTCATTTAAAGAAATGCAAGCATTAGCTGAAAAAGCAATAAAATGTGAAAGCGAACAAGAAGTTAAGGAACTTTTAATAAAGACAATTGTAAACTAACAAACAATAAGCAAGAAAAATGAAGCGAGGGCTTCATTCCATAAATGAAGGTTCAAGTGCAACATATGTGCTTGGCCTTTTTATTATAGCATTTTTGCATAATATGTGGCGGATGTCGCAAGCTCCCCTTGTTTGAAATCAAGGGGCGGGGGGTTAAAAATCAGATGGAACATCTGCGTAAACCCTAAATAATATTTTGTTATTCCCCCTTATTTGTAATTAAGGGGGTTAGGGGGATAAAATAACTAAATTAAATGTAAAAAATAACAATTCATTTTTAATGAATGC
>NZ_LAUS01000003.1 GCF_005061465.1 Mycoplasmopsis bovis 8790
TGAAGCGAGGGCTTCATTTTTATACTTATTAGCCTATAAAACAGGCTTATATGCTAATTAACAAATATAAATGTTAATGACAAGGATACTAAAGAAATTAAAACAATTGGGAACACAACTTTATAGTAAATTGATTTTGTTTTAATCTTGCTGTTAGATGAATTGGTTGCTAATAATTTATGATTTTTGTTCTTCTTGCGATAATGATCTTGTCTTTTTTCGCCGATATATACCAAAATTAAGATTATAGCTGAGACAAGTGTACCTATAACAACGAAACCTAAAGTGTTTAGGGCAGTCATAATTGATGAATTAGCAAAGGCCGAAGCTCCATCGTATGCAGTAGGTTGAATTGATTCTTTAATTAAGACTTTGTATAGATAGTCAGCAGTACCAGTTCCACCGGGAGTAAATGAAATTGAGTTAGCAACTCTAATCATTGTGCTTTGAATTGTAAGATTTCAGTAATATCCGTGTGGGACATCAGGCTTAACAATACCTAAAGCTTGAGCTTGGAATGCATTAAATGTTAATAATGAAGGTACAAACTTAAGCAATATCAGTTCAAAAAAGTAGTATGGATTCTTAAATGTTTTTCTGATGCATTTATTAATATTGAATAATTCATATTCGAATTTTGCTTTAATTGCAAATGAATCATATGACTTTACAAAAGGTAAAATTTCAATTATTGCAATCAATGCTTTAAGTGAAAATCTTTGTAGTTTTTTGTTAAGTGTAATGACCAAAAGTATTGTGGTTCAGCCAGTATCGAAAATTAAACCTAGTACTAACATAACAATAAAAGTGATTGAACTAGGGTTTGAACTTACAAAGAAATTTGAAAAAGTACTTATACCAATAGGCACAAATATTGCTGTTGAAATTATGTTACCAAGTTGTCAAATAAATGAGTTAACAACAATTGCAGACATTAAAGAAGCTCGAGGAATATTCCGTCTTCTTAAGTATCAATATGTAGCAATATCTCCGCCAATTGATTTAGGTGTAATAGTTTGAACTACAATTCCTATAATTGTACCTACAAAAATGTCACTTCACTTAACTTTGTCACCTTGCAGTGTGATAACCCGTTTAAAAATCAGGGCTTGAAAAATAGATCAAATAAATGCGCCAAATGAAAGAAATACAAATGAAGCTCTAGCGTAATAACCTGCATTTGTCGGTCGGGCGAATTCTGCAATATCATTTTTGACATATAGCTTTTTATAAAAAGCTCTAAATACTTCTGAGGGCCCGCCAGCATTTGTGCCAAATTCATCTTTAAGGTTATAAACAGAGTAAAAAAGAAAAACTATAATAGCAATTAAAAATAATGAGTAGGCTAAATATTTCAAAAATGACTTGAGTGAAAATTTGCTTATAGTATTTTCTTCTTTTAACTCAAGCAAGCCTTCTAACATTTCATTGTTTCTTACCACCATCATTGTTTCGCCATTTTGCTCGCCACTTCTTTCAACAGTGTTGCAATAAAAAGTGATAACTTTAGCTTGCTGATTATAGTGAATATATGCATATTCGCGATTTTTAAAAGAAATTTTATATAGTGAATTTGATTCGCTATTATTGTCATTTTCAATCTTTTGGACTCTGGTTATGAGTAAATTAGAACCAAATTTTGATGCGACTTTAATTCTTTCAAAAAATCTTACTGCTCCGTCTAAGTCTATTTCATAGGTATGAATGGTCAAATGATGCCTTTTGTATTTTTTATAAATATCGTTCAAAACTTCAAAAATGTTTTGGTTTCTTTCAAGTTTATAGAAATTAATCATTCTAAGAATTTCTAAAAAAAACAGGTTAGCATCGAATGAGTTTGTTAGTCTATTGTTAGCCACAAATTCACTGCTGCTAGTAAAAGCCATTATTAAATTTTTATCAGAATTTTCAGATATATATTTTCAAACATTAGATCTGTTAACAAATTCAAATACTTCAATATTATTTTCTCGTGCAATGCTTTTAGTAAGATCTCCAGAAAAATAATTTTTTGCTATAAAGGCATTTTGAAGCGATTTTTTGTCAAACTCAGGGTCATCATTAATCAAAAAATTTAAATATATTGCCGCTATTTCATCAGGCTTAAAATATTTAAACACTGATTTATGTTTTATAGAAAAATTAAGGCCAGTTCCTTCCTCATTAATAATGAAATTGGCTTTTGAACCTTTTCCAATTCCTTTTCAGTTAACTCTTTCTAAATAATTATGGCGATTTGCATAGTAGAAATTAGCATTTTTTGCCCTGTTTACAGTAAAAAACGGCAAATTAAAGTACTTAAGATTATCAACATAAAAATCTCTGTTTAAATATCTAGAAACATCAACTCCAAACGGAATTGACATATTGTTTAAAAACTTATTGCCAGCATATCTTTTGTGAATTTGTTCAATGTATTCATGAATTGCATCTGATAGGTGATAATTGTTGTCAAAGACAGGCAAGTTTATATTCAAATAATCGACTGATTCAATGTAGCTAATTATTTTTTTCATATCACTTCTCGAAAAGGCAGATCCATCTGAATAATTAAATAAAATTTGTGCTCTCTTATTATTTCCCAATGGATTTTGAAATGAAACAAAAGTGTCGCAGTTTTCCTTTAATGCTATAAACGACTTATAAACAACAGGTATAATTGATGAATTATCTGCTCTGATAATTGTTACATTGTGAGCTCTAAGCTCACTTGCAAAAACATCTAAAAGCAAGTTAGATGATTCGGAATTATCAGAAGAAAGAAACACTTTTTTGTTTTGCTGTTTAGCTAGAAAATTATTATAAAAAGCTTTAGCAATCGCAACAGTTGTATACTCATTCAAATAGATAGTACCCATTTCTAAATCAGCAGTAATTTTGTTGCCAATTGCTTTGATGTTCCCAGAAAAAGCGTAATTAATTCTATCTATTGATTTATTAGAATTAGACTTTCAAATACTATAAGAATAATTATTGCTTAGTGAACTTTCTTTAACTCATTTATCATGAATAGGATTTAAACTCATAATGCTCCTTTAGCAATAATGGTCTATAACTTCTAAATTATATTAAATAATTTATTAAAATTATTTTATGAAGATTTTATTAGCAGGAACACCAGAATTTGCAGTTCCAATTTTTGAAAAAATTATAAATAATTTTGAGGTTGTGGGAATTGTTAGCCAACCTGACAAACCAAATAAAAGGGGAAGAATTTTAACTAGCACACCAACCAAGGAATTGGCACAAAAATATAACATCAAATGTTTTCAACCAGAAAAAATAGGTCAAATAGCGGATGAATTGAAAGCTTTAGACTATGATTATTTAGTTACGGCTGCTTTTGGCCAATTGATCCCAACTTCTGTTTTGCAAATAGCTAAAAAATTAAATTTAAATGTACATGGATCAATATTGCCTAAATATAGAGGCGCAGCACCAGTTCAGCACGCTTTATTAAATAATGACAAAACGACCGGTGTCTCGCTTATGGAGATGGTTAAAGCTATGGATGCAGGGGACGTTTTTGCTAAAATTGAATTTGAAATTGATGAAAAAGATACTGCATCAAGCTTGTTGCGTAAAATTAGCTTGTTATCAGCAGAAAATATAGTTGATTGACTTAATAAAATTGATAAGGGTGAACTAGTAAGAGAAGTTCAAGACGAAAGTAAAGTAACTTTTAGTCCTAAATTAAGCAAAGAGGATGCTGAAATAACTAAAGACTTAACCTGCGATGAAGCAATTAACAAAATAAGAGCATACGAATATAATCCAGGCGCATATGTGTACATTAATGATAAAAGAGTTAAGTTGTTTTTTGCTACTAAAAAAGTTGTGAAAGCAGGTCTTAAAATTGATTTGGCTGATGGTAGTATTTATGCTGTTGATTATCAATTTGATAGCAAAAAGAGAGTAAAGTTAGAGTACTAATATAACACCAAAAGCCTTTATTTATAGTACTAAAAGATATTTTTGACAGCATTGTACTTTATTAAAACTAAGATAAAATATCTTTAATTGTTTTATTCATAGATATGTTTAACTTATTAATGATATTTCTAGAATAAATAAAATTAATTTACCCCATTCTTTGTATTTCTGAATTTAGGTATTTGCTTAATAGTCACAAGGTAGTTTTTAATTTTATACATCATTGAATTTATTGAAGATGTATTCTGAATGTCATATATTTATTTACAATTATGATTTCTTATGTTTCAATTTCAATCATTTTTCAGAAAAAATAACTTTAACTTATACTTTAGAAAATAACAAAAAGGCACCAGAATAAAAATGGTGCCTTTGATATTTTTTGTTTAAAATTATCTTTTAATTTCTTTAAGACGAGCTGATTTACCTGAACGATTTTTCATGTAGTAAAGTTTTGCTCTTCTAACTTTGTTAGATCTAACAACTTCAATAGCTGAAATCAATGGTGAGTGTAGTGGGAAAGTTCTATTAACACCAATTCCGAATGAAATTTTTCTAACAGTAAATGTCTCTCTGGTGCCTGATTCTTTTTTGCTAATTACTAAACCTTCAAAAATTTGGATACGTTCTTTTCCACCTTCACGAATACGAACGTGTACTTTAACGTTGTCTCCAACACGAAATTCTGGGAAGTCTGTACGTAATTGGTTTGCTTCTACTAATTCGATTAATTTATTTCTCATGATTAATCCTTTCAATAATATCTGGACGATTTTTTAAAGTCTTTTTATATTTAGCTTCTTTCCTTCATTTTTCAATTTCTGCATGATTGCCATTTAGCAAAACTTCAGGTACAGCCATACCCTTGTATTCGCGTGGGCGTGTATACTGTGGATAGTCTAATAATCCATCACCTTCGAATGATTCATATTCATGGCTTTCTTTACGAATTACGTTGTCAATAAGTCTTATTATTGAATCAGCCATAACCATTGAAGGTAACTCGCCACCAGTTAGTACATAGTCTCCAATAGATAACTCTTCATCAACTATTTGTGTAACTCGTTCATCAAAACCTTCATATCTGCCTGAAATAAAAGTTATTTGGTCAAGCTTAGATAATTCATGAGCCTTTTTTTGATTGAAAACTTTGCCTTGTGGAGAAACTAAAATTTTATATCCGCCTCTGTCTTGTAATGAATCTAAAGCTCTGTCAATTGGTTCTATTTGTAATAGCATTCCTTGACCGCCACCATAAGTTTCATCATCAACTTTATGATGCTTATCTAAACTGAATAACCTAAAGTCAACAATATTAATATCTATAAGTTTATTTTCGATTGCTTTAGCAACAATAGATTCTTCAGTAAAAGGGGCAAAATATTTAGGAAAAAGCGTTAAAAAATTAATCTTCATAAATTATTTTTGTTCTTGTTTAGCAGCAACTTTTTCGCTTTTTAGTACAGAATTAATTTTTTCGTTAAGTTTTTGAGTTTTGAAAAGGTTATAAACAGTTTGTGTTAGTTGTGCACCATTTTTAATTCATTGAATAGCAGCTTCTTCATTAATTCTTAGAGCTTTTGAGTGAGGGTTATACTCACCAATAGCTTCTATAAATCTTCCATCACGTGGAGCGCGAGCATCTGCTACTACAATTTTATAGCAAGCATTAAACTTGCTTCCAAGACGTTTAAGTCTAATTTTAACCATAGTTAGCTCCTTTTTAAAATATTTAGGTGTCAAGCACCACTGCTTGACAGCATAAGTAATTTAATTTTATATCAATAATAAAAAAATGCAAGCAATAAAATAAATATTGTTGCACTTTTTATTGTGGGCTTATTTTACTTTTGAAACAATGAATTTGTTTGCAAAAACTGTAATTTCGTATTCGTGATTCTTTTGAATTGAACCATCAATTATTTGATAAGCTAGCACGCTCTCGATGTTGTTTTGTATGTATCTTTTTATT
The DNA here is from genome assembly GCF_005061465.1 of Mycoplasmopsis bovis 8790. Taxonomy (GTDB): domain Bacteria; phylum Bacillota_I; class Bacilli_A; order Mycoplasmatales; family Metamycoplasmataceae; genus Mycoplasmopsis; species Mycoplasmopsis bovis_A. The sequence continues at coordinate 5,906 of NZ_LAUS01000003.1, forward strand.
GGACGAGCGCCAAAGTTTTCATCATAAGCATTCTTGGCTATATATTCAACTAATTTTGGTGAATATTTTAGTGTAACTTCTTTGCTGTCATAAATTCTTTTAATTAATTTTTGAAGTTCTAATATAACAATTTGTTGAATACCTTGCTCTTGTAATTGATTAAATTTAACTATTTCATCAATTCTATTTACAAATTCTGGGCTTAAGAATTTAAGTAATTCTGCTTTAAGGCTAGGAATTTGATCTAAAGCTTCATTTAATTCTATGTTTGAGGCTATATTAGAAGTCATAATGATAATTAAATTTCTACAGTTAATTACTCTTCCGGTTGAATCGGTAAAAGCTCCATTATCTAGAATTTGTAGCAAGATATTTAACACATTTCTATCAGCTTTCTCAATTTCATCAAAAAGTAAAATTGTGTAAGGATTCTTCCTAATATTCTCAGCTAATGAACCGCCTTGATCAAAGCCAACATAGCCTGGTGGCGCACCTATTATTTTAGATACGCTGTGTTTTTCCATATATTCAGACATATCTAATCTAATCATTTGCTTTTCACTGTCAAATAAAGCAAATGCTAAGGCTCTTGCTAATTCAGTTTTACCAACTCCTGTTGGACCTGTGAATAGAAAACTGGCTAGTGGTCTATTAGGGTCATTAATATTCGCCTTTGCCCTTAAAACAGCCTTAGACACCAAATTAACTGCTTCATCTTGACCTTTAATTCTGGCTCTTAATTCATTTTCTAAATTTAGCAACTTTTGCTTATCAGTTTCTAATAGCTTAGTTACTGGAATCATTGTTCATTTAGAAACTATTCCTGCAATTTCTTCAGCAGTCACACTGTTTTTTATTAATGTTGAATCGCCAAAAGAAATTTTTTCTTCTAATTCCTTAATTTTTTTCTCAATTTTAGGAACTTCTGAATATTCTAATCTAGAAGCGTCTTCATATTTGGTTTCTCTTTTATAAATATTAATTTTGTATCATAAATCATCCAAATATTTCTTTAATTTTGACAAGTCTTCTAACTCATTTTTTTCTTCATTTCACTTATTTTGCAATTTAGAAATTTTTTGATTAGCAGACTTTATTTCTTCTTCTATCTCACGTATTCTATTTTTATGCTTTTCCTTATCTTCATCATTCAAAGCAATTTTTTCCATATTTAGTCTTGTTACTAATTGCTTTACTTTTTCTAATTCTTCTGGTTCATAGTTAATTTCGGTTTTTATAGTTGCCGCAGCTTCATCAACTAAATCAATAGCTTTATCAGGTAAAAATCTATCTGAAATATAACGAGAGCTTAATTTTGCGGCCGCTACTAAAGCATCATCTTGGATTTTAACGTTGTGATAATTTTCAAATCTACCCTTAATTCCACGTAATATTGTAATAGTGTCATCAATTGAAGGTTCTAAAATATCAACCTTTTGCATACGTCTTTCTAAGGCTGCATCTTTTTCTATATATTTTCTATATTCATTATAGGTTGTAGCTCCTATTAGGTGCATTTTGCCCCTAGCCATTAGTGGCTTAACAATATTAGCTGCATCCATACCGCCATCAGCATTTTTACCTGTGCCAACTAACATATGAATTTCGTCAATAAACACAATTATTTCGCCATTAGAATCTTCAATTCTTTTTAATACGTCCTTAAGTCTCTTTTCAAACTGACCTTGAAACTGTGCGCCAGCTATTAAGCTTGCTAAATCTAACTCATATACATCTTTATTTTTAAGGTTTTCAGGAACTTCACCTTCAACAATTTTTCTAGCTAAACCCTCAACAATTGCTGTTTTACCAACTCCAGGCTCGCCAACTAACACAGGATTATTTTTAGTTTTACGACTTAGAATACGAATTAAACGTCTAATTTCATCATCTCTATTGATAACTGGTTCTAATTCATGCTTAGCAGCTAAATCAGTTAGATTACGACCATAAATTTTAAGTGGATCATTTTCAGCACTTTTATTTTTACTATTGTCTGAGATGTTGTTAAATAAATCCTCAAAGTTAAATTCCATAATATACCTCCATGACAATCTAATACAAATATTTTAGCACTTTAAATGTTAGAGTGCTAAAAAATTCAAGAATTTTGCACTCTTGAATTTTGTCTTATTGTGTGAAAAAAATATTATATGACTGTTTTATAGCTATTCTGGTCAAATTAGCTTGCCCTGAATTTTGTCATTTTCTTTGTTTATTTCTATTATTTCTAATGTCACAACGTCGCCAGGTTTAACTAAATCTTTAGGATGAGCTACATAATGAGTTGGATTCTTTTTCATTTTAGAAATATGAACTAATACAGCTTGTTTAATCCCTATATAAACAAAAATTCCAAAGTCAGTAATATTTTGAACTGAGCCATCTAAAATCATACCAACTTTAAGATCTTCTAAATTAAGAATGTCTTTTTTAAGCTTATAGCCTTCTTTTTCATCTCTTATATCTTTGGTTGGGTTTATAAGTGAATCTATAATTAACTTCACATCATATTCATTAGAGTCAAATTCAGCGGCTAATTGCTTAACATCTGCATTTTTAAGTGACTCTGAATTTATATTATTCAAATCAATTTCAAGCTTATTAACAATTTTTTTCGCTAATTCATATGATTCGGGGTGGATGCTTGTTCTATCAAAGAAGTTATCTGAATCGTGAATTCTTAAAAAACCAACAGCTTGTTCATAGGTATTTGCACCAAGCGATTTAACTTTTAGTAATTCCTCACGATTTTTGAATTTGCCTATTTTACTACGGTATTCGATAATATTTTGTGCATGTTTACTATTTAGACCTGAAACGAATTTAAGTATTTCTGCTGAGGCAGTATTTAAATCAACCCCTACTAAGTTAACTGCTTTGTCAACCTTAAATTCTAATGCTTGTGAAAGCTCTTTTTGATTTACATCATATTGATACTGTCCTACTCCAATAGATTTTGGGTCAATTTTTATTAATTCATTCAATGGATCTTGGAATCTTCTACCAATATTGATTGCACTTCTTTCTTCAACATTTAGGTCAGGAAACTCTTTTATGGCTATATCAGAAGCTGAGTAAACTGAAGCACCAACTTCAGAGACTATTGCAAATTGTAAGTCTGTGCTTTTATTTGCATTTTCTCTTTCTTTAATAACTGATGCGATGAATTGTTCAGTTTCTCTAGAAGCTGTACCATTACCAATTACAATTATGTTTATAGGGTATTTATCAAGAAATTTGTTAATTGTTCTAGCTGCATTTTCGGTTCTTGATTGTGGTGGGTTGGGAAACATTATTCCCTTTTCAATAAAATTACCTTGAGGGTCTAATATGGCTATTTTACAGCCATTTACGAACGCAGGGTCAATAGCAGCAACTCACTTATTTTTAACAGCAGGGAATAAAAGCATTGTTTCAACATTTTCAGCAAAAAGTTTGATTGCTTCACTTTCAGCTCTTGCAAAAAGATCGGATTTAATTTCTCTAATAATTGATGGAAGAATTAATCTTTCTAGACTATCAATAACTGAAGCGTGGATAATCTTGCCGGTTTGCTTTATTTTAAAGTACTTTTGGTTCAAGTCATAAGTTATTTTTGCTTTGTTGAACTCTTCAATATTGTATGAAACAATCTTTAAGCTTTCAGCCCTAGAAATAGCAAGAACTCTATGATTTGGAATCTTATTAACTCTTTCCTTATGGTCATAATACATATGGAAGGTTTCTTTTTCGTCCTCAGCATCTTTTTTCTTTTTGGTAACTATAAAACCATAGTTGTAAATTTGGTTTTTAACCATTTCACGGTTTGAGACATCTTGTGAAATGATTTGACTAATAATATATTGAGCTTGTTCAATAGCAAACTCAACGCTTTGCACCTTATCTGTAAGGTAATTTTCAGCTTCCCTATATGGATTAAATCTTGGATTATCTGATTCTAAAATTAGTTTGGCTAAAGGTTCTAGACCTAAAGCAATAGCTTCAGTTGCTTTAGTTTTTTTACCAACTTTAAATGGTTCATAAATATTTTCTAAGGCAGCTTTAGTATCCACTTCATCGATTTTAGCTTTTAATTCAGGTGTTAAAAGTTTCTTTTCTTCTAAAATTTTTACAATTGCTTCCTTACGTTTATTTAGTTCAATATTGTAGATATACATTTGATGGATTTCTTGAATAATTTCTTCATCTAATCCGCCTGTCAAGGCTTTACGATATCTAGCAATAAAGGGAACTGTTGCTCCATCATTTAATAAATTCAGCACCACTGAAACTTGATCTTCATTAAGCTTAAGTTGATTAGCTACGTATGTAATTGATATGTTCATAATTACCTCTATTTTCTCAAAAATACTATAAAACAGGCGTTTTATTAAAATGATTCAAATGGAAAATCGCTATCTATTTTACCCATTTCTTTTCATTTGTCAAAAAGTTCTCTTCTTTCAGTTTCATTTTTGCATCTAAGATAGTCAACTTGATCTTTGTCATTAATTAAATCATACTTGGGGGATTTCTTTTCTTTTAATACACTATATCTTTTATGAAATTCTATTATTTTTTGAATATCATCTTTAATTTGCATTTGCAAATCCAAATTATTTTTTAATGAGTAATGGAATGCTTCAATTTTTCTTTTTGATACATCAACATTTTCAGGTTTGTCATAATCGTCATCATTTAAAAAGCAACCTACAATAATATAAGAATCGTACCCTAGAAGGCTTGTATATAGCTGTGCTTGCTTTTTATAACTAAGCGGTACACCATCTTTTTTTAATTTATTAGCTTGGCCATTTAAAGTTCATGAATCATAGTTTTTTATATTAGTTGTTTTAATTTCGAAAACAATTTTTTCATTTTCAGCTAAAGCATCAGGCACACCGCCAATAATGTCTAAATTTTTAAAGTAGTCATATTCAACATCTTTTGCTTCAATATGCTTGATTATAGTGCTTTTGAGCAATTTTTTGGTATAGAATTCTTGCAAATTATCAATAATTTTAGGCTCTAAAATTTGGCCAGCATAGACATATTTTTTTTGCAAAACAGGAAGAGCTAATCTAGCTATGTGGCAAAAAGCTTTAAACTCACTATTAAAGCGATCGGGTGTTAAAATATTTGATATTGATGAGCCACCTAGCTTTTTAAATTTTGAAAACTTGTTTGTTCCTAATAACTGCTCTTGAAATCTATCCATCAAGATAACTTGATGATTTACTTCGTCTAAAATGTAGTGCACACCATTGTAGTATTTAGCCATTTGTTAACCTCATTAGTAATAACAGTCATTATGAATTATATTTTAAAATTAGTAAATAAATGGGACTAGTAGGTATTTTTTGCCATCATTTATAATATTCCTATAAGATATATAAATATATAAATCTTTTGTTTTGGAGATAATAATTAATAATGGAAAAATACACAGAGCAAGAGCAAGTAAGACGTAATAAATTAAATTTTTATAATGAAAATAATATTGCTCCATTTAAAAAAGCTTATGATTTAGGAAAATTAGTTTTAAGTCAAGAAATAGTTGATAAATATAACTCATTTTCTAGAGAAGAATTAGAAGAAAAAAACATTAGCATTAATGTAGCTGGCAGATTAATGACTGTTAGAGGGCCATTTTTAGTTTTAAAAGATTCTAAAGGCTTAATTCAGGTGTACTTTAATAAAAAAAGTGATGAGAATTTAGCTAAAATAGTAGCTACTTTTGATATTGGTGACATTTTATGAGTTAGTGGCACAATTATGAAAACTCACACTGATGCGCTTACTTTAAAGTGCAATAAAATAGAGCTTTTGACTAAAGCACTTAAACCATTACCTGAAAAATATCATGGCCTAGTTGATACTGAAGAAAGATACAGACGCAGATGGGTTGACTTAATTACTAATGATGAGTCAAAAAATAAATTCATTTTGAGAACTAAAATAGTTAAGTGAATTAAAGAGTACTTTGATAATTTAGACTACTTGGAAGTTGAAACTCCATTTTTACAAGACTATGTTTCAGGTGCTGCTGCTAAGCCTTTTACAACTCACCACAATTCACTAAATCAAGAATTTGTACTAAGAATAGCGACAGAAATTCCTCTTAAAAAATGTGTAGTTGGCGGACTAGAAAGAGTTTACGAATTAGGCAGAATTTTTAGAAATGAAGGTTATGACACAACTCATAACCCTGAGTTTACAACAATTGAATTTTATGAAGCTTACTCAAATGTTGAAGGCATGATGGATAGAACTGAAGAATTATTCAAGGTCCTATGTCAAAAATTAGGTAAGTCTGTTTTTGTAAATAATGGCACTGCTGTTGACTTATCGCAACCATTTAAAAGAATAAATATGGTCGATGCAGTTAATGAGAAAACTGGTAAAGACTTTAGAAACATAAGCCTTGATGAAGCTATTTTAGAGGCTAAGAAGCACAATATAAAAATTGAAAAATTCTGAACAACAGGTCATATTATCAATGCTTTGTATGAAGAATTAGTTGAAAGTTCATTAATTCAGCCAACTTTTATATATGGTCATCCAATTGAAGTTTCGCCACTAAGTGCTAAATCTAGCGATCCTAGATTTACTGAAAGAGCAGAATTATTTATCAATACTAAAGAATATGCGAATATGTACACCGAGTTAAGCGATCCAATTGACCAATTAGAAAGGTTCAAAAGTCAAATTGACGAAAAGAAAGCTGGCAATGATGAAGCTAGCGATATTGACTGAGACTTTGTGGATGCTTTAGAATATGGTATGCCACCAACAGGCGGCTGTGGTATTGGAATCGATAGATTAATTATGCTTCTGACAGAAACTAGCTCAATAAGAGATGTATTATTATTCCCAACATTAAAAAGAGTTAATAAAAAATAAACGAAGGCCGTTTATTTTTTTTCAAAAATTATTTGATTGTCTTTTAGTCCTATAAAAATGGCGAATTCATATTTTTTATCAGCACCATTAACAGCAGATTCTTTAAGATTTTTGATCTCTAACTTAAATGATTCTTTTAAGTTAGCAAAGGCATATTGCCCTATGTTAAGTTTATTATTGTTATCTAAATTAGAATTTAATACTACTGAAAATTTATCATTTTGTATGTTAGCAAAAGCATATGAAGCGATGAACGAAAGTTTATTAGGTAATGTAATTTTTCCTAAATTAGTGTTAGCAAAAGCACTAATATTTATAGCTTCTAATTCAGAATCATCACTGAATTTAATGGTAGCTAATTTAGAACTACCAGCAAATGCTCTGTCACCAATAAATTTAATGTTCTTAGAAAACTCTACTTCTTCTAGGCTGGTTAAATTTATAAATGATTCTGATCCAATTGAATCAACAATATATTCAGTATTCTTAAACTTAACTTTCTCAGGAATTTTGATTGCTTTGCTTTGAGCAACTATATTATTAGAATCATCAAAAAAGGCACGATTATAGGCTGTTATGGTTGCTCTATTGTTTGAATTAATATCAAAATAGAATAACTTAGTGTTTTCATCAAGCCTAATTTCTGATTTATTTTTATCTTTACAACCAGCAGAAACTAAAGGCACTGTTAGTGCAACAGGAAGCAAAGTAAAGCCTAATTTATGTATCTTTTTCATAATAACTCTCCTAATAATTGCTAACATTTTTATTAATTTGCAATTATACACAATTTATTAATGCTAATGTTTGTACAAATCAATAGTTACTATTTTATTTATTAGCAAAATAAAAAGTACCACAAGTTAACTTGCAGTGCTTTTAAAGTTTTTTTTGATAGAAATAAAACAAAAGAAAGGCTTATTTATTATACACAAGATTTTTACTTTGAAAAAATAAATTTATTTATAAAATATAAATACAATACATAAAGACAGTAACTGCCTAGCTTAATATGTTACCGAGTGTATATCTTAGTTTTTTCTATAACTATTATTGTCTATTGTATTGGAACTCTTTATTTATTATGAAAGGGGGAAATTTGATGCATACAGTCAAAGAAACAGCAAACAGATTAGCAAAAATTGAAACAGTTGAAGAAATTAGTCAAAAAATTGCTACAGCTAAAGGATTCGTTGTTGCTGAATACCGTGGTTTAACTGTTGCTGACCTTAAAAACTTACGTGTTAGTGCTAAAAAATTAGGCATTGAAGTTAAAGTTTACAAAAATAGATTGTTTAAGTTAGCAGCTAAGAAAGCTGGTTATGACCTTGATGAACATTTAGTTGGACCTAACTTATTTGCATTTAGCAATCTAGAAGATAATGCAGCTGCTAAAGTATTAGTTAAATTTGCAAAAGAAAACAAATTATTAGTACCTAAAGCTGGTGTATTTGAAAATAATGTTATTGATGCAAAAGGTGTTGCTGAAGTTGCTTCATTACCAAACTATGAAGAAGCATTATCAATTCTTGCGCGTTCACTTATTGCTCCATTACAACAACTCTCTCTTTCTTTAAAACTATATAGTGAAAAAGAAAGCGAATAATACTTTTTAAAGAAAGGATTAATATCATGGCAAAATTAACAAAAGAATCATTTATTTCTTCATTAAAAGAAATGTCAATTAAAGAAGTTATGGAATTAGTTGAAGCAATGAAAGAAGAATTTGGTATCGACCCTTCTGCTGTTGCTGTTGCAGCTGCTGCACCTGCTGCTGAAGCTGAAGAAAAGAAATCAACACTTTCAGTTATTCTTAAATCTGACAATGGTAAAAAACTTGCTATTGTTAAAGCAGTTAAAGAACTTCTTAACCTTGCATTAATGGATGCAAACAAACTAGTTTCAACACTTCCTGCTACATTAAAAGAAAACATTCCTGCTGCTGAAGCTGAAGCTTTAAAAGCTAAATTAGTTGAAGCTGGCGCTGATGTTGAATTAAAATAATAAAAACAAGAATTTAAAAATCTAACCGCGTGGTTAGATTTTTTGTACAAATTACACTGCAATTCACCCATCATAAAAATTACTAAAGTTTTTCAAATTTAGATTTAACAGTTGAGTTGTGATTGTTAAGAAAATTTCTTAGCATACCTAATAAGTATCCAGGATCATTATCTCTTTTTGATTGCTCCATAAATTGTGTGTAACGATTGTATCCTCCTGCATAAAAGAAACTTTCATATGTATTCTTTATGGCATCATATTCAGAATCAGTTAATTTGCTTTTTACTCTATCATATTCTTTTTTAATTTCTTCTAATTCTTTAAACAGCTTCCTAAATTCTTCTACATTATTCTTGACTTTCTCTGTTTCAGCTTCCTTTCTCTTTCTGTCTTCTTCTTGTTTCCTTTTCTCTTCAGTTTCTTTTCTTTTTCTTTCTTCTTCTTGCTTTCTCCCGGCTTCTTCCTCTTCTTTTTTTCTTTTTTCTTTTTCAGCTTCTTGTTTTCTCTTCTCTTCTTCGTTTGTGTCTTTGTTTATAACATTAGGGTCATCGCCCGGAGTCATATTATTTTTGTCATTTGATTTATCATCATTATCTAACTTGTTGTTATCGGGTTCTTTGTTTTCTTTATTACTGTCTTTATTGCCATTATCAGTCTTGTCGGTTGCATTATTATGATCTGGATTTTCTGTGTTGTTAGGATTTTTTTGATCTCCACCCTCTTTATTATTGTTTGGATCATCAACTTTTTTAGATGAATCATCAGTTTTAGCATTGCTATCAGTATCACCACATTTAGCAGCAACAATAGGAAGGGCTGATAAAGTAACAACAGAGCTGAACATAAGCATTGATTTTTTCAATTTTGTCATATATATTGCCTCATTCTATAATTTTGTAAAAATCATAAAATATTTTTTATATAAGTAAAACTAAAACAAGACTTTAATTTAACTTTATTAAATAAGCTGCCTGTTTTAATATATGTCACAAATTCATTCTAATAAATTTACCTGATTTACATAATTTTACTAAAAAGCATAATTATACAAGTACTGAAATTTACATAGCTTATACTGTGCTCTATATTCAAAAATGTGTTTATTAAACATAATATCAAATGTTATAGAAAGCTATTTTATAGGTTTTTTAGACAATCTAAAAATGACTTACTAAAAAATAAAAGAGCCTTTATAGGCTCATAAAAGATTATAGAAATTAAAATTTTAAAATAAGCAGTACTTTTATATTTTTACTATGCAACATTTGTTGTATCAGGTTGATTATTATTGATTTGGTTTTCTGATAACAGCTTGATTCTTTCCGAATAAGCTTTTTTTAAGCTTATTTGTATTTGTTACTTAAACACTATAGAATGCAATCATAAGAATTATAAACACCGAATTGATTAATCCAGTAATAATAAGTGGTCTGAATGTATTATGTAAGCCAGATTTGGCAGAAAAACTTGTCAAACTTGCCAAAATAAATGGCGTTAATGATAACTGAAAAATAATTTGCAGTAAACCTAAGACAGGTATTAAAATAACAGAAACTAAAAGCATTTTCCTAGGTTTAGCAAATTCATTTTCATTTGGTGTTTGGTGAACAAGTATTGATGAAAAGACGATTACTATTACAAAAATTGGTAGTGATAAAACTGCAAATAGTTTTGTGAAAGAAAATGTACTAAAGCTTATTGTTAAGTCTAATATTGCTCCAACAAGCGATAAGGCAACAAAAACAATAAGAACAGTTCCATAGGTTTTTAATTTAGAAAATTTTTGCATTTTTTAAATTTGAAAATTATTAACTCCGTGAATATGATTTGTACGTACTGAAATATTTATAATAAAAAAAAGCATGTGAAATGTTTACAAAGTGTTTCATATGCTTATTTATAGGGTTATTGGTAATTTTTAAGCGTAACAAATTCGTTTATAAGTTGATAGTTATAAAACTTATTAAATCTGTCTTTGTGTATTTCATTTATTAAAATTATTAGAAACTATGTCGTCTCCGAATGCTGTAAATAGTTTGTTAGCAAACACAATAATTAAAATAAGAGTTATCAGTACAACTAAGTATAGTGCTGTGATTACAACAGTTAAGAAAATTAGTATATGTTTAAAATCTGGTAAATTTAAAACTACAATTACTGTCAATATTTCAAATAAAAATAATCAAAATCTAGACACAGGCAAGACAATTACTAAAACTAGCAATGAAGTTCTTGACTTATATCTTTTTTCTCTTGGCGTTTGATTAACAATAATAGACATTAATACTACTAACGATATAAAAAGCGAAAAGTTTAAAATAAGAAATAAAGATCAGTTAAGGATATCTCCTACGCCTGTAAAAAAGTCAGGCAAAAATGATATTAATAATCTTAATGATAAAATAGATAGATATATAGAAGCTAAAATTATTATTGCCTTGGTTAGTTTCTTCAATTTGATGGTTTGTTCCATAGTTTCCTTTTTTATATACCTAAATTAGATTTTATATTTTTTTGATAATTTTATTTTATAGGAAATATGGCAACGTTTGTTTTAGATAGTAATGTAGCGTTAATTATAAGTAACTGTCAAGTTATTATTTTTGAAATTTCTTAGTTATTCAAATAACACTGTTTTATAGGGCTCTTAGTTAATTAGTCAATATATTACTTAACACTTGTATAAAAAACTAAAACTATGCAAGATGCATAGTTATTAAGCCAATATATCGCGCAAAGAATTATTTATCTTTTAATTCATTTTCAAGTTTTTGTATTGCTTCTTCAATTTTTTCAATCTTTTTGCTCTTGTTAAGAATTTCTAGCTCATTTTTAGCATTAGTTACCTTGTCATAAACTTCTAGTCATTTATCATAGGCTTCTTTCATTTTAGTTTCATTATATTTACTTGGGTCATTTTCAATATCTTCTCAAACTTTTCTAAGATCTTTCTCGGTTTGTTCATTGTCCTTAAATATTTTTTCTAATGATTCTTTAGTTGCTTTTAATTTTGAATGTTGCTCCTTTAATTGAGCTAACATACTTTCTTTGAGTTTTTTGTAATTTACAACATTATTGTCTTCTGATTTATTATTAGGTTGTTGATCATTATTAGCCTTATTGTCATCTTTATTGATGCCACCATTATCAACAATAATTTTGTCATTTTGACTTTTATTATTTGCATTAGGTTTCTTAGTTTCTGAAGATGAGTTATCTTGATTAATATTAGTGCATGATGCAGAAATTATTGGAAGTGTAATTAGTGATGGTAATGTCATTAAAAATTTAGATTTCATTTTTCTCCTAAAATAAAAACTTTGAATATTCTCTTAATTTGCACAAAATATAGAAAATTGTTAAATTATAGTTAGTAAAAAAATCTAAATTTATTAGTAACTATGGAAAATTTCCATTTACAAGCTTAGTATTATTTGTAATTCATTTACAGCTTATTCAAATATACAAATAAAGCAGAATCCTACTTACAAAACCAGATAAATATAAAAATATCAAATAAAAAGGAATATATTTCTGGCTAATTAGCCTATAAAACAGGGATAAACAGCAACTTATGACACGTAAAATTATTTTGCTTACAAAAGCAAGAATTTTTGTATACAAAACTTACAGTTATGGTAAAATTTAACTATTAAATTTAATACTTTACAAAAAAGTATTGATTTTTTACTACTTTATCTGTTTTGAAAAGTTAGAGGGAGTATTATCAATATGTCAACATTAACACAGGATAAATATCAAAATAAATACCCATACAAAGTTAGAAAATTTGGTCCAATGACCGAGCGTCGTGACTATTCAGCAACAAAAGTTACTTGAGAAGTTCCTGATTTTTTAAATATGTCAAAAGAGTCATTTGAATGATTCAAAAAGAGTGGAATTGAAGAAATTTTAAGGGAACATTACCCAATTGTTTCTAGCAACAAAAAAGTTTCTTTAGAATACATTCTTAATTCTGCAAGATTAGAAGTGCCACCTAAGGAATATGATGCAATTATTGAAGCAAAAGCAAAAGGCATTAACTATGCTGCTAAGCTTTTTGCTAAATTTAAAGTAACATCTGACAAAGGAGTTGTTAAAGATGACGAAGTTTTACTTGGTGAAATTCCACTTATGAACTCTGGTGGAAGTTTTATTATCAACGGAAGTGAAAAGGTTATAGTTAGCCAGTTAATTCGTTCGCCTAGTGCATACTTTGGTTGTGGTGTGCGTAACAAGCAATCAGATGACTTGTTTAACAAGTTAGAAATTTTACCTAGACTAGGTTCATGAGTTGAAATTTCGCACAAAGTCACAACTAAAAACCCCGATTCAGTAAAAATTAAGATTGATAAAAACAAGAACATAAATCTTGCAGTATTTTTGGGTGCTTTAGGTCTCAACGAACAAAACATTCATGATCTTTTTGGTAATTCTCCTGAATTAGAAGAAACACTACTTAGAGATAAAAGTCTTAAGTCTAGTGACGATCCTATGACAGTTATTCAAAACTGTAGAGAAATCTTGTTTAGAACTATCCGTAGAGGCGATCTGATGACTGAAACATCAGCTGCCAATCTTTTGCCATCGCTTTTATTTAACAAAAAGCGTTACAGCCTTGGTGCCACTGGTAGATATAAGCTTAACAAAAAGCTAAGTTTAATTGACCGTATTACTGAGACATATTTAGGTCAAAACTTAGAAATTAAAGATGAAAACGGCGAGCACTTGTTCTTAGAAAAAGGAACTTTTATTGAGCATAAGTTAGCTTTGCTTATTCAAGATAACTTCAATAATGGAACATTAAAAACAACAGAAATTGAAGGTATTAATCCTGAGATTCTTTATGCAAAACTTTATACTGATCCAGCTTATCCATACTTAAAGAAGTCAAATAAAGTTGCAAAACTTTTAGTTTTTGCTAATAGAAAGAAAATGGATAAGGGTCTTTCAACATTAGTTATTGGAAATGATCCTAAATGTGATGCGCAACACTTAATTGCTTCGGACATTATTGCTGCAATTAACTACTATTTCAATCTATTAGAAGGAATTGGCCAAGATGATGATGCCGACTCTATGATTAACAAAAGAATAGTTTCAGTTGGCGAATTAATGCAAAATCAATTAAATGTTGGACTTTCAAAATTGGAAAAAACCACTAGAGAAAGAATGTCAGCTAAAGAGCCTGAAAAGATTACTCCTAAAAATATTACAAATAACAAATTGGTTTCAAACCAAATGAAGACATTCTTCAATAGCTCAAAATTGTCTCAATTTATGGATCAAATTAATGCTTTAGCTGAAATTTCTAATGAAAGACGTATTACTTCTTTAGGGCCTGGTGGTCTTAATCGTGATACTGCACAATTCGAAGTTCGTGACGTGCACGCCACTCACTATGGAAGAATTTGCCCTATTGAAACACCTGAAGGACCAAACATTGGTCTTATCTTGAACCTTGCAACTTATGCTAGTGTTAATGAATACGGTTTTTTACAAACTCCATACTTTAAAGTTGAAAACTCAGTAGTTGACTATGACAATGTGGTTTATTTAACAGCTGCTGATGAATTTGGATACAACATTGCTCAATCAACAGCAACTGTTGATGATGATAATAGATTAGTGGATGAAACACTTACAATTAGAAAAAATTACACATACATTTTAGGTAAACCTAGTGATGTTGATTTAATTGAGGTGTCATCAAGACAAATGGTTTCGGTGGCTGCTGGATGTATTCCATTTTTAGAAAATGACGATGCAAACCGTGCACTTATGGGTTCGAACATGCAACGTCAAGCAGTTCCACTTTTAGAAACTGAAGCAGCTTTTGTAGCTACTGGTAATGAGGCTGATATTGCTAAGTTTTCAGCTGCTAACTTTAGAGCAAGACATGAAGGAAAAGTTGAATATGTTGACGGCGCAAAAATTAAAATTAGAAATAATAAAGGCACATTAGATACATATAATCTAAAAAACTTCCAACGTTCAAACCAAGATACAGTTATTCACCAAAAACCTATTATTAAAGTTGGTCAAGAAGTTGCTAAAGGTGATTTATTAGTTGATGGATCAAGTTTCAAAGACGGCGAACTTGCTTTAGGCAAAAACCTTCTAGTTGCTTTTTCAACATATAAAGGTTACAACTATGAAGATGCTATTGTTTTAAACGAAAGATTAGCCAAAAAAGATGTTCTTACTTCAATTCATATTGAAGAGCAAACTATTCAATTTAGAACTAGCAAAGCCGGAGCTGATGAATTAACTAGAGATATTCCAAATGTATCTAAGTATGCTATTAGACACTTGGATGAACACGGTATTGTTTTAGTTGGTTCAGAAGTTATTCCAGGAGACGTTTTAGTTGGGCGTGTTTCACCTAAGGGTGATGATAACCCATCTAGAGAAGAAAAGTTACTTGCTGCAATTTTAGGTCAAAGACAACTTAATGTTAAAGATACTTCACTAAAAGTTAAAAATGGTCACAATGGAACAGTTATTGGTGTAGAAATTCTAAGTAGAGAAAACAAAGACTTACTTGAAGATGGCATCGATATGATTGTCAAAGTTTCTATCGCTGTAAAACGTAAAATTCGTGTTGGTGATAAAATGTCTGGCCGTCACGGTAACAAGGGTGTTGTTTCAGTTATTCTTCCTGAAGAAGATATGCCGCACTTAGAAGATGGAACACCTATTGATGTTATGCTTAACCCTCAAGGTGTGCCTTCACGTATGAACATTGGTCAAGTTTTAGAAGTTCATTTAGGTATGGCCGCTAGAAGTTTAGGATGCAAGTTTGTTACTCCTGTATTTGATGGTGTTAAAAAAGAAGCTATCCAAGATGTTATTTCAGAAGCTGGCTTACCTTTATCTGGAAAACAAACATTAATTGATCCTATTACTGGTGAAAAATTTGACAACCCTGTGTCAGTTGGTGTTATGTATATGTTCAAGCTTAACCATATGGTTGATGACAAAATGCATGCACGTAGTGTTGGTCCATACTCACTTATTACTCAACAACCACTTGGTGGAAAGAGCCAAAATGGTGGTCAAAGATTTGGTGAAATGGAAACCTGAGCTATTGAATCATATGGTGCAGCTAATGTGTTGCAAGAAATTCTTACATACAAGTCAGATGACATTGTAGGACGTAATCAACTATATACATCATTAGTTACTGGCAAGGATTTACCAACTCCAGGAATTCCTGAATCATTTAACGTATTAAACTATGAATTAAATGGATTAGGAATGAAATTAGATATTACAACTGCAAATAATGAAGAAGATGATGAAGAAGCCCAACAATACTTTGACATAAACAATTCAGTTGGTAATGAGGGAGACTATAATGAATAGTTTTAATAAAAAAATAGCAAAAGAAATTAAGAAAATTAAAATATCATTAGCGGCTCAAGACGATGTTAAAAATTGATCATGTGGTGAAGTAACAAAACCTGAAACAATTAACTATAAGAGCTATAAACCAGAGCGTGACGGTTTATTTGATGAGCTTATTTTTGGCCCTACAACTGACTTTAAATGTCCTATTTGTGGTACTAAGTATAAGAAAAGTGATGAAAACACAATTTGTGAAAAAACACCAATGTGTCAAAAATATCAACCTGTTATTTTGCCTAAAATGGTTAGAAGAAGCAGAATGGGGCACATTCATTTAGAAAACCCTGTTGTACACTTTTGATTTTTCAAGATTGATCACTCAATTATTTCTAAGTTATTAGGTTTGAGAATAGCAAATTCAAACAAGACTGTTTCAAAGGGAGATTTGGAAAAATTAATCTACTATAAGAGTCACATTGTTTTAGAAGATGGTGGTCTTAAGAAACTTCAAAAGAATGCTATTATTGATATTTCAGATGCTGCTATTATCTATGCAGATGCTTTAGAAGAACTTAAAGAAAGATTTGAAAAAGACACAGAAGAGTATGAAATAATTAGCGAAGCATTAGCTGAATTAGAATCTTACGCAGTTTCACAAACTGGTCAAGATTATGGTATTGACTTCTATGAATACAATGAAATTATTCACGAATTTTCTAAGGCTAAAATTTCAACTGGTTCTAAAGCTATTGAATACTTATTAGAAAATATAGATCTAAAAGCTGAAGCTGAATTTATTGAAAGCGAAATTGAAAAAATCAATCAACACTTTGATAACAATCCTACTGCATCAATAAAAGCACAAGAAAGATCTAAACTATACAAACGTTTAGCTGTAGTTAATGCTTTTATTCACTCAGGGCAAGATCCTAAATCAATGCTTATTTATGATCTTCCTGTAATTCCAGCTGACTTACGTCCATTAGTGCAATTAGATGGTGGTCGTCATTCAACTAGTGATGTTAACGAACTTTATCGTCGTATTATTATCAGAAATAACCGTTTGAAAAAATGGGAAGAAACTGATGCACCTATGCTTATTAAGCAAAATGAATTTAGAATGATTCAGGAAGCTGTTGATGCTTTAATTGATAACTCTAGAAAGAAACCTGCACCAGTTACTTCAAAAGATAATCGTCCACTTAAGTCAATTAGTGACACTTTAACCGGTAAAAAAGGTAGATTCAGACAAAATCTTCTAGGTAAGCGTGTTGATTACTCTGGACGTTCAGTTATTGTTGTTGGTCCTGAATTAAAAATGCACCAAGTTGGTGTGCCACGTGAAATGGCTGCTAAATTGTTTGAACCTTGAATTATTAAAGAATTAATTAATGGCGATAGCCACATAAATTCAATTAAAGCAGGTAAAAAAGCAATTGAAAACTTAGATCCAATTATTTGACCTTATGTTGAAAAAGCTATTGAAGGCAAGGTTGTTCTTTTAAACCGTGCCCCTACACTCCACCGTTTATCTATTCAAGCATATGAACCTGTGCTTATCCGTGGTAAAGCAATTAAGCTTCACCCTCTTTCATGTACCCCTTTTAACGCTGACTTTGATGGTGACCAAATGGCTATCCACGTACCTATTAGTGATGAAGCTGTGCGTGAAGCAAGAGAGCTAATGTTAGCTTCAAAAAACATTTTAGGGCCTAAAGATGGTGAACCTATTATTAACCCTGCGCAAGATATTATTCTTGGTCTTTACTACCTTACAATGGAAAAATCAGCCGCTATTGATGGTGACAAAGTTGTTGGTGAAGGTAAGTTCTTCTCTACATATGATGAAATGTTATTAGCATATGAAAACAAGTTAGTTTCGCTTCATGCTCGTGTGGCATTGCCAATTAATGAAATTAACAAGAAGAGACTTAATTATTCGCCTGAAAATAAATATATAATTTCAACTGTTGGTAAGTTCATTTTCAACAGAGCCTTTCCAGAAAGTTTTGAATTTATTTTTGGTAAACATATCGAATACGTCAATAAAACAGATGCAAACGGCGAAGTTAAGTTAAGTGAAAAAGAAGTTGTTTACACTTCAAATAACAAGAATCAGCTAGAACAATTCCTTCTTCCTTATGGTCAAAACTTTGCCAAAGTTATTGCGAAAATGCCGCTTAATTTACCATTAAGTAAAAAAGACGTAGCTAAAATTGTACGTAGAGTTTATGACAAATATGTTGCAATAGTAACAAAGAGCGATGTTGCTAGTGTTATAAACCAAATTAATGCAAATGACATAAGTCAAATTTTTGACCTATGTGCCGAATTAAAAGACTTTAATGGCAAACAAATCGACGTTAATCATGTTGAAATATTAGAAAAAATTATTGTTGAAGAATACAAGATTATCTCTCAAGAAATAATTTTAAGAGAAAGAACTGAAGAACCTATTTGAACAGTTAATGATTACACAAAATTATTAGAAATTGTTTGATTTAAATACACCAACATTGTTGCTAATGTTTTGGACAACATTAAGGAATTAGGTTACAAATTCTCAACAATTTCAGGAACTACAATTTCAATTAGTGACGTTATTACTCACCAAGACACTAAGAGCAGAATTGCTGAAGGTGATAAATATATTGAGCTATTAAAAGATTACTTTGATCAAGGTTTAATGACTGACGATGAAAGATATAATGCAACAATAGCTAAGTGAGCTGCTATTAAGGATGATATTGAAAAGGACCTTAAGAAACTAACTAAGCTTTATCCTGATAACTCATTATTTATGATGTTTAACTCAGGAGCACGTGGTAACTCAAGTAACTTTGTGCAATTAGCTGGTATGCGTGGACTTATGAACAACAACACTAAGGTGCTTAAAGCCGATGCTGAAAACGAACGTGTTGTTCGTTCAACTGTTGAAATACCAGTTAAATCGTCATTCTTAAATGGTCTTACTGCTTATGAGTTCTACTCATCAACTCACGGTGCTCGTAAAGGTCTAACCGATACAGCGCTTAACACAGCTAAATCAGGTTATTTAACTAGAAGATTAGTCGACGTTGCTCAAGGAATTACAGTAAGAGAAGAAGACTGTGGAACTGATTATGGATTCCAAGTTAAAGACATTTTAGACACTAAGACTAATACTGTTATTGAAGGTTTATATGACAGAATTGAGGGAAGATTTACCAATAAAGCAATTTATGGTAAAGACGGACAATTAATAGTTGATGCTGATGAGTTAATTACTCCTGAAATTGCAACTGAAATTGTTGAAAACGGAATTAAAAAAGTTGAAATACGTTCAGTTCTATCATGTTATACACCTAATGGTGTATGTAAGAAGTGCTACGGTAAAGACTTAGCACTTAACCGTGTGGTTAACATTGGTGAAGCAGTTGGTGTTATTGCCGCTCAGTCAATTGGTGAACCAGGTACACAGCTAACTATGCGTACTTTCCATACTGGTGGTGTTGCTGGTGTTGAAGATATTACTGGTGGTTTTGGTAGATTAATTGAATTAATTGACGCCTATGATTCACCATGAGGTCGTCCAGCTGTTATTGCTAATTACTATGGCCGTATAACAGACATCAAACGTGTTAAAGAAGGTTCTGAATCAGTTGAATATGACATTATTACTCAAGAGTACAAAACTCGTGATGGCAAAGTAAATTCAGTTGAGTATAAAACTAGAGCTGGCAGAAAAGTAAGAGTAAAAGTTAACGACAAAGTTAGACCTGGACAAAAAATTGTTGAAGGCCCAATTGTACTTAACAATTTATTAAGAGTTGGTGATACACGTTTAGTGCAAAATTACATTCTTAAAGAAGTGCAAAAACTATACCGTTTACAAGGTATTACAATTAGTGACAAATATATTGAAATAATTATTCGTCAAATGCTTTCTAAGATTTTAATTACTGACTCAGGTGATTCTGAATTCTTTAATGGTTCGTTAGTTGATATTCATGTTTACCAGAAAGAAAGTGCACGTTTAATTTCAGAAGGCAAAAAACCACCTTTTGGTGAAGTAAAAATTAAAGGTGCTAAACAAATTCCATTATTATCTGATTCATTCTTAGCTGCTGCTTCATACCAAGAAACTCCAAAAATTTTGGTTAACGCTTCTATTAAGGCACAAGTTGATAGACTTAAAGGACTAAAGGAAAACATTATCCTAGGTCATAAAATACCTGCTGGAACAAACTCTAACTTTGAAGAAAACGGAAAATATGACTTACGTAATCCAAAATCATATTTTGCAGATAAATATGATCCAGATATTAAGACTGTTAAGTTTGTAGCTGATGAAAACGAAATTTTAAGCATGGAAAACAGAGTTGAAATTCAACACATTTTTGATGAATTCCAGTCTGAAGCCTTTGCTTCAAATATGATTGAATTTACAGACGAATCTGATAATTAAAAGTTAGCTAAAAGCCAAGCGACAAGCTTGGTTTTTCTTTTAACCCTATTAAATAGGCCTATTAGTAGAGTTTTATAACTTTATAAAAGTTATACATTGTTTCTTTTTTCTTTATAATTTAATGAAACTTGATCTTAGGAGGAGTTATTATGAAACTTAAACTTAAACCTATTATTATCACTAGTGTTGTAACCTTTTCGGCCACTGTTGCTTTAGCTGTTGGTCTTTCTTATATCCCTTTTGGCGATAAAAAAATTGAAGCTTCAGGAAGCAAGCGTTTTCAAGACGAAGTTCATGGTGCGCCAGGACTGCCTGTTACTACTGATAATAGTGTTTCTATTGAAGATAAGAAAAGCGACAATAAAACTCCTTTAGATTTAAGAGCATCAAGTGCCAATATTATTAAAGAGTCAGAAAAAGTTAAATATGTTGCATTGGGCGATTCTATATCAGCCGGCTTTGATTCTCATTTAGACAAAGACTATCCAGGCAATTATGATAAAGAAAAAAAAGAAGTAACTGGAATTTCATTTCCTACATATTTAGCTTCATTTATTCAAAATTCAAATGCTGATAATTCTAAATTAGAATCATATACAAACTACGCATCTTCAGGCACAACCTTAGAAGACTGAAAATTTTTACTTACTGTTGATGAGTCTAAATTAAATGAATTAACTGAAAAAGATAAAAATAAGTTAGTTTATTACAAGACTAAATTTGGCAAAAACCTAATTGAAAAAGCCAAACAAGTAAAAGATGAGTTACAAAAATCTAATTTAGTAACTATAACTTTAGCAGCCAATGACTTTATGGAATTAGTTGCTAAGAAACTAAAAGATTCTGAATTTATAAAGCAAATACAAAATATCAAAGCTAATCCAACTAATGCAATAGCTGGAGTTAGTTCAGCATTTCAAGAAACATTCAAAGAAATGAAGAAAAGAATTGATGACTTTTCTGCTGAATTAAAAAAATATGTTAAGACCGAAAATGTCAATTTTATAGGCTATCCATTACCGCTGCCACATTTATTTGTTTTATTAGATGGATACTTATTTAAAAATAATGGCTCACCGTTAATTGTTAGTCAAATGGCTGTTGATGCATTAAATAAAAACATACAGTCACAAGTTACTAAAAATAAGTTTAATTTTATTAATTCATATGATTTTTCATTCTGAACCAACGATCATAATATAAATAGACTATCTCCTACTTTATTTGATATTCACCCTGGCAGTTTTGGCTATAAAAAAATGGCACAAGATGTGTTTATTAAGCTTATTGTTCCTGAAAGAAACAGCGATAAACTAAATGAAAATGAGATAAAATGAGACAACAAGTACATTTCTACTGATAAAGATTCATTTACAACTCAATTAGAGTTTGCTAACCAATATGAGACAGTCAAAAAAGTTCTAACTAATGATATTAATGGCAATCTTTTCAAAGAAGATGAAATATATAAAAAGTTTAATGACAAAAGAAAAAACGGATGAGAATGATATAAGAAAAGAGTCTTAAATAGCTCGTTAGTTAAAAACATATTAAATGGCGCTATTGAT
Organism: Mycoplasmopsis bovis 8790; assembly: GCF_005061465.1. GTDB lineage: Bacteria > Bacillota_I > Bacilli_A > Mycoplasmatales > Metamycoplasmataceae > Mycoplasmopsis > Mycoplasmopsis bovis_A. The sequence continues at coordinate 28,160 of NZ_LAUS01000003.1, forward strand.
TCATTAATTCAATTTCCCCAAATAAAAGAAGCTGACCCCAGTAGCAGATTAACGAATTTTTTTACAAAAAACAATAATGAAAATCTAAACAAATTAAAAAAATGGTTAGATGAATCAGAATTTGTTCCTAACTTCTTGCTTAAATCTGAGATTGAGTTTCAAAAAACTTATTGAAATAAAGATAAAAAGTCTGATGGCGAGAGAGCTAAACTTTTTGATTTAATAAACATTTTCAAGAGTAATTTATTAAATGAAGCTAGTTTAATTTCATTAATTGCTTCATTCTTTAGTTCTGACTTAATTCAAAAAGAAAAGGAAGAATTAAAAGAAATAATTGAAGAATTTGCGCAAAATTTAATAGTTAAAAATGTAGATGAAAAAATGCTCTCTGATGCTATAAATAAAGCAAATGGGGATAACTCCTTAAAGGCTTTAAAAACTGAAAATCTTGCTAAATTGATCAAATCAGTTTTAAGCAGTAAGAGTGTTAAAAAAACAATTGGAGAATTATTCATTAACCTTGCAAATAATTCTAAGATTTATGGACAAGCTAAATCAGTTGCAGAATTATTACAAAAAGTTCTTAAAGATAGCCATATTCAAAAAATAATTAGTGATTTAGCTTCTAATCTTTTTGATGAACTTTCAAAGGATGGTGAATTAAACAAAGAATTCACAAACTTTGTATTTGAAATAGTTAAATCTAATAATGAGCTATTTAAAGACATTGATGAATCTCAACTAAAAGAACTTCTATCAAAAGGCATTAAAAGTCTAGAAGCTTTAAACAAAGAGTTTAAAATTTCAGAAACATTTATAAAATCATTATTAGTTCAATTGCAAGATGGCAAAATTTCTGATTTTAATTTTGCTAATGTTTTAGCCCAAACATGAAGCAAATTAAACAAAAATTTTGAAGGCAAAAATCTAGATATCACATTAATTAGAATTTTCAAAATTGTTGCAAACTTAAATCTTAAGGCAAATAAGGCAACTTTTGAAAAAATTCTTACTAATTCATTAAATTACTTTAATAAAGATAGTAACTTATCAAAATTGATAGCACAAAAAATATATGAAGCATCTGGAAACAAGCTTAGTGATGTTATTTCTAAAGAAAAAATAATCTCTTTGTTTGACAAAATTCTAAACAGTTCTGAATTTTCGAAAGCAGCCAGTTCATTAATTTCTGCTCTTATTGATATTGATAAGAATGAATTAGAAAAAGTTAAAACAGCATCTGAATTAGTTAGATTAGTTTTAACCAAAACATCTGTTTTACAGGATAATTCAGAAGTTATTAATTTAGTAAAAAAGGTACTCTCATTAGATGAAGCAAAAGAATTAGTTTCAAATTTAATTTTTAAATATGCCCCAGAATTAAAAGATGCAATTAATTCTGAATCTGCAAACTTATTTATTACAAAATTATTATCAAACAGCGATTTTCAATGAATTTTAGAAGACTTTTTAGTTAGAGGAATTTTTGGAAGTTCAAGTGATTTATCTAACTTTAGTTTTGAAAATGCGCTCAAGTCTTGATTATCAGATTCAAGTCATAATTTGGCCATTGTTGAAAAGTTTGGAAGCTTAATTAAAACATTAGTTAAAGACAAAAAATCATTAGAGTTTATAAGCAATATTATATATGGTCAATTATCTAAACTAAAAGGAATGACTAGCGATGTTTCAAAGGATGATTTTGCTAAATTGTTTAGTAATATTTCAGATGCATTAATTGACGAAAAAGACTTTGAAACAGCTTCAAAAGACATTCTTAAGAAAATGCTTAATGGCATTTCCAAAGATGGATTTAAACTTAATTTAAGCGAATTCTTTGCTAATATTTTTAAAGCAAAAGAACAAAAACTTGACTTCAGTAATCCTGACAACTTCTTATTCAAAATATTTAAATCAGTTTCTAAATCTGACAAGACACAAGAAACTAAAAATATTGCGCAAAAATTATTAATTAATGCATTTAAATTCACTAAACAATCACAAGAGTTAAAAGATAAAATTTCAGATTTCATTTTTAAAAATGTCCATAAAACAAGCAATTTAGTAAAAATAGAAGATGTTAAGAGCCTTGTAAGCGCTATTTTTAATTCAAATGAATTTGAAGTTGTATTTAGCGACCTTGCACAAAGTTTAATAAGCATTGACAAAACCGAATGAGAAGAAATTAATTCATTTGATGATTTAGTTCAAGATGTATTTGTTAAATTTGTGAATGCTAAAAATACAAGTTTAGGTCAAAGAGCTAATGAGTTAGTGAAGTCTCTGCTTAAAGATGAAAGCATTAAGAAATTAATATCAAAAATTTCATTAAGTATGCTAAAGGGTCATCCAGAAATAACTAAGGGCATTAGTGATTATGAACTTGAAAACCTATTTTATAGTTCTATTGGTAAATATAATGAACTTGACAAAGTATTTAAATTCGAAAATATTTATGAATCATTATTAGGATATTTAGGTTCACATATTGGAAATGTTGATTTAAATGAATTATCTGAATTGCTAAAAAGTGAATTCAATAGAATTTTTGAAAATAAATCAATTGAAAATACTATTTTGGAATTAGTTAAAGCAATAACTAAGGATAATTTTGTACACAATCACAAAGAAACATTAGCAAAATTAATTTCAAACATTTTCGATTTTGCAGAAAGCAAAAAGTTCATTTCTGCTTCAATTGCTAATGAAATAATCAATGTTAGTGGAAAAGGCGAAATTGAAAAATTGATTTCAAGAAATGAACTATCATCATTAGTAAACAAATTATTAAAAGATCAATCATTTAAAAATCTGCTTAATTCAGCAATCAAAAACTTGGCAGATTCTAATGCTGTATCTATTCAAAGCATAAGCACAATTAAAGAACTTATAGATTTATTAGCAAACAAAATTATAAATAGCAGTGATTTTAATTTTGTTAAGCAAATGACTAAAACATTAGTTAATAGTAATGAGTTCACTAAACTAATTCAAAATGCATCAAAAGAATTTTTTGAGTTTTCAGATGATGATATTAAAACTCTATTCAACTTACTAATTGATAGTCAAGAAATTAATGATTTTGCTAAAAATTTCCTAACCAAAGGCATTTTCTCTAAAGACATTAAACTTGATGATTTAGCTAGTCTTGACTTAATAATTAAAAACTGATTAAAAGATAATAAAAATAATTCAGAATTAGCAAGCAAGTTAGAAAAATTCTTTATTTCTGTAGTTCAAAAAGAGGAAGTAGCTTCAATTTTTGCTAATGCTTCATATAATTCAGCAAAAAAATATGGTGAAGTTTTTGAAAACATAACATTGGATGAATTTACTAAATTTATAAAAGATTTATTTGGTGTATTGCCTGAATTAAGCAAACAATTAAAAGTCAGAGAATATTTTGTTGAAGAACTGTTTAATGGACTAGGTAAAAACGGCACAAAAGCTAACTTAGGCCAAGTTTTTAACAACTATGTTAAGAAATTGAGTAATAGTTTCAGCGACAAAGATTGAGACAAAAACCTACTTGAGTTGATTAAAGTTGTTAACTCTAAATCACTTATTAAAAACAATAAGGAAATGCTTACTAAGTTGATTAATAATGCTGTTTCAAAGGTATTTACAAACCAAAATTTTGGCAAAGATATAGGAACTAAATTATTTAATTCAAGTGTTGAAATTAAAAATTTTGTTAGCGAGCAAGACTTTAGCAATTTGATTCAAAAAGCATTTAAAAGCACCAGTTTTCAAAATTTATTCAAGCAATTATCAAATGAATTGCTTTCAATTGACAGCAAGGAATTAGAAAAAGCAAATAGTATTAAAATACTGCTTAATAAAGCAGTGCATAACTTGAAAAATAATGAAACGACAACTCATTTAGTTCAATTTGCCAAGGAATTTATTAACTTTGAAGAGTCAAATAAATTATTAAAAAATCTATTTGATTCAATTGGCGGGATCAAAGGAAAAACTAGCTTTAGTTTAGATCAAATTAAAGAACTAGTAAACTATCTAGCGGATGATAAAGACTTACAAGAATTTACGATATCACTATTAGCTGACGGATTTTTTTCAGACAAAATGAGTCTCAGTGACTTTAATGACTATGATAAGTTAATCAAGACTTGACTAGGCAATTCTGACGTTAAAAAGAATGTTCTTAAGAATGTAAAAAGTATTATATCTAAGGCTTTTAATAAAGATTCAATAAGACGTACATTTGCCACAATAATCTATAAATTAATGGAATGTGAAAAATTATTAATTCAAAATATTACTGATAAAGATTTAATTGCTTTAATTAGCGATTCACTGCAAAATTATGACAAAGTTAACCATTTATTAGACTTTAATGGCTGATTTTTAGATGGCGTTTTTGAAGAATTAGCCAAAAATGGAACAAAGATAAACAATAAAGCTATAGAAGAGCTTGCAACTAAAAATTTAAAAGACAAGTTTAGCTACCAAAATTGAGAAAAAACCGCTATCGGTTTAATTAAGTCATTGGCTACAACTGAAATAGTTCTTAATCATGAAGACACCATTGGCCAATTTGTTGCAAATATATTTAGTTATTCAGCTGGTTCCAAAGATGCTGGCTCATTAATTTATGATCAACTGTCAAAGTCAGCTGACAATAAAGTAAATCAGTATATTCAAAAGGAAAAATTTAATGAACTAATTAAGACTGTATTTGTTAAAAATCAGAGTGCTTTTGCTTCTATAATGAAGAATATTACTTTGTCAATGAAACAAGACATTCACAAGTATCATAATGCCCAATCAATAATTGATGTGTTTAAAATATATTTTGATCAAGAAGAAAAAATATATTTAATTTCGAAGGATTTATCAGTTATTGTAGAGAGCTTATTAAAAGATGAAACAGTCAAAGGTCTTATTCAGAAGCTATTAAGTGAACAACTTAAGCAGTATAAAGTGGACACAGATAGTAAAGAAAACAAAGAATTCTTTAATGCTTTACTTAGTGAATTGCCTTCATTAATTAACGATTTACACTTATTGCCTAGTGTATTAAGTGGAATTAATTCAGGTCTTAAGCAATATAAAGATATTACTAGCCTATTTACCGATATTATATCTCTAACACTAAAGTCAATTAACTTCAAAGACTTCACTTTTGCAAAGGTTATATTAGAATCTAAAACTTTTGAGAAGCATCACAAAGTTTTAGGTGACAACATTGCAAAAATTGCTGAAGGTGCATCAAGTGATGATAAATTAGTTTCTAAATTTATTGATGATTTTGGACTAAGTAAGTTATTATCATCTAAAGGCATATCAGATTCAGATGCAAAAGAGCTATTCAAATCAATTCTTAAAGCTGGTGATACAAAAGGCGCATTAAGCTTATTTATAGATGGATTCTTCAAAGACACAAGCAAGTTTAAGGACGTTAATTCATGAGCGAAACTTATTTCTACATTAGTAGGAGTAGTTGATGAATCTAAAGTTAAAGATCACATTAAAAAGTGAATGAGACAGATTGTCAATAAAACCGACAACAAACTTTTTGATGTGATGGCAAAATTATTAACAGAACAGTTTAATAAAAATGGATATACAATTCCTGAATCAGAAAATACAAAGATAAGCAAGTTCTTAAGCACCATTACCAAGTCAATTGTTGGCGAGGAAGCTGAGCAAAAAGATCAAGAAATATTGAGCATACTTAACGACATAATTGATGGTATATTCACTGCATTAAAAGGCTTAAAGGACGAAGATGATATATTCTCAAAAATAGCTGAAGCAGCTAAAAATGGAGCCTTAAAGTTTATAACAGAGAATAACTCTATTTCGATTGCTAAGGTCTTTGAAAACATTCCAAAGTTCCAAAAATTATTAGAAAAAGTTGATGCAAAAGCATATGCTGACTTCATTAATGTAATGTTTAAATATGCAGATGCTTCAGATGATAAAGGCTTATTTAAAGCAATATTTCACTCAGATAAATCAAGTGGTAATAATTCATCTCTTGGCTTCAAGGGCTTCTGGGGCGTAATTCAAGGCAAGGTGCAACAACTAATTTCTGCATTTGTTACACCATTAATGAAAAATTACATTCAAGAGCTAATAGATGCCAAAGAAGTCTATAAAACAGCCCAGGAAGTCAAAGAAAAGATTGAGGGATACCAAGCAGTTTGAAGAGTATATGCTTCATTGGCTGCGATGTTATATTCAAACACACCTAGCGGCTTGTTCTGAAATGCTACAAATTGAACATCAGAAGGTTTTTTAAGAGCAGGGTTTAAAGACGCATTTGAAAAAGCTATTAAAGATAAAAATCTTGATAAATACAAAAGCAACTATGCAGCTATTGGACTAAAGAAAGAAAAAGAAGTTAATCAAGAATTTTGAGCTGGTGTATCAGCACTTAAGCATAGTTCAACAAGTAACGGTTTAAGATGATGATATTATGCACGTGATTATGTACTGGCTTATGTTTACTATCAAGATAATAAGGATGATAAGTATCATAAGGGTACTGGCAAAACTATGCGCCAAGTATTAATTGAAGACCTTAAAAAAGGATATATGCCAGTTGATCCAAAACCAAATTAATTTACTAAAAAAGTAAAATTTACTCAAAAGTAAAACATGATTTCATTGATTTTATTACATTAAAAGAACAAAAAAGCTCCGCAAAGACAAACGGAGCTTTTTAGCTTGATATTTTTATAAATTTTTTAAAGAGAGAAATAAATAATCAAAAAGGAAATCTGACCTTTTGATTAAATACATTAATATTATAACATTTTAAGCTAATAATTAAAATAGTATGAAAACATTTACATATAAAAGTTAAAAAAACGGATTTTTCGTCCCTAAACTTCAAAAGTTTAGGGGGGGGGGTAGAATTTAGATAAGACTTATATTTCATTAGGGGAGAAAAATAATGCGAAAGAAATTATTACTAAGTAGTGGAATATTGGCTTTATCTTCACCATTATTATCATCTGCATGTTATGTTGCAAATGTTTGAGACAAACCAGCAGATAATTATAATGATTGAAAGAATCCACCCAGTTATAGCGGTTCAAATACTACCAAGCTTGTCATAATCAAAGAAGATGATTTTGATGATAGACATATAAATATGGCAGTTAATAAAATTTTAGAAGACAACTTAAAACTTAATTTAGCAAAGTTGAATGAATTAAAAGCTACAAATGTTGTAGCTAAAATTTTTGATGATACATTCACTGATGCAATTAAAGAAATAGAAAGAAAAGCAAAAGCTGATGAAGCAAAAGAAAAAGATAAAGTTGACAAAGAAATCGAGTTAATTGATCATAGGGTTTCTGCTTCTGAATTAACAAAAGAATTATTTGCTTTATTGACTAAAGACATTGATAAAGCAAGCATTGAAAAAGCCGAAAAAGCTAATTTGGATAAGCAGCAAGAGTGAGTTGATGCCTTGCTTAAGGAAATTAAAGACTTAAATGAGCAAGTAGCATCAGACATGAATGCTTATTCTATTGCTAAAAAAGAAGAGTATGCATCAATATTAACTGAAAAGTTATTTGATGACTCAGATGCTGACAAGATTAAGGATGCTAAAAAAAGATACGTCAAAGAATTAGCAGATAAACTTAAAGTATACAATAATCATATGACTAAATCTTCAAATACCACAGCTGACTTATTTAGTAACGATTGACTTAGAGAAATTGAAAAAGCTAAAAGAGATAAAGAAATTAGCTCAAAAATCTATAATGATTCAGCTTCAGGCTTAGATATTAATATTCACTGAACTAAAGAAGATTTAGAGAGATATGTCAAAAAGGTTCTAAAGGACAATTTAAAGCTTAATTTAGATAAATTAAATGAATTAAAAGCTGCAAATGTAATAGCTAAGATTTTTGATGGCACATATACTGATGCAATCAAAGAAATCGAAAGAAAAGCAAGAGCTGTTGAAGCCAGAGAAGCAGTCAAGGTTGATGCTGAAATCAGATTAACTGAACATTTGATTTCAGCTTCTGATATTACAGGTGAATTATTTGCCTTATTAACTAAAGAAATTGATAAAGCAAGCATCGAAAAAGCAGAAAAAGCTAATTTAGATAAGCAGCAAGAATGAGTTGATGCCTTGCTTAAGGAAATTAAAGACTTAAACGAGCAAATGGCATCAGACATGAATGCTTATTCTATTGCTAAAAAAGAAGAGTATGCGTCGAGAGTAACTAGTGAATTATTTAGCAATAATCATCTTAAGGAAATCGAAAAAGCTAAAAGAGATAAAGAAATTAGCTCAAAAATCTATAATGATTCAGCTTCGGGTTTAGATATTAATATTCACTGAACTAATGAAGATTTAGAGAGATGAGTTAAAAAGACTCTAGAAGACAATTTAATGCTTAATTTAGATAAATTAAATGAATTAAAAGCTGCAAATATAATAGCTAAGATTTTTGATGATACATTCACTGATGCAATTAAAGAAATAGAAAGAAAAGCAAAAGCTGATGAAGCAAAAGAAAAAGATAAAGTTGACAAAGAAATAGAGTTAATTGATCACAAGGTTTCTGCTTCTGAATTAACAAAAGAATTATTTGCTTTATTGACTAAAGACATTGATAAAGCAAGCATCGAAAAAGCAGAAAAAGCTAATTTGGATAAGCAGCAAGAGTGAGTTGATGCACTGCTTAAGGAAATTAAAGACTTAAACGAGCAAATGGCATCAGACATGAATGCTTATTCTATTGCTAAAAAAGAAGAGTATGCGTCAAGAGTAACTGGTGAATTATTTAGCAATGATCATCTTAAGGAAATTGAAAAAGCTAAAAGAGATAAAGAAATTAGCTCAAAAATCTATAATGATTCAGCTTCAGGCTTAGATATTAATATTCACTGAACTAAAGAAGATTTAGAGAGACGAACTAACAAAGTTCTAAGAGACAACTGAGACTTAAATAAAGGCACATTAGACAAAATTGAATCTGCTGATATTACAGGCAAAATTTTTGATGATACTTATACTGATGAAGTTAAGGAAGCATTAGAAAGAAAAGCAAGAGCTGAAGAAGCCAGAGAAGCAGCTAAAGCTGATGCTGAAATTAAATTAATAGATCATAAGGTTTCAGCTTCTGATATTACGGGCGAGCTATTTAGCGACGAACATCATAAATGGGTTGAAAAAGTCAAAAATAATATTAAGGCAAGAATTTACAGAGACTCAAAATCAGGTTTTGATATAGACTTACATCCAACAGATGCTCAAATTGAATCTGAAAATAAACGTTTAGATGATGAAGCTAAAAAGATTATTGCTAATAATAGAAGAGTTAACAAAGAATTTGTTAAGAGTTGACTAAATGACTATAAAAACAGAATTTTTAGAGATAGTCCAAGCGGCCTTGACATAAACTGATATTCAAGCGATAATATGCCTAATAGCAATGCTATTAGTGAAATGTCTATAGATGATGTCAATAGAGAATTTCTTAAGAATTTTGCTCTAGAGAGACTTTTATCTTCACCAGCAGGCATAAGTGAAGAAGATGCAAAAGAAGCATTATCAAATGTTTTTGATTCCGAAAATAAAGATGAAGTTATAAGCTCATTTGTTAATAATTTCTTTAAAAATGATGAAAAGTTCAAAAACATTAACTCATACTCGAAACTGCTTTCTGAATTAATATCAAAAGTAGGCGATAATAAAGTCAGATCACATATTAAGCTATGATTAGTAAAAAATGCTTATGATGACAGAAGTAAACTATTTGATGAAATGGCTAAAGTTCTTATTGCTAAGTTCAATAAGAATAACTATAGGATTCCAGATGATAAGATGCCAAGAATTAGCTGGTTCCTTAAGTCAATAACTAGATATATTGTTTCAAGCACAAATCAAAATGATCAAGAAACTGGACAGTTGCCTAAAATTTTTAATGACATTACTGATGGCATTATAAATATGTTGAAATCATTAAATGAGGGTGATAATATTCTTGCAAAAACTGCAGAGGGAGCTGAAAGCGGTGAGTCTAAATTCATAACTGAAAATGGATTTATATCATTTTCTAAGATATTTGAAAATGTAGAAATATTCAAGAAAATATTTGAAAACACTAGCCATAGAGCATATGCTGATTTTGTCAACATTATGTTTAAATATGCTGATGGTTTTGATGATAAAGGCCTATATCATGAAATATTTAACTCTGGCAAATGAACAAAACTAGCTAAATCATTATGATTAGAAAGGGGTGACGTTGGTCTTGTGCATCATGGTATTTTCAAAATTATGTCAGTGTTTATAAAACCATTAATCAAAAATTATGTTAATGAGTTATATGACTCAACTGAAATTTACACGGATCCTCAAGATGTAAAAACAAAGGTTGAAGGATACCAAGCTGTATGAAGAATGTATACTGCATTTGCAGCAATATTGTACTCAAATAGAAGACCAATTGTATACTGACAATTAAATGATGGAACTTCCGAATCTTACTTAAGAACAATGGTTAAAGAAGAATTTGAAAGTGCAGTTAGAAAGAAAGAATTAAACAAATACGATGGCCACTATAAAGCAATTGGATTAGTAAATAATTATAGTGTTAACCCTAGATTCTGAGCAGGTGTATCTGATTATGAACTAAATTCAACAGATGAAAGACAAAATAATTGAAAATATGCTCGTGACTATGTGCTTAACTATATTTATTACCATGATAAGTATGATGAATCATACAATCCAAGCAAAACCAAGCGTATGGTCTTAATAGAAGACTTGAAAAAAGGTTATATGCCAGTTATTCCTAAATGAACAAGCTAACACAATCAAGCGTCTAAAAAACAAGGCGCTTTTTTGTTTTTAAATTTATAATTTATATATGAACAAAGGCGAATTTAAAAATAGATTAGTACAGTATTTAGAGGCTGAAGGAGTTTCTAGATATGAATCTAATATTGCTAGAATGATGGAATCAGAAATAAACCAAAACAATTGTTTTACAGTATCTTATGATAATTTTGGCTCTATTATTTTTCACAAAAAATCAAAATATCCAAATGCACCAAAATTTATGGTTGCTGCTCACATGGATGAAGTTGGCTTTTTAGTTAAAGGCATATATGAAAACGGACAGATCAAGCTTAGCTCTGTTGGTGGCTTATGACCTAGTGTTGTTATAGGAACTAAGGCAGTTTTAATTAATTCTAATGGCAAAAGATTTAATGGCGTTTTTGGCCACACATCAATTCATATTATGGAAGCGGAAAAAAGATCCAAAGCGTTAACTATGGATGATTTATATGCTGATTTTGGATTCTTTTCAGAGCAAGAAGCCAAAGACAATGGAATTGAAGTAGGTAATGTTGTGTTAATGACTGGCGAAACAGTTTATTTAGATAATCCTGATTTATTAGCTGGTAAAGCAATGGATAATCGTGCTGGTGTATGTGTCTTGGAGTACATTGCTAAAGAATTAGAAAATGAAGACTTAGGAGTTGATTTATATTTAGTTGGCACTGTACAAGAAGAAGTAGGGACTAGAGGGGCTAAAACTAGTGTTTCATTAATTAATCCTGAATTTGCTATAGCACTTGATACAACTAGCACTCATGATACAATTGGCACAATTCCTGGGACAACTAAGGTCGGTAATGGGGCTGCTATAAGAATAAAAGATGGCGGAATGATGGCTAATCCACAATTAGTCGAATTTATGTGTAAAATAGGCAGAGAAAACAAAATTAAGCATTACAAGTTTATCTCTATGGGAGGCGGAACTGATGCTGCTGAATTACAATATGCTAAAGGTGGTGCCATTACTTTAACAATTTCACTTCCGCAAAGATATTTGCACTCACCTATAGGCTTAATATCAATTAATGACTTAATTGAATCAACAAAATTGATTACTGAAACCATAAAAGCTATTAATGCAGATGTTTATGCTACAATATTTAAATATAAATAATTTAAATTTTAGGAGATTTTCATAAATGGTTTCAACAGGTGCATGAATTGGAATAGTTATAGGTGTAGCGCTTTTCCTTGGCATAGTAGGCGGTTTTATTGGTTTTTTTGTAGCCAGAAAGATTTTTGAAAAACAAATTCGTGAAAATCCCCCAATTACAAGAAACATGATTAAAGCAATGTTTGCTCAAATGGGAAGAAAAGCATCTGAGTCGCAAATTAATGCTGTTATGCGTTCAATGACTAATGCCAAGAATGCTGAGAAAAAATAATAACTTTTAAGCAGGAAAATCCTGCTTTTATTTTTATTTTTAGAGTTTAGGAAGAGAGAATTTAAGGCTTCGTTAAGGCTTGAGGACTAAATATAGTAAAAAATCTTTAGCACAATTCTATATTTCTAGCAATTTTGCAAGGTCTTGAGCAGATTTCAATACCCTGCATTTTTTTACTCCGATCATTAATACTCCAACTCTTTAACTTCCTAAGTGATCTACAATCTTATTTCTTTGTCAAAACGGCAAATAAAAAATGTCAAGACTTTTCAAAATGAATATTTCGTATAGCATAATGAAACATAGCTTTTAGATTTAAAAAATAAAACTATGTTTTAGACCTTATTTTGCTGCATTTATAACTTAATTACTATAAAACACTGATAAACGATAAATTAAAAGATAGTGAAATTAATTCATTTGTATACAATACGGAACTAAAATTTAATCACGAATTAATTTCAGAATGAAGACAGAAAATTGAGCAAAATGATGAAGAAATAAAGGAATTAGAGAAGTCAACAAATGATTTCTTTAATGACTATAAAACTGACATTGAAAGAATAAATAAAGAGATTAAAGAGCATAATGAAAAACAGGCTGAGAAAAAAATTAGCGAAAATGAATTGGAAAGAATAAAGGAAGAACTTAGGATTTTAACTTCTGAATCGCCCGATTTAAAGAAACTAATTGATGATGTTAAAAAATACTATAAAGTTTTATATGATAAGGATTTTGAAGATATACAAAAGTTTATAGCTGAAGCAAATGAACAAGAAGAAAAAACTGCAAAGGAGCTTAAACAATTAGAATCTGAGTTAGCAACTTTAAAGAAAGAAAAAAGCAAACTAGAAGATGAACTTAAGAGTTTAAATATAGACAATAATCTCATAACTGATTTAGAGAAAAAATATGAATTATCTGAAGAAGCTTTTGACAAAAAAGCCTATGAATATGAGACAGAGATACAAAACATTTATAAACAGATTGATAAACTTAATGTCTTAATTAAGTATTTTGACAAACTTGTAAGTGGCGACTGATTTAGTATTTATGATGCAAGCATAAGTGGGTTAGATATTTATGCTCATGACACAAAAGCAGAATTTGCTAATGCCGATAAGCGAAATGCCGATAATATTTTAAAAAGAATAAGAGACAAGGCTGAAAGTTCATCTAATGCAAACTTAATAATAAGAGATAAAGTAAACGGCAACGGTAATAAAGCTGACAAAGAATTAATCAATAGATGAATAAATGGCGTTAATAATAATAAACAAAATTAAAGATTAGGATTTTGTAAACAATATGAGAGTTTCCCATATTTTTTAAATTTAATTTTTATAACAACAAAAAACACAAAAAAACACATTTTTTTCCATATTTTTATGGAAAATTTAGAAAAAGACACCAAAAGCAAAAGCTTTGGGGGGGGGGAGATATTAAAATATTTATTACTAATTTAGATATATATTGGAGCGAAAGTGAAGAAGAAGTGATTTTTAAAAGGTGGGTTGTTAGCAATAACAGCCCCATTATTGTCGTCAACTTGTTTTGCAACAAATTCAAAGAAACCTGCAGAACCAATTAATGGAAAGCCTGCTGACAGAGACGGCACTCCAGATAGAAGTTCACAACCTGGTAATGAAACTAATCCCGGCAATGGCAACCAAAGAGATGGAAGCCAATCTGGAAATGATGGCGGGCAAAATGGCAAACAACCAAATCATTCAGAAAATAATAATGATAATAATGAAGCCAAATTAGTTAAAGAATGAAATGATATTTTTAATGATAGTGTAACTGGTGCTGATATTTTGTTCCGCCCTAGTGCATCAGACATTGCAAGAGAAGAAAAACTCTTGGCTGACTTAGTTAAAAAAATATTAGAAGAAAATAAAAAACAAAATGAGAAAAATCTTGATTTTTGAAGCAAGTGAAGTTCTAAATTTACAAATAGTACTAGCGGACTAGATATAAAGGATTCTCAATTGCTAGATTCTTGATGAATGTCAAAAGAATATTTAGACTTGTTATCAAAAGAAATTGATAAGCAAACAAGCAATACTAATGTTATAAGAAAAGAAATAAATGAATTAATTGAAAGAATTCAAAAGATTAAATCTGAAATTAAAGCTAAAAAAATGGAAAATACTGCATCAAAATTAACTGAAATGTTATTTGATGACTCAGATGCAGACAAGATTAAGGATGCCGAAAAAAGATATGCCAAAGAATTAGCAGATAAACTTAAAGCCTACAATAATCACAGGACTAAATCTTCAAATACCACAGCTGATTTATTTAGTAATGATTGGCTTAGAGAAATTGAAAAAACTAAAAGAGATAGAGAAATAGCATCAAAAATATACAGAGACTCTGCTTCTGGTTTAGATATTGACATTTACCTAACTGATGCTGAAATTAATAAAATAGTTAAGAAAATTTTAGAAGATAACTATTGAATTAATAAGGCAAAATTTGATGAAGCATTGGCATCAAAAGAAACTGAAGAAATATTTGGAAATGGATATGCCAAAGCAATTGGAGAGATTAAAGCAAAATATGAAAAAATGATTGCTAATTTAATGGCAGAAAAAGATAAACTCAATAAGGAGTGAAAAGCAACTGAATCTGACCTTGCAAAAAAAGAAGCAGACTTGGAAGCAGATAAGAATAAACGCATTACAGACATTAATTTAAATTATGAAAAGAATAAGCATATTTTAGATGAATTAAAAAACAAGAATAATGATGCACTTAAAAAATTATTAGATGCAAACAGTAATAAAGATATTAAGAGTGAATTAAAAAGTGTTAGAGAATCATTAGTTGATTTAAATGATTTATGATGAGGCGCAAAACTGCTAGCTGATGAATACAATCTTCAAAAAGCTGAGTTTGAAGAAATGATAAAAAAAGGTAATTTAGTAGGAAGTGAAATAGAGAAAATAACAGAACTACTAGAAAAAGTTAAGACAGTTTCTGATATGAATGAAGAATCAATTAGGAAAGCAACTGCAGAAAGAAAAGAAGGGTACGAAAAAGCTTATAGTGAAGCTATAAAAGAAGAGAAAGATTTATTAAGTAAACTTGATGAAGAAGATAAATTGCTATTAAAGGTGATCCAAGAGCTTACTAGTTGAAAATGAGATTCTGATCAATGATACTACAGCAATAGAGAAATGGACGGCTTCAATCATCAACATATTGCAAGATTAAAAGACGCAGTGTGAAGTAATAGGGAAGAGAGACAAAGAGTTCAAAAATTATTATCTGACAAAGTGTTAGAAAAAGAAAAAGATGAAAAAATCTCGAAATTAGAAGAAGAAATCAAGGCAGAAATAGAAAAAGCAAAAAATGAAAAACAAATGCTTACAAAAACTCTAGAAAAACTAAATGCTGAAAAAGCTGAAATTGTAAAAGTAATTAGCGACCACAGCAGATTTTCGAAAGTAAGTGAGCTTTCTGTTCTATACAACAAAAACCAAAAAGAAATCAAGGAAATGATTGATAAAGTTTCAGAATCTCAAAAGGAATTATCAACAAAATTAAGTGAATTCGATTCTAAATTTAACAAATTGCAGGCAGAAAAAGAAGAAATTAATAAGTGACTAGCTGAATTAGAAGAAAATAATGAAGCAATAATTGCTATGGAGGACGATGATTACAATAGTAAAGTTGACAATTTAGATAGTGAAGCTTACAAATTAGAAAAAGAAAAAGACACCAAAGAAGCTGAATTAGACGCTAAAATAAACAAGTTTAATAAAATTATTAGTGAATTAAATAAGAAGTAGAACCCGTAAGTGTTTATTAAAGTTAAGGTGAAATTCTAATTAACGAAATAATAAAAAAGCAGAAAAGAGTCATATTGTTTCTGCTTTTTTACTTCATTTTTGCTTACCAAGTGTTTGTTTAAACATAAAAAAAGATAAATGAATGCAAATAATTTGTTAATAAATTTTAACAAATAATAAGATAAATGGAAATGTTTTCATAATATAAACGGCCTATTCTCATAGGCAGGCACTTATGAAACCCCTTGGGGGGGGGTAAGTATTAAAATATAGATATAAACAATATTTGATATATCTCTAGAAGAGGGTTTGCTCATGAGGAAAAGATTACTACTAAAGGGCGGTCTCTTAACATTGGTTACGCCTTTAATTTCATCTGCATGTTTTGTGCCAAATTATGAAAAAGACATAAATAAAAATATTGATGATAAAAATGAAATAAATAGACAGTGAGAAAAAATATTTATTAATAGCCCAACAGGCTCAGATATTAAAAAATTAGAAATAGATAACTGAGCAAAAATTCAAATTGAAAGCTCCAAGGCATTTTTGGCCTCAGCAAAAATGACTGAGGATATTTTCAGTGATCAATTTAAAAATTTAGCCAATAATGCTATAAATAGATACAAAAAGCATGGGAATAAACATGCATCTGAATCTGCAAAAATGACCGAAAGTCTTTTTAGTGACTCATTAGGTAGGTCAGTTGAGAGCATCAAAACAAAAGCTTATAGAGACTCTATTTCAGGCCTAGATATAGATATTCACCCAAGTAATAAACAATTAAAAGATGAAGAAAAGCGCTTGGATGAATTAGCTAAAAAGACTCTAGACGATGTTAAAAGGGATAACGAAAAAATTCTTAATTTCAAGAGTAAATGAGACTCTAAATTTAGTAATAGTATCGCTGGTGCCGATATTAAAAAATCACAATTGATAGATCCTTGATGAACTGCATATAAAAAATACATAGAGTCATTAGAAAATAAAATAGCTAAAGCAACTGACAAGACTAATAAAATAAGAGAAGAAATAATCAAATTAATAGAATCAATAAATAAGATTAAATTGGATCATAAAGCAGATATATATGCCAATAATTCATCAAACTATACGACTAGATTATTTGATGAATCAAATACTGATAAAATCAAAGATGCTGAAGAAATATATGCTAAAGAATTAGCTGATAAGTATTACTCTTATGTTGACAATAAAGTTAGTTCAGCTGAAAGCACTAAAAAATTGTTTGACGATTCGCTAAGGGATTTAACTAAAGAGGCACTAAATAGATACAAAAAACATGGCGATAAGCATGCATTTGAATCGGCAAAAATGATTGGTGAATTATTTAGTGACTCGTTTAAAAGAGCAATAGAAAGCATCAAGACCAAGAACTATAGAGATTCAATTTCTGGTGAAGATATTAATATTCATTGAACTAATGATGATATTGAAAGGGCTATAAACAAGGCATTAAAGGAAAATTTAGATCATAATTTATCTAAATTAAACGAGTTCAAAGCAGCTAATGATATTGCTAAAATTTTTGATGATACATACACTAATTTAACTAAAGAGGCACTAAATAGATACAAAAAACATGGCGATAAGCATGCATTTGAATCAGCAAAAATGACTGGTGAATTATTTAGTGACTCGTTTAAAAGAGCAATAGAAAGCATCAAGACCAAGATCTATAGAGATTCAATTTCTGGTGAAGATATTAATATTCATTGAACTAATGATGATATTGAAAAGGCTATAAACAAGGCATTAAAGGAAAATTTAGATCTTAATTTACATAAATTAAACGAGTTCAAAGCAGCTAGTGATATTGCCAAAATTTTTGATGATGCATACACTGATTTAACTAAAGAGGCACTAAATAGATACAAAAAACATGGCGATAAGCATGCATTTGAATCAGCAAAAATGATTGGTGAATTATTTAGTGACTCGTTTAAAAGAGCAATAGAAAGCATCAAGACCAAGACATATAGAGATTCCATTTCCGGTGAAGATATTAATATTCATTGAACTAATGATGATATTGAAAGGGCTATAAACAAGGCCTTAAAGGACAATTTAGATCTTAATTTACATAAATTAAACGAGTTCAAAGCAGCTAATGATATTGCTAAAATTTTTGATGATACATACACTAATTTAACTAAAGAGGCATTAAGAAGGAAAGCAAGGGCTGAAGAAGACAAAGAAGCAGTCAAAGTTTATGCTGAAATCGAATTAACTGATCATTTAATTTCAGCTTCTGATATTACAGCTGAATTATTTAGCGACGAACATCAAAAATGGGTTGAAAAAGTCAAAAATAATATTAAGGCAAGAATTTACAGAGACTCTACTTCTGGTTTAGACATTAACATTCACTGAACTAAAGAAGATTTAGACAGACTAACTAGCAAAGTTCTAAGAGACAATTGAGACTTAAATAAAGGCATATTGGACGAAATGAAGGCATCAGATATTACAGGCAAACTATTTGACAATAGTTATGATAGAGCAATGGATGAAGTTAAAACAAGAGTTTATAGAGACTCAATTTCAGGCTTAGACATAGAGCTTAATCCAACTAAAGAGCAATTAAAAGCTGAACTTAAGAAGTTGAATGATGAAGTAAGCAAATATTTAGAAGAAAACTGAAGAATCAATAAAGCTAAATTTGCGGAGACATCTTCGGCAATAAGCACAGGAAAACTATTTGATGATGAATATACTGACTTAGTCAAAATTGCTAAGAATCGAACTAAAGAGTCAATTTTCTTTGATTTAAGAAACAGAGACTGATGATTTAAAGATCCAGATTTGGATTTATTACGCTTACCTATCTTGAAAAAGCACTATTTCCATAATTCGTTATTTAAAATTAATCCTGATTTTACTAATGATAGAAAAAAGATCAAAGATCTTGCTACTAAGCTTGATATCGAAATAATTGATCGCCAAAAAGGAGTTATGGAGATTATTGATGGAAAATTATATTGAACACAAGAAGGAGCCCACAACTCAGTTATTTATAATGAAATTGAAGGAATAGTTCTAAATTCAAATTTAAGTGATGAGGAAAAAATAATATTTCTTCAATTGAACATAATGGTAAAAAGCCAACCATTGGTGGATTCGGTTTTAACAAACATATTGGCGTACTTGTGAAAAAAACTGATAAAGATAATATATATGAAATAACATACAAGTTAATTCTCAAGAACGGTGAGTTTTATAAAGATGATAATAAACAAGAGACACGAACTCAAATCATTGATTTGAGCTCTTCTGCTGGAACTTTAACAAATAACTAATATTAACATTTGAGCTTATATTTATTGCTACGTTATCACTAAAAGTTATTTAGACTCCAAAAGTCAAAAAGTAATATGGAAAAGTTTCCATATTTTTTATACTTTTTTGGGCTTCATTAAGTCAAAGCATAAAAATGTTAATGGCGGGCAATATAATTTTTATAGATTAATAATTACTAATGAGTGTAGAATTTATGAGAAAAACACTACTCGCAAAAAATGTGCTGTTGCTTTTTTCAATGCCACTGATTTCATCTGCTTGTTATGTACCAAATATTTTGGAAAATAATGCAAATAAGCCTGTTTGAAAGGATTTTTCAAACAAAAATCATAATGATGTATTGCCCCAGTGAAATAAAGTTTTTGTCGATAGCCCAACCGGGTATGATATTAGCAAAATCGAGCTAGATAAGTGAGAAAAAAATCGCTTAAAAAATTCTAGGGGATTTTTAGCATCAGCCAAAATGACAGGTGAATTATTTGGTGATGAATTTTTAGATTATGAAATAAGCATTATTAAAAATGAAATAGATTCAAGAATTCATAACCAAGAGCACAGCATATCTAGTGCTGAAAATACAGCTAGAATGTTTGATGATACTTATACTGACTCAACTAAAAAGGCAGTAGAAAGATATAAAAAACATACCGATAAGCACTTATCTGAATCTGCAAAACATTTTGTAGAATTATTTAGTGATGAACACAAAGCCTGAGTGGATAGAGTTAAAAGCAATATTAAGGCAAAAATATATAGAGATTCAACTTCTGGCCTAGATATTGAGTTTTATCCTACTGATAAGCAAATTGAAGATGAAAATAAACGTTTAGAAAAAGAAGTTAATAAAATCATAAGAAAGAATTGAGACTTAAACAAAGCACAATTAGATTCAATTAGTGCAGCTAAAGAAGTCGAATTATTATTTAGTAATTCTGAGGATGAATTAATTAAGCAAGCAGAAGAAGTCTATGCTAAAGAATTAGCAGACAAGGACATAAAACATATTGATAACAAAATTTCAGCTTCTGATATCACTAAAGACTTATTTAGCAATGATTATCTTAGAGAAATTGAAAAAGCTAAAAGAGATAAGGAAATAGGCTCAAGAATTTATAATGATTCACCTTCAGGATTAGATATTAATATTCACTGGACTAATGATGATTTGGAAAGAGCAGTTAATAAAATCCTAAAAGATAATAAAGAGTTAAATAAAACTAAATGAAGTGAATTCAAAACTGCTAGTGATATTGCAAAAATATTTGATGATACATACACAGATTTAATCAAATTGGCTATTGAAAGAGAAAAACAAAGAAAAGAAAAAGAGTTTTTAGAATACAAAATAGTTTCTAGCAAGGAATTTGAATGGATTTTCACTGAGCCAGAGTGGAATAAATACTTGCTCCCAGTATTAGAAACATACTCAAACAACAATAATCTCTTTGTGATAGATAAGCTTAGCTCTTTTGAAAAAGCAAGACTTAAAAAATTGTTTGATTCATCACTTAAATATACTGAAGGAATTATTCCAGTTATAAATGGTGAGTTATTTTTTGCCAATAAGTACAGAACAGACTGATACATTAAACCAAAAGCTTCATTAGTCAGATTTGCTAAGTTAAAAATAAATAAAAATTTATCTCCTTTTTATAAACTTATAAACACAAGAAATGAAGGCAATAATTTGGCTTCATTGGGACATATTAATCAAGATACTAAACTAGGGATAAAGGTTACAAAAATAGATAACATTTATAAATTAGAGTGAAAACTAGCACTTAGAAATGGTGAATTAGATTCTAAAACTTATACTTTTGAAATTGATTTTAGAAAGCTTTAATTTACTTAGGCAACATAACTTAAAAGAATTATTTTTGCCTTTATTTTGTTGTTTGATATTCTGCTATAAAGACACTGCAAGCACTACAAAGTCATTGTAGTGTTTTTTTATTTGTAACTAAATATTGTTACACACTCAATGTAAAACAATGTATTTTTTTCTTTTGATAGTTGAATTTATAGAACAAGAAAAAAGCAGAAAAAGTACAATAATTTTCCACATTTTATGGAAAATTAAGGCAAAAAGCAAGTAAGCAAAAGCTTTGGGGGGGGGTATTATAAAATATTTATTAATTAAATATTAAATATTAATGCTAGGAGCATACAGTGAAGAAGAAGTGAATTTTAAAAGGCGGATTATTGGCCTTATTTTCCCCATTATTATCATCAGCTTGCTTTGTAACGAATACAGAGAATCCTGCTGATCCATCTAACGGAACACCACCAAATGGTGGAGGCGGTAGCACTAATCCCGGAAATGGATCTAACCCAGGAGGCGGTGGCGCTCCTGATAATGGAAGCAGACATGGTGGTGGCAATGAAGGCAATTCAGGGGACAATAGCAAAAAACCTGATAACAACAACCAAACAAGGCTTGTAGTATGAAGCGACATCTTCAGAGACAGTATTTCTGGAGAAGATATTTTATTGCACCCTACTAAAGAGCAAATAGAAAAAGAAGAAAAGCGCCTAGATGAAGAAGTTAAGAGAATATTAGACAAAGTTAAGAAAGAAAACGAAGAGAAAAATAAAGCCATTATAGAAAAATTTGAAAAAGAAGAAAAACGTTTAGAAGAAGAAGTTAAGAAAATACTAGAAGAAAATAAGAGAAACAACGAAAAAATATTCAAAGAATTTGTTGAAAACAAATGGAAAGATATTTTTGACAATAGCCCAACTGGTGCAGACATAAGTAATAGAGATCTATATGACTATAATGGATTTAAAGATAAAGTCTTATTAAAATATAAAGCTTGACTTCTAAAGCAAATAAAAGGCTATGATGCCATAATTAATGCAAGGGACAACTATAGCGCATTATTAAGAAAACAATATGAAGAATTAGCTGATAGAATAGCTAAAGAATTAGAAGCCAAAAGACAAGATATTAAGAAAAAACTTTCTGAAAATAGATCAAAACTTAACTATTTAGAAAATGAAAAATTAGTAAAAGCTAGAAAAGAACTTGATGAAACCAAAGAATCTAAGAAAGACATTTTAGATCTATTAGAAGGCGCTAAAGAAGAAAAAGAATACTATGCTAATATTTATAAAGTTGCTACTGAAGAAGTTTCAAAAGTTAAGAGTGCAAGCGATAAAATTGAAGAATTAGAAAAGAAAATAAAAGAGTCAGAAGCAAAAATTGAATCGCTGTCATCGCAAATAAAACAAAAATATGGATTTTATGAATTAATTTTGAATGTAGGCAGACGTATAACTGACCTTAAAAAACAAAATAAATACCTAGAAACTCTAATAAAAGACAAGCAAAACGATAATTTTGCTGATAGTTTTGTTTTTAACACTGAATACAAATTCAATCATGAGTTAATAAAAGAATGAAAACCTGTAATTGAGAACAATAAAGAAGAAATCAGAGAGATAGAAGAAGAAATTAAAAGATTCACATCAGAATATGAGAATGTAATCAATGAAGTAGATAAATTAATTCAGGAGCAAGCTTCAAGCAATAAAGAAAAAGGCGATTTAGACAAAGAATTAGCTAAATTAACTAAAGAAGTTGAAACAATAACAAAAGGCACTAAGGACTGAAAATCATATTTAGAACAAAAAGAAAAAGAAGTTGCAAAAGCCAAAGAAAATGTTGCTTTATATGAACGTGATACTAAGAAACTAACTGATTTAATGAAAACTGGTGATTCTGAAGAATCTAAAGGTGAGAAAATAGTTAACGAATCTGAAGCAGATTTAGTTCAATTAAGAAAAGAACAAGAAAGCCTTCTAAAAGAAGAAAAAGCCTTGGAAGAAAAAGAAAAAGTCATTTCAGTTTTAATAAGTCAATCTGATAAAAATGAAGAACTGTTTGACAGACTTACATTCAAATACGATGTTGAAAAAGAAAAGTTTGTCACAGAATTAGAAAAGGTTGAAAAAATACTTGAACAACGTAAACAACGTAGGTATAAAGAAATTTTTGAAGATGGTTCAGCAAGAGAAACAGGTGAATTATTTAGTGATGACTGACTTAGAGAAATTGAAAAAGCTAAAAGAAATAGAGAAATGATGTCAAGAATCTATAATGATTCACCTTCTGGTTTAGATATCAATCTTCTATCTAAAAAAGAATTAGAAAAATGAGTTTCATACATCTTAGACAAGAACTATAAAGAAAATAAAGCAAGATTTTTAGAAGCATTAGCAGCTAAAGATACAGCTGCATTATTTGATGATAAATTTGCTTCAGAAGTAGCTGATGCAAGAGCTAGAGCTAAAGCCATATCTACTAAAAAATGAGAAGCCTTATTTAATAAGAAACTATTGTGGGAGGAAATCACTCCAACAAGTTTATTTGGTGAATATAAAGAAAGAATTGACAAATATTACAAGACAGAATCGGCCTTATTTACTAAATTAGAAAAAGAAAATGATGAAAAAATTGAAAAATACAAGAAAGAGCGCGCTGACTATATAGAAGGACTAAGGAAAGATTTAGAGACAGATAAGTCAAGTTTAGAAAAGAAGAAACAAAACACCGAGAAATATATTAATGAACTAAATAATTTGTTAACTTCTTCAAATATTAATAGTGAATTGTCATTAGCTAAAGAGACAATAACAGAGTTAAATGACTTGTTAGATGGCGCCAAAGATGAACTAAAATTCTATGTTGATAAAAAAGATGATTTTGATGAAATTACACTCGAATTAAAAAGCACAAGAGAAAATGCTGCGTTTGCCAGAAAAAATATTAGTGAGCTTACACAAGTGTTGTCAAAACTTGAGTCGATAAAACAAGAGTTAAATAAGACATATGATAAAAGCATTAAAGACATAAGTGAATTTTTAGAAGAAGTGAAAGAAAAAGAAAGTAAATTAAATAAGCCAACAAAATCATTGATTGAGGAAATTGAAGCAGACGAAAAAATAAATGCATATATTTATGGAACATCTTATGAGTCTAATTTTAAGAAACTTGAAGAAGCTCATAAACAAAATTACAAGAACTATGAGGAATTACTAGATCTCAAAGCAGAAATAGAAGAATTAAATAAATTATTAAGTGATGATAAAAAAGAAAAACAAAATGCTATAAGCAAAGTTGATATTGATTTAGAATCTAAGAAAAATGCGCTAGATGGATATGAGAAAGCCAAAGAATTTTTTGTGGGCGAAAAATCAAGAATTACACAACTCTTATTAAAAAGAGCTGATGACATCAACAAAATAAAAGAATACATTGAACTATATAGTAGTAACATTAACCAAATAGAGGGCTTTATTAAGGAAGTTACTAATAAAGAAATGGATTTATCAAAAGAGTCTGACAAGATAAACAAGGAATTATCTTCTGCTAAACAAGAATTACAAAGATTAAAAGTGAGAATGCAAGAGATTGAAACAAGAGATCAGAAGATTAATGATCTAAAGAAAAAATATGAACAAGAAATTGATAAATTAGAAAAAGAAGCTTATAACAAAGAAAAAAATATAGCTTCAATACTATTAAAACTTGAAAAAGAACTAAAGGAATTTAAATCTTAATAAATTCATACATTATTAATGGTTCTACAAGAAAACATATTATCATAAAACTATATCAAAGCCTTCCTGTAAAAAGGGAGGCTTTACTATATCATAATTCCATTCTTCCTTAAAACAATACTAACTATAAAATATCTAAAGTAAGTTTATAATAACCAATATAAATTTTTCTAATTGACTGAGGTTTTATGAAAAGAAAGTTATTAATTGCACTTAGCTCAAGCTTGATGTTCTTGCCTATAATTTCTGCAAAATGTAACGAGTCGAAAAGTGATAACCAAGCGACTGAGACTCCATCAAATCAAAACCCTTCAACAGCACCTACACATAATCCAGATTCTGGCAGTTCAGCATCAAACTCAAATACTAAGAAAGACATAGAGAAAAAGTGAGACTCAGTCTTTAAAGATAGTCCAACAGGATTAGATATAACTTCAAAAGAAGGTTACAAGAGCCAATTTGAAAACTATAAGAAAGCATTATTAGCTAGTTTGAGTTCATTGGATAAGAAAATTAACGAAGCAGATAAAAAATATGAACTATTAGAAAAGCAACATAAGAGTGAAATTGAAAAACATAAAAATGACTTCGAATCCAATAAAACAGCCATAGAAGGCAAAATTGTCAAAAATAATAATGACATTGATGCATTAGAAAATACTGTATTAGCTAAAGCTAAAAATGAACTAGCTGAAACAAGAGAAAGCTTAAAAGACTTAGAGGATATTTTGCAAGGCGCAAATGAAGAGAAAGAATTTTATTCTAAGTTAAATAATGAAAACAGTGACTTTATAAAAGCGAAGGTAAAAGACATTAAAAGTAGAATCGAAAAGTTAACAAAGGCTGCTGAATCTGGCAACAGCAAGCTTAGTAAACTAAAAAGTAAACTAGAAGAGTTAAACAATGAATTCCCTGATACAAATGACAAAAAGCTAGAATATATCAAAAATTACTTTTCAATCATTTATGATCACAGCATTCAAAACATTAATGCATTTATTACAGAGGGCAAGAAAAGAGAGCAAAAATCTCAAGCTGAGGTCAAAGACTTTGAAAACAAACTAGCTAAATTAAAAGAAAAAGATAAAGAGCTAAAGGCTAAATTAGAAAAACTATTAAAGACATCAAAATCAATTTATGAGCTAGAGAAAAAGTATGAACAAGAAGAATTAGATTTAGAAAAACAAATCTATAAATATGAAGAAGATAAGGAAAACAGAGTCAAGAAGATAGAACAACTAAACAAATCAATAAAAGAAATAGAGAAATTAAGCAAAAAGAAATAAAAATATGGAAGCAATTTCATATTTTTTTAATTAAAACCCGCAAAATAAATGCGGGGGGGGGATTTTATATACTTCTTGTCAAATATTTAAAGACGATAGAGAATAAAATTACCCAAAGGAATAAATAATGAAGAAGAAATTTTTGTTAAGCTCAGGAATTTTAGCCTTAGCTTCTCCTTTTATTTCAGCAACTTGTGCTGCAAACGTCAAGTCTGAAAATAAGAATCCTGAAAAACCAGCAACATCCAATCCTATTACTCCGCGTTCAGATCAGCCTATAAATACACCAGTAAATAAACCAGCAGATAATGCTTCTGTAGAACCAGCTGAAACTCAACCTTCTAATGAAGCTACAAATCCAGCAGCAAATAATTCAAATAGTAATACAAACAATACAGTTGTTAAAAAAGATATTATGGCTGATTGAAACAATATATTTAGAAATAGCATAACTGGGGCTGATATTAATAAGCTTTTTGATGAAGATACTATAAAGGAATGAAATAGACAAAAAGCAGAAAAAGAAAGAGGCACAAAACATAATAATGCATCAGCTGAGTTAACTTTTAGACTTTTTGATGACACATATAAAAATGAGATAAAAAAAGCTTGAGAAAAAGCCTTTGACCTTTCAGATGATTACACTAATATAAGTAAAAGAGATGACTATACCAAAGAGTACAAAACTCATCTAAGCAAGCTAAAACAAACTCTTGAAAGCATTAATGAGAAAAATTGAAAACAAGTTGACAAAACAATTGAAAACAATGATAAATATTTAAGTTTACTTAGAGATGACCTAAATACCTATAAAACAGACTTAGAGAGACAAAAGGCAGAGAATGATAAAAACTTAGAAGAAGTTATAAAACAAATTGAAGAATCAAAAATCAAGGGCGAACTAGCTCAAGCAAAAGAAGCTGTTGCAGAATTAAAAGAACTAATTGAAGTCGCTAGAGAAGAGCTCTTAATTTATACAGATAAAATTCAATACCTTGATTTAGAAATACAAGCGGGGACAAAAGTTCGTTCAGAACAAGAATCACTTAGTGAAGAAGAAAAGAAAATTAATGCATCAACAGAAAATTTAAGAAAAGAAATTAAATCTACAGAAGAAAACTATGAAAATACTGTAGCTGAAATAAACAAAATGATTCTAGATGCAAAAGGTGAAATATCAAAATCAGATAAAGCTATTAAGCTGTCTAATGAAGAATTAACTAATTTAGATAAGTCAACAACTGGCTTAATGTATTATGTTGCAGACATCATTATTAATAAGTTAGATGAATCGATTGAAGAAAATGAAGATGCTAAAGCGCTTATAGAAGAGCTAGCACGTATTAGAATTGAAGAGAGAGCAACTAAGAATAATTTAATCAGCAAAATAAAAACGACTATAAGCGAAAACACTAAAAAAATTAGTACAAACAAAGACATTCTTTCAAAATTGAAAGTAGAAGAGTCAAGAATTGATAAATTTATACGTGATGAGCACACAAACAAATCAAAGTATGAAGAATTTGTAAAACTTTACAAAGATAACCTTGCATTATTAGAATCTTTATTATGAGAAGTTACTGCTAAAGAGAATCAACTAGCAACAGAAAATGATAAATTAGATAAGAAATTAGAAGAATTAGCTCAAAAAGATAAAGAAATTAAAGATAAATTAACTAAAGTCGAAGAAAAAACACAGCTAATTGATGAATTAGAAATTCATTATGACGAAGATCAAGAATTTTTAGAAAGAGAAGTTTATGAAAAGGAACTTGATATTGATTCAAAGATTAAAAATCTTGAAACCGAAATATCCAAGTACGCAAAATAAAGAATAAATATGGAAGCAATTTCATATTTTTTTTAACAAAAAAACAGGAAAAAGGCTTGGGGGGGGTATTTTATATACTTTAATTTGTATATTTACAGACGACATAAAATATATATATATATATATATAGAGGAAAAAAGTAATGAAGAAAAAATTTTTATTAAGCTCAGGTATTTTAGCCTTAGTTTCTCCTTTTATTTCGGCTACATGTGTAGTGAAAAATAAATCAGAAAACGACAATCCAGCTGCTTCGTCAGCACCTAATCCAATAACACCTCCAACAACTGAACCTGTTACACCGCCTAATACACATCCATCAGCTCAACCAGCACCTAATCCAATAACACCTCCAACAAATAATCCTGTTACACCACCAAACACTCAACCTTCAAATCCACCAGTTAATGACAAATTAGAAAAAGAACGGGGCAAAAAACATGAAGAAGCATCTGCTAAATTAACTGCAGATTTATTTAGTGATGCCAATGGAAGATCGGCTGAAAGTATAAAAAGCAGAATATATAGAGATTCAATTTCTGGTTTAGATATTGACTGAAATCCAAGAAGAGATAAAGAGTTAGAAATCGCAAGTAAAATAGATAACTTAATTGCTATAGAGGTTCATAATGAATCATCATCTGAATCGACACTCAGATTATTTGATGATACATATACTGATGCTAAAAATAAGGCATTGCTTGAAAAAGCAAAAAGAGATGTTGCTGAATCTAATAATAGAGTTGAAAGAAATTCAAGATCAATTGAAATTGGTAATTGAACAGGTATATCAAAAGACGAAGAAGAAAAACTAAGAAAGCAATTAACTGACATTTCTGAAAGCATTCTTAATAATGATCCAAACGAATGAGAAAGAAAAGAAGAAGCTAGAAAAGTTTGAGAAGCAGCACTATCAAAAGTTCCATTTTGAGAAGACATAAATAGTAAAGGTCTAAAAGAAGAATATAAAGCCGCATTAAGCAGAAAGCATAAATTGCTTTTAGACTATCTTAAGAAATTAGAAGAAAAGAATAATAGCCAAATTAGCTATAAAACAGTTGAAAACGCAAAATATATATCACTTCTTAAGAATGATTTAGAAGAAGATAGAAAAGCATTAGAAAATGCAATGTCAGAAAATGAAAAGGCATTAGCAAGCGTTAAAACTCAATTAGAAAATTCTGAATCTAAAGAAAAATTAGCACAAATTAAGAGCCAAATTGAAGACTTTAAAGAGTTAATGACTACTAGTGAAAATGAATTCAAGAAGTATGATGAGAAAACTAGCTACTATAACTGGTTACTAGGTCTTGGAATTGATATTCAAAATCAAAGAAATTCAGTAGAAGCTAAAATAATTGAATTGGAAGCTGCAAAGAGTGCTTTAGAGAAACAAATTAGTGAAATTGAAAGTAAATTTAGTGCAGATCTTAAAGAAGTTGAAAAGGACTTGCAATCTGAAAAAAATACTAAGTTTGAAAAATACAAAGAATTAAAATCAATTGCTAAAGACATAGAAGATTATGATAAGTACTGAATGTACACTATGCCTAGTGCTACAGATCCATTGCCTAACTATCTAGAAGAAATTAGCAGACTTAGCCAATACATTTTAGTTTTAAAAACAACAATTAATGACTTAATTAAATTCAAATCTGTGCTTAAAACAAACAAAAATATTGATGTGGCTAAAATCAAGGCTCCCCTTTCAGCAGTAGAAAAAGAAAAAGGTGATCTAGAAAAGGTTTTTGAAGAATTAAAAAAAGCTGACATCAAAATCAATACTGAACTAAGCAAGAATCATCAAGAAAACGAAAATAACAAAAGAGAAAAAGAAGCTATTGCTTATGATATTAAAAATATTGATAGTTATTTAGTAGATCTTTTATATGCTGAAAGCACACTAACTGATCAATTTAATAAACTAGAAGAAGAAAAGAAATCATTAGAAGCTAAAAATAAAGAAATTTCTGATAATTTAGCAAAATTAGATGAAAAAGAAGAGCTAATTTCAACACTTGAGGAGATGTATGAAGCTCAAGTTGAAGAATTAGAAGAAATAGCACATAACAGTGAAAAAGACTTAAACGAATATATTAAAAAAGTAGAAAAAGAACTTAAAAGTTTAAACTAATAAATTATAAAAAATAGACCAATTAACTCAATAATCAAAAAGGTTAATAATGGTCTATTTTTTAGTTTTGTTTTTCAGATAAATAAGCATAAAACAAATATTTAAAACACTAAATTTATATATCTATTTGCAATAGAAATTGAAGTGAGTATCATAAACTAGTATGAACATATATAGCATGCTTTTAGCATCATACATTCTATTAATTTGATATGCATATTTTTGTCGAATGTTTTAGAGCGAATAATAATAAAAACAAAGAGCAGATGAAATTGTAGATTCTAATAATCAGAACAAAAAGATGATAGAAATAAGCATTTGTTTGTGTTGTTATTTTACTAATAATATGCATTGTAATCAATCGATATAGCGCATTTTTAATAAAAACCCAGCGATAGTCTAAGAAAAAAGCATTGGTAATTCAAATGAAGTAAAGTATAAACATAATGATTTTGTCCTTATTGACAAATAAATAATTAACAATTACTTTCAAATGCTCCATAAAAAAAGAAAAAATTCTGGCAATTTTTCCATATTTTGATGAATTTTACACAAAAATAACTCAAATTAAAATCCTTGGGGGGGGAATATATTATAATTGTTTTTAATTTATTTTATTATTTAGTTTTTTCATAAATGTGAAGGTTGTGGTATGAAAAAAAGACTATTACTAAAAGGCGGGCTTTTAGCTTTTGCTTCGCCTTTAATTTCGTCAGCATGTTTTGTGGCAAATATTGACAAAGGGCAAAAGGAAAATCATGGTGAAATGTTTAGCAGAGGAGAACCAGCTAGACCAGGTCGTCAATGTGGCAAAGTGCTTTCTGATAATCCAACATGTTCAGTCATAAATAAAATAGAGATTGATAACTCAATTCATAAACAAACTGATAGCTCTAAAGCATTTTTAACTTCTGCAAAAATAACAGGCGAATTATTCAGCGATGAGTATGCTGATATGGCTAAAAAAGCTGTAGACAGATATAAAAAGCATGGTGATAAACATGCATATGAATCTGCAAAAATGAGTGCAGAATTATTTAGTGATTCATTTGGCAGAGCTGTTGAAGAAGTTAAAGCAAGAGTTTACAGAGACTCAATTTCTGGATTAGATATTGACTTACATCCAACCAAGGCACAATTAGAAGCTGAAGAAAAACGCTTATCGGAATTAGTCAAGAAAATATTAGAATACAATAGAAAAAATAATGAAAAAAGCCTTGAATTTAGTGAAAAATGAAACTCTAAATTTATAAACGACATTAGCGGGCTAGATATTAAAGATTCTCAATTACTTGATCCATACTGAATAGCACATAAAAATGAATTAGACTTATTATCAAGAAAAATCGATAAAGAAATAGGCAATGTTAATGATATAAGAAAAGAAATCGCTAAGTTAATTGAACAAATTCAAAAAATTAAGTCTGAAATTGAAATCAAAAAAATAGAAAATACTTCATCAGTATTAACTGAAAAGTTGTTTGACGAATCTGATGCCGACAATATTAAGGATGCTGAAAGAAGACATGCCAAAGAATTAGCTGACAAACATAAAGCATACAATAATCATAGGACTAAATCTGCAAATGCCACAGCAGAGTTATTTAGTAATGAATGACTTAGAGAAATTGAAAAAGCTAAAAGAGATAAAGAAATTGCATCAAAAATCTATAATAATTCAGTTTCTGGTTTAGACATTAACATTCACTGAACTAAAGAAGATTTAAACAGATGGACTAACAAAGTTTTAAAAGACAATTGAGACTTAAATAAAGGCACATTGGACAAAATTAAGGCTGCAGATATTACGGGAAAACTTTTTGATGATACTTACACTGATGCAATCAAAGAGGCGTTAGAAAGACAAGCAAGAGCTGAAGAAGCTAAAGAAGCTACTAAAGCTGAAGCTGAAATTAAATTAATTGATCATAAAGTTTCTGCTTCAGATATTACTGGCGAATTATTCAGCATAGAACATCAAAAATGGGTTGAAAAAGTCAAAAATAATATTAAGACTAGAATTTATAGAGACTCAAAATCAGGTTTAGACATAGATATTCATTGGACAAAAGAAGATTTAGACAGAGCAGTTAATAAAATACTAAAAGACAACTTAAAGCTTAATTTAGATAAATTAAATGAATTAAAAGCTGCAAATGTAATAGCTAAGATTTTTGATGATACATATACTGATGCAATCAAAGAAATCGAAAGAAAAGCAAGAGCTGAAGAAGCTAAAGAAGCTGCTAAAGTAGATAAAGAAATAGAAAGAATTAACCATAAAGTTTCTGCTTCAGATATTACTGGCGAATTATTCAGCATTGAACATCAAAAATGGGTTAATAAAATTAAAAATAACATTAAAGTAAGGATATATAGAGACTCAAAATCTGGCTTAGATATTAACATCCATCCAACAAGAGAAGAACTTGATGAAATGGTCAAGAAAATTTTATCTAAGAATCTCAAAAATAATAAGGTAGCTTGACTTATGGGCCTAGCTGCAAGGGATACTGGGAAAATATTTGATGATACTTATACTGATTCAATTAAAGCATCACTTGATAGACAAAGAAAGAAAATAGAGGCAAGAAAAGCAGAAGCTCATAAAAATGAATCTGCTAGAATGACAGGAGAATTATTTAACGATTCTTTTGGTAGAGCCATAGAAAGTGTAAAAACCAAAATTTATAGAGATTCTGCATCTGATTTGGATATTGATGCTTATCCAACTAAGGATGAAATTGATGAAATAGTTAAAAAGATTTTGGATAAGAATAAAAAAGATAACGAAATTGCTTGACTTTCAGGTCTATCAGCTAGAGATACTGGGAAAATATTTGATGATACTTACACAGATGCAATAAAACACGCTAAGAAACATGAACAATGACTTAAGCAATTTAAAGAACCAGTTGTCTTTGATTCAAGAAGCTGAGACTGATTTGTAAAGGATCCAGAGTTGGATAAATACTGATTGCCAAAAGTAAGAACATATCTAAAACGTAAAGTGTTATTACAGGTAAACAAAGATATTGATAAAAAGATAGCAAATGAAATTATCAAAGGGCTTAACGATATAGTAGATAATAATTCTGGTATTTTGGAAATTAAGGACGGTAATGTTTGATCAGTGGATAAAAAATGATATTCTTACTGAGGTGGTACTCATTACATTATTCCAGGTTTCACACTTAATCATTCTATAAATAATGTCTTAAGAAGATATATCACAACTGGAGGAGATAAAGACAAAAACCATCCTACTATCGGAGGATTTGGTGTTGGCCAAAACGGATTATTTGTATCGAAACTTGATGCTGGAGTATTTTCAATACAGGCTCGTATAGCACTTAAAGATGGAACATACTCTAACACTATTTACAATCAAATTATTGATTTATCCAAATATCTAAAATAACTTTTTGATTTTTCATACAAAAGTAAGAAATACCTGCATTTGAATATCAGGTATTTTTTTGATTAAATCGTTTCAACCGCGATTGAATTTCCGTCACTAGTAGTTTTTAAACACTAAGGCGCAAAATTAGGAATATTTTTTTGATAATTATAAGGTGTTAAATTTGCTTATTGTTATAATTTAGAATAATAATTAGGCTAAAAGTTATAAAGGGGGTATAAACATGCTAAAAATGGTGAAAATACTGCCTTCTAAAATTAAGTGAGTTTTTATTATTGGCTCGTTTTTAACACTTATTTATGCTTTGCTTAATGTTATGCTACCGCTTTTGATTAAAAAGTATATTGACTTAATTCTTACAGAAGACAGACAAGCTCCTTATCGTATGGACTTTTTAAATGGCAAAATCGATTTTGGTTTTGTTAGCTATAATCAAGCTTTTAAATGGCTTACTATTGTTGTATTGTTGCAAACAATATCAACTGCTTCCTTAGCTTTTCTTTCTACTTTAGTAATTGTTTTAGCTGCCGAAAGAAGTAGTTACTTTTACCGTAATACGCTTTATAAAAAAATACAAAGCTATTCGCTCAAAAACATTGCTGATTTAAAGGCTGAATCAATTATTACTAGAATTTCAAATGATATAGCTATCTTTTGAGAGTTTTTAGTTAACGGTACTTCAGTTATGATTAAGGGCATATTCTTAATTATTGGCGGCCTAACTGTCGCTTCTTTAGTTGACTGAAAAATGTCATTAAGCATTATAGCTATCATTCCAATTGTTATAGTAATGGGAACAATCATAAGCTTAAAAACTGGCCCATTATTAAAGCAAACTCAAAAAGCTGTTGATGCTGTAACAAAAGTAGTTGACGAAAATATTTCAGGAATAAGAGTTATAAAAACTTTTAATTTAGAAACAAAAAGACTTGATCTTTTAAAAGACATAAATAATGCTTGATATGATAGTCAATATAAATCAGCAATGATTTTTTCAACGGCATACCCTGTTTTCCAAATGCTTATTAACTGATTAATGATAGGTATATATTCAGTTGCTGGTTACTATGCTACTATTAGTCAAATTAATAAAGACATTTTGACCAACATTAACTTATTTATAGACTTATTGTGACAAGTTGCTGCCGGTATATTATTAATGCTTTTATTTCTTAGCTCTTTATTTAGAGCAAGAGTGGCTGCAACTAGAATTATTGAAGCCTATGACTATGAAACTGACAACTTACATGTTGAAAAAGGCGAAATAATAGATGAATATGATGTGGAAATCAAAAACTTATCATTTAAATATTATGATGCTTCACCAAACTTTGCAATAGCTAATGTTGATATTAGCTTGCCATATAGAAAAAGTCTTGGCATAATTGGCCCAATGGGTAGTGGTAAGAGTACTATTGTTAACCTTTTAGTGAATAATTACAAGTATAAAGAAGGCTCTATTAAAATTGGCAATAAAGAAGTTAGCCTAGTTAATTCAAAAAACTTGCATGAAACTGTGGGAATTGTGCACCAAGAAGCCTTACTTTATACTGGAACTATTAGAAGTAATATGCTTTGAGCTAAAGATGATGCTAGTGATGAAGAAATAATGCAAGCACTTAAAGATGCCTGTGCCGATGATTTTGTAAATAAATTTGAAGACGGGCTAGATCATCCAGTTTACCAAGGAGGTAAAAACCTTTCAGGTGGGCAAAAGCAAAGACTTTCGATTGCTAGAGCCTTATTACGTAAGCCAAAAATTTTAATTCTAGATGATTCAACTAGTGCTTTAGATAACATAACTGCTTCAAAAGTGATTGACAACATTAAAGAAAAATATGAATGTAGCACAATTATTATTAGCCAAAAAATTAGCAACATTAAAAACGCTGATGAAATAATTGTAATGTCAACTAATGGCTTTATTATCAACAGAGGCACACACAATCATTTAGCGCACTCATGTGAGTTTTATAAACAAATATACGAAACTCAATTAGAACAGTAAAAGGAGGCAATTATGATTAAAGTTAAAAAATCTAAAAAAGAAAAAGTCACAACTGTCTCTACTATTGGCCTTTTAAAAGCATCATTAAAATTTATGTCTGCTAATGAAAAAAAGTCCTTAATTTATGGACTTGTGCTTTCGTTTTTTGAGGCGCTTTTATATACATTTGGTACAGCCATGACTGGATTTATAATTGGCTGATTTTTTACTAAAGATGTAATTGCTAACAAGGCTCCTTTTAATACGCCAATGTTTATTGTCTCAATGGCAGGCTTGGCTTTATCCTTTGGGCTTTATTTAGTAACTAGAATGATTCAAAACAAATTGCTCTTATCTGCAAGTTTTAGAACCACTGCAAAAATGAGAGAAGTAGCATCTAAGAATTTGCTTTATATGCCTATTTCATACCATGATAAGAACAAAGTGGGTGATCAAATTTCTACTCTTACTAATGATATAAATAATATAGCCTTAACAATGACACAACTATTTAACGAAACATCGGGAAAGATTTTTAAAGTATTATTTGCTGTGATCTTTATGCTTTGTTACTCAATTACTTTATCGGCAATTGTATTGCCTGTGACGTTTGCTTTTTGTGCTTTAAGTTGATTATTATTAGCTAAAGCTAGAGTGCCTTATATCAAGATGACTGATTATTTTGGTGACATGAATGCATACATTGAAGAGATGCTAAAAAACACAAAAGTAACTCAATCTTTTGACAAAGAAAATGAATCATTTAACAATTTTGAAATAATAGCAAGAAATGTTAAAAAACAGTCATTTATCGGTGACGTGTATTCAAAATTCTTTGACCCGTGATTTGTTGTTTTTTCAAACTTTTTGGTTTTAATAATTTTGGCAATTTCACTGCTTTTCAAAATAAACAACATTAATTTTGTCGGCGTTGTTGGCCAAGATGTTACTGCTTTAATTATTGGTTATATTAACTTAATGTTTACTTTTACAAGCACTGTGCAAATATTTTTCAACATAGTGTTCTCAACTCAAATTGGGGTAGCTTCAACTAACAGAATTTTTAAATTAGTTGGCTTAGAATTACCTGCTGATATTGAGAGTCCAATGTATTTAAAAGCTTCAACAATGCGTGGGCATGTTGAATTTGATAATGTTTCATTTAGATACAATAAAAATTCAAATAAATACCAACTAAAGAATGCTTCATTTTATGCTAAACCTGGCCAAGTTATCGCAATTGTTGGCCCTACAGGCGCAGGTAAGACAACAATTATTAACTTACTTAGCAAGTTCTATGACTATGAAGCTGGCTCAATCAAAATTGATGGCTTAGAGCTTAAACAAATCCCAAAAGATAACTTGCTTGAACTAATGACAGTTGTCTTGCAAGATTCATTTATGTTTAATGACACAATTATGAATAATTTAAAGGTTGCTAATCCAAATGCAACTGACCAAGAAGTGATTGAAGCAGCTAATATAACTAGTGCTCATCACTTTATCCAAAGTTACAAAAACGGCTATCAAACAGTTATAGAAAACAATGGAGCTAACCTATCTCAAGGAGAAAGACAGCTTCTTTCAATAACAAGAGCAATTTTAGGCGATAAAAAGATTTTGGTATTAGATGAAGCCACTTCAAATGTTGATTCAAATACAGAAAAAATCGTTCAAGATGCACTGCAAAATTCAATAATGAAAAACAAAACGTCATTTGTTATTGCGCACAGATTAAGCACTATCAGAGATGCTGATTTAATTCTGGTTGTTAATGACGGTCAAATTATTGAAAAAGGCAATCATAAAGAGCTAATGGCAGCACAAGGGTTTTACTACAACCTCCATCAATCTCAATTTAATTAATAAGCTTCGGCTTATTTTTTTATTTTAATTTAGCAATTAAAGAAACAAAAAAAAACAAGCTTTTAAGCCTGTTTTATAGTCACTTTAGTGAAATGGTACGCCCGAGAGGACTCGAACCTCTGACCCAATGGTTAAAAGCCATTTGCTCTACCGCCTGAGCTACGGGCGCATCTATGCCCTCTAATTAAAGCGGACATCTGGTACCCAGAACTGGACTTGAACCAGCACGAACTAACGTTCGAGGGATTTTAAGTCCCTTGCGTCTACCTATTCCGCCACCTGGGCATCTTTTAAAATGCATTAATATTATATAGTATAAACAAAAATATAGAAACAATTTTTTAGGTTAATTTCTAAATTTTTGCTTACTTAATTCATAACAAATTACAGGCTAAAGAAGTAATTACAACAAATTAATTTTTATGTAAAATCAGAGTAACTTATTAAGCTAACATTATTCCTAAGGTAATCCAGATATTTATTAACAATTTGACTTACATATTTTTTATAAGGAGCAATATTAGGTGAATATGTTTCATAATAATATTTATTTGAATTATTTATTGTAATATCTAGATTATTGCTTTTGATTATGTAATCTCAAAAGATGTGTAGAAGTATATTTAATTCATCAAGTGTAATATATATTTTGTAATTTTGCGCTAATTCTGGATAACGGTTAAAGTAGTGAATTCTCTGCACGCTTGTATTATATTCATTACTATATATGGTAGCAGAATAATCGGTAGGTGTTTTATCATGTTCTAAACTAATTTTGGCCTCTATTGAATATAAAGGTATTTGATCAATTGATCAGTCATTGTGTAATACAGCCTGTTTCCTAATAGCACTATAAAACAGTTTAATTCACTGATTTTCAGCTAAAGAATTGTTTGCATAATTATCAAGATAATTCAGTTTTAAATAGTCACTGAATGACATTTTGTAATCTCATACAAAAGTTGAATTAAGTTGTCTTGACATTTTTGGTATAGAAGCTTCATAATAAAATTGTTTAGCTGGATAACTGTTAATACCATTGTTAAAAATATTATGAATTTTAGTTTTTCTTATTTTCTGACTCTTTCAAATATTTTCCATTTTGAAATATTTGGGAACTCCGAAACCAGTTTTATTTTTTGATCAATTTTTCCTTCAATATTCATGCTCTGAAGATAGTTCATCAAAAGAAAATTTAGTATTTTTAGATGCATTTATCTTTGAATAGTTAGCTGAACTAGTTAGCAATAGCTTAACTTCTGAAATTGACAATTCTCTATTTAGTTTATGTTGCAGTCTTGAAATAAGTCCGGTTATTAATGGCGCTGATTTGCTTGTTCCTATGAACTCAAGTAAATATTTTATTTTTTTCCTCAATTTTGATGAACTGTTTTGCGCATCTATGTAACTTTTTATATTATCATAAATACTTTTGTATTTGTTTTCAATGATTATAGATTCTTTATCATTTTTATATGAGTTTCCATAAGCGGAAATTAAAGGGTATGTCCCCGTATTTTCTTTGGCAAACGAACTAAAAGGACTTGCTATATTGCTCCAATTAACAGAGCCTACAGAAATAATTCCATCATGATAGTGCAGACTTTGTCAATATGATAAGGCCTTAAAAAGTTTTTCTTTTCTAGTTTTTGGATTTATAAAACTAGAAAAGTCAAAGTCATATAATCAATTGTTATCAAAATCGTAAATTCAATTGTTGTTATTAAAAGCTTTATCCAAAACAGCACGAATTGTTCTTAGCATTCTAGTGTTCGGTGTTTGATTAAAAAATGATTGAAAACTACTATAAATTTTGTCCTTTGAAATCATCCCGTTTTCCATAAATTCAGGCTGATTTAAAAATTCATTATCCCCCATTTCATTAGTAATTTCATTATTATCATTGCCGCTAGATTGAATTATTTTAATATTGTTTTTTTGAGCATATTTTCCAATTTCGCTATAGTTTTTCTTAATCGATGACAAATTGTAAATTTGCTCATTTTCAAATAAAGTAAAATACACAATTGCTTTTGCAAGTAATAAATAAGAGTGTTTTAATCTTTTTGTATCAGAAGCTGATAAGGAGCTCATTACAGCAGCGCTTTTATATTTTGTAAAAATGTTTTTACTGTAGGATGAATTTGAAATATTATAAATTAAGTCATATGGATTTGTTGGCCCTAAACTCATATTTATCAATTTAATGTCATATTTCTCATAAAAATTTTTGATATAGTCAATAATGTTATCATCATTAAGTGATGAATAATATAGTAACGCATTTGGATTGATGCCAGTATCAGTTCCAATTAACGAACTAACTGCATATCCATGATCATCAATCGCAACGTTGGAGTCTTTAGTTTTGCCTAAAAAAATTTTTTTGAAATGAAAATTTCTATTTTGAGAAAGAAAATAATCTCCTACGGTATCGTGAAGTTCAATTATGCCAACCTTATCATATTTATTACTCTCATAATTTTGAAGTTTGTCGTCTCTATCTCATATTCCTAACTTGTCATAGTAAGGCTTGTAAAGTTTGGTTAATTTATTATATAAAGATTCGCTTATTGTTTCGGAGCTGTTAGCATTTAATTTTATTTTATTGTCATTATTTGGTAAAGAAGTTGCAACTATAATCATAGGCATAAAATATGCTGGTGCACACAGTAATTTCAAAGATTTGTTCATATTGTTAACTAAATTATAGTACTTAATATAATGAATTATTTTGATAATTTGCATTTATACCTATAAATTAGCCAAATTAGACAGATTACTAAATACTATTTTTTAACATAATATTGTAATTTAATATATAACAAACTATTGATTATTAACAATACTTAGAGTACAAACATTATGAATATTGAATTTTATGAACTTAAACAATATATTTTTAAAAAGAATCTTAATTTTTCTATTTTTGAAAGCATAAAAAAATATCGTCAAGCAACGATATTTTTAGTAATTCATTATTTTTTCATATTCATCTAAAGTGCCATGATAAATAAAACTTTTATCTGGAGCAATTTCAAGAATAACATTGGCAACATTATTAACTAAAGCACGGTTATATGTTGTAAATATACATCCACCTTTATAATTTTGCAAGCCTTGAATGACACTATCAATACTTTCAGCATCTAGGTGATCTAGTGGTTGGTCTAAAATTAAGAAGTTAGCTTCTAAAAGCATCATTCTAGAGAACATTAATCTAGCTTTTTCTCCACCTGAAGTAATTCCTACTTTTTTAAATACTGAATCATTCGAGAATAGCATTCTACCCAAGAAGCTTCTCATCCTATGATCTGAAACATCCTTAGTTTCTTCAGTTGAGTTATATGGTGGTCACTTGGCAAGTCAATCTATAATTGAAATATTTTCATTAAAATATTTACTATTATCATTTGGATAGTAAGTAAATTTAACTGTTTGTCCCCATTTTATAGTACCTTTGGTAGGTTTAACCTCGCCAATTAAACACTCTAAAAATTTGGTTTTAGCAATATCATCGTCGCCAATAAGCACCATTTTTTCACCTCTTGCAAGAGTGAAAGAAACATTTTCAAAAAGTGTTTCGCCTTGCTCATTTACATAGCTTAAGTCTTCAACTTCCAAAATGTCTTTACCAGGTACTCTGTGGACTTCTCAATTTATATATGGATATTTTCTATTAGAAGGCTTAATCTCATCCAATGTAATTTTTTCTAACGATTTTTTTCTACTAGTAGCTTGTCTAGATTTAGAAGCATTAGCACTAAAACGAGCTATAAATTGTTTTAGTTTTTCAATTTGTAATTCTTTTTTAGCATTAGATTGCTTCATTAGTTCTCTAGCTAGTTCACTACTTTCTTTTCAGAAAGTATAGTTACCAGTGTACATTTTAGCTTCATTAAAGTCAATATCAACAATATTTGTACATACATTGTCCAAAAAGTCACTATCATGGGATACAACTATAACAACATTTTCATAGTCAGCTAAGAAATTTTCTAATCACTTAATAGCGCGCAAGTCTAAGTGGTTAGTGGGCTCATCCATAATTAAAATATCAGGATTACCAAATAATGCTTTAGCTAATAGAACCTTAATTTTTTGATTAGCTGTTAATTGGCTCATTGGAGAGTTTCATTTTTCTTTAGGAATTTGCAAGCCTGAAAGTAATTCCTGAGCATCATTTTCAGCTGTTCAACCACCAAGAGCACCAAATTTTTCTTCTAATTCACCGGCATGTGTATAGTCTTCCATTGTGGCATTAGGATTAGCATATATTGCATCTTTTTCTTCCTTAATTTTAAAAAGGTCGCTGTTTCCTAAAACTACAACGTCAGTAACATTCATGTCATCATAAGCGTTGTGATCTTGGCTCAAAACGCTTATTCTACGACCTTTTTCGACAATTATTTGGCCTGAAGTAGGTTCAATATCACCTGCAATTATTTTTAAAAAAGTACTCTTGCCAGCTCCATTAGCACCAATTATGCCATAAGTGCTTCCAGCAGTAAATTTTAGACTTACATTTTCAAAAAGCTTTTTGTCGCTAAAAATTTTGCTTAAATTTTGTACTTCCAACATGTTGCCTCCTTAACTTATTTACCTATTTTATAGTATTTTAAATATCTAAATTGAGATCTTTTTTAACTATATCATATTGACTTGGATTGTTAATTTTCATTAAATACAAAGCCATCTTTTGGTGCATTAAAATTGAAAATAATTCTTCAGAATCTACACCACTTGGTCTAGGGAACATTGAATAATTTATGTATTCTAATTCTTTTTGAATATCTTCTTCTGTTACATTAATATTTTCTTTGCCGCCTAAGATATTGTCAATTAAAACTAAGTAATATGAAGTGATAGAATTTTCTCTTGCTCTTTCTAGTATTTTTAGACCTTCACCAGTTTCATTAAGTATTTGTTCAAAAATCATTCTTCTGTGAATTTCATCATCAATGTTGGCTAAAATTGCATCAATATGGTTTGATGTAGAATGAAAAATGTTTTGATCATTTATGCTAATTTCATTTTTAGAAACTATAGCATCTAAAGCCATTTCATAGTACTTTAAGAGAAAATTTGAAGCATTGTTTTTGGCTGTATCCCTTGCAATTTTTTCTTTAAAATCATTTAAAGAATTAACATTAGGAAGCATTGCTAAGTGAATATTTTCATCATTTAAATGTGTTGGCACTGGACGCTTAACTTCATTGATTGTTATTTGGAAACTTACACCATCAGGAGCAGTTGTTTCAAATTGATCATTAACTTTGTGACCAATAATTTCATTATTTATTGAAAAGCCATCAGTTTTAGTAGCTTTTGTTCTTACTTTTTTATCTTCACTAATTATTTTATTATTTGAACTTCTTATTGCGCTTCATGTAACAACATCATTTTCACTAATAGCATCTTCAACATTGTGCAAAATTGGATATTCACTAATCATTTTTTCGAAAGAGCTGTCCAAAAATTCCTTTGGAACAGGTCTGTAGGTAAAATCTAAGTTTAGATTAGAATAATCAACCTTGCTAATCTCAGTTGATGAATAGTAAGTTACTGATATGTCAATTTTTACTCCATTTTTGCTAGGACCATCAATAACTATAATTGGAGGTATAGCAACAAAGTTTGAATCTTCTTTACGCAATTCATCGAGAATTTTATTCACTTTTTCATCAATAGTTTTATCAATTGTGTAATGCTCAACATCTTTTAAAGTTGATTTTTGACCTTTTGTTGTTAGTTCTATAATTGACTTAGTTTTTAATGCTTCTCAACCTTTAGAATCAATATTAATTTGTTCTTTTTTTTCTTTGTAATTAATCATTCACAAACCTACTTAATTTTAAATATTACAAGTGTAAAATACAATATTTAAATTATAATTTAATTCCTAAATAATGTAAGTGTTATTTTAAGCAAAGCTATACTCAAAATTAATTATTTTTCTAAAAAGCCTGTTTTATAGTGTTATTTGTTATTTTCTTTTGAAGCAATATAATTGAAAATAAGCAATATTAAAACAATTAAAAAAATAAAAAATAAAAAAATGAAACACACGGCTAAGTTGTTATATAATTGTTGCACTTATATTTTTATATAGGTCATAATTTAGGACATTTAAAAGATAATAGAAAGGAACAAAAATGCCTACAACAAATCAATTGGTTGTTAATGGTAGAGAAAACAAAG
Organism: Mycoplasmopsis bovis 8790; assembly: GCF_005061465.1. Classification (GTDB taxonomy): domain Bacteria; phylum Bacillota_I; class Bacilli_A; order Mycoplasmatales; family Metamycoplasmataceae; genus Mycoplasmopsis; species Mycoplasmopsis bovis_A. Next base: position 71,800 of record NZ_LAUS01000003.1, read on the forward strand.
TACGTAAGCAAAATGCTCCTGCTTTGAACCTTAGTTTTAATACTTTAACTAAGTCAGCTCGTAAATTACCAGCGCCATTTAAGCGTGGTGTATGTACCAGAGTTGCTACTATGACTCCTAAAAAACCTAACTCAGCATCTCGTAAGTATGCTCGTGTTAAATTATCAAATGGAATGGAAATTACAGCATATATTGGTGGTGAAGGACATAACCTTCAAGAACACTCTGTTGTGTTAATTCGTGGTGGAAGAGTTAAAGACCTTCCCGGTGTTAGATATCATATAGTGCGTGGAACACAAGATTTAGCTGGTGTTGCCAACCGTAAGCAAGGCCGTAGTTTATATGGCGCTAAAAAAGAAAAGAAATAATTTAGAAATTAATTTGGAAAGAGGTAAAAAATGTCTAGAAAACATAGTGCACCTATAAGAAAAGTGCTTGCAGACCCAGTTTTTAATTCTGTATTAGTTACTAAATTAATAAACGCTATTATGCTTGACGGTAAAAAATCATTAGCACAAGATATCTTATATTCAGCATTTAACTTAGTTAAAGAAAAAACACAAAAAGACCCAATGGAAGTATTCCAAGCTGCTGTAGAAAACGTTACTCCTCAATTAGAAGTAAGAACAAGAAGAATTGGTGGTACAAACTACCAAGTTCCTACTGAAGTTTCTGCTAGAAGAAAACAAACACTAGCTCTTAGATGATTAGTTCAGTATGCTCGTCTAAGAAATGAAAAAACAATGGACGTTAGATTAGCTAACGAAATTATTGATGCATCAAATAAAACAGGTGGAGCTATCAAAAAACGTGAAGACACACACAAAATGGCTGAAGCCAACCGTGCCTTTGCTCACTTTAGATGATAGTTTTATAAAATACTGTATTTTAGGAATATATGGCTAGACAATATAAATTAGAAGATTACCGTAATATAGGTATTATGGCCCACATTGATGCTGGTAAAACAACAACTACTGAAAGAATTTTATTGCACACAGGTAAAATTCACAAAATTGGTGAAACACACGATGGTGCTTCGCAAATGGACTGAATGGCTCAAGAGCAAGAACGTGGTATTACAATTACTTCTGCTGCTACAACAGCTTTTTGAAAAGGTAAGAGAATCAACATTATCGATACTCCAGGCCACGTTGACTTTACTGTTGAAGTTGAACGTTCACTTCGTGTATTAGACGGTGCTGTGACTGTATTAGATGCTCAATCTGGTGTTGAGCCTCAAACTGAAACAGTTTGAAGACAAGCTACTACATATAGAGTTCCAAGACTTATTTATGTAAATAAAATGGATAAAGCTGGTGCAGACTTCTTTGCTTCAGTTAAGTCTGTTAAAACAAGATTAAATGCTAATGCAGTAGCAATTCAAATTCCAATTGGTCAAGAAAGTGACTTCAAAGGAATTGTTGACCTTGTGGAAATGAAAGCTTATGAATATGATGGAAAGCCTGAAGAAAATGCTAAGGAAATTGAAATTCCATTTGATTTACAAGCTATTGCAAAAGAAAAAAGGCAAGAATTAATTGAAGCTGTTGCAACTTATGATGAAGAATTTATGATGAAAGTTCTAGATGGTGTTGAACCTACATTAGAAGAACTTAAGTCAATGATTCGTAAAGCAACTTTAACTTCAGAATTTTTCCCTGCTGTTTGTGGAACTAGTTTCAAAAACAAAGGTGTTAAAAAGATGATTGACGCTGTTGTTGACTATCTTCCATCACCATTAGACATTCCAGCTGCAAAAGCACACAAAGGCGAAAATGAAGAAGTTGATGTGCCTGCAACTGACGATTATCCTTTTACAGGTTTAGCATTTAAGGTTATGACTGACCCATTTGTTGGTTCATTAACATTCATTAGACTTTATGCTGGAACCTTACAAAAAGGTAGTTATGTATATAACTCAACAAAAGGCACCAAAGAAAGAATTGGACGTCTTATTTTAATGCACGCAAACTCTCGTAGTGAAATCGATGAAGCTAATGCAGGCGATATAGTTGCTGCTGTTGGTCTTAAAGGAACAACAACAGGTGATACATTAATTGCTGAAAAAGCCCCTGAAATAGTCTTAGAAAGAATGGTTTTCCCTGAACCAGTTATTTCACAAGCACTAGAACCTGAATCAAAAGATGCTATGGAAAAATTAGCATTAGGCTTACAAAAATTAGCTGCTGAAGACCCTACATTTAGAACATACACCGATGAAGAAACAGGTCAAACAATTATCGCTGGTATGGGTGAGCTTCACTTAGATATTATTGTTGACCGTCTAAAAAGAGAACACGGTGTTAAGGCAAAAGTTGGTGCTCCACAAGTTTCATACCGTGAAACAATTACTAAGAGCGCCGATGTTGAAGGTAAACACATTAAGCAATCTGGTGGTAAAGGTCAATATGGTCACGTATGAATTAAATTTGAACCTAACCCAGACAAAGGTTTTGAATTCGTTGACAAAATTGTTGGTGGTAAGATACCTAAAGAATACATTAAGCCAATTCAAAAAGGTTTAGAAGACAAAATGGCTAGTGGTATATTAGCTGGATATCCAATGATTGACATTAAGGCTACATTATTTGATGGTTCATACCACGATGTCGATTCATCTGAATTAGCCTATAAAATAGCTGCATCTAAAGCTTTAACTAAGGCTAAAGATTTAGTTGGAACAGTGCTATTAGAACCTATTATGGATGTTTCAGTTATCATTCCTGATGATTACTATGGTGACGTAATGGGCGACATTACTCGTCGTAGAGGTCAAATTCAAGAAAGTGAACTAAGAAATGATGGTGCACACATTTTACGTTGTTTAACACCATTAAGTGAAATGTTTGGTTATGCTACAGACTTGCGTAGTATGACTGCTGGTCGTGGAAACTATCAAATGCAATTCCACCACTATGAAAAATGTCCTAAAAACATTGCTGATGAAATTATCAAAAAACGTAATATTCAGCTTAAAGATGAAGATTAATAATACACAAAGCACTCTATTTTAGAGTGTTTTTTTGTTACCTTTACCTGCTTACTAGGTAAATGGAACAATTCATATCTCAATTTTTAAATATTTTAAAGTTGGTACAATTTGTACATATAAATAATGCTTATTAGCATATTTATACAATACTAAAGGTAGGGATTATGAAGCGAAAATTTATTTTAGGTTTAGGAGCAATTTCTGCATTTGCAGCCATTCCAATGGTTGCAGCTACTTGTGGTGTTTCATCACCAGAGCAAGTCGCAAAGGCAAGAGCTGCCTATGATGAAGCTTTTAAAAAGTTTAATGATGCAGTTGATACTGACATAAAAGAATTGGTGCAAAAGAAAAAAGCTATTAATGCTAAAGATATAGACAAAGAAAAAAAGAAGAAATTAATAGAAGAAAAAGATGCGTGAGTTAAGACCAGAACTCCTATTTTACAGGGCTTAAGAAAAAAAGCTAATGACGAATTTAATAACTTAAGAAAGGTTCAAAAGAACTTTAAAACACAAGTTGTTAAAGTGGTGCATACTAATGATGAACACGGTCGCTTAGTTTTTGATGATGGTAAGTTTAACAATTATTCAGGAATGCAAGGATTAGCTGAAGTCTTAAACAAAGACTTTGATAGAGACTTACTACTATCAGCTGGTGACTTAATTCAAGGTCTTCCTTTATCAGATTCTGATAAAGGTTTAACAATATCTAAAGTTGCTAAGGAAATGAAATACCAAGCAGTAGCTATTGGAAATCATGAATTTGACTATGGTTTAGAACATATGTTCAACATTGAAAAAGAAACTGCTGGAATGCCATTTTTATCAGCTAATATTGTTTGAAACGATAAAGCAGTTGCTGAAAAAGTTAAAACCAAAGATGGTAAATTAGCTGTTAAAGATGAACAGGTATTTACTCCATATATTATTAAAACTTTAGACTCAGGCATTAAAGTTGGAATTATGGGTATTACAACACCTGATACTCAATGAACAAGTAATCCTAAAAACTCAGTTCATGTAACATTTTTAGACCCTATTGATTCAGGTAAGAAAACTGTTGAAGAACTAAAGAGCAAAGGTGTTAATTTTATTATTGCTTTAACTCACTTAGGTGTTAACCGTCCTGATACTAGATGAGACTCTAGAGAATTTACTAAAAATGTTGACGGAGTTGATTTAGTTCTTGATGGTCACTCACACACTAGAGTTGATATTGAACGTAAAGATGAAGAAAAAGGCTTTTTAACACAAGCTGAATGCTATACCAAATATTTAAGTGAACTAGACTTAGTTGTTGACAAAGAAACTGGTAAAGTTACTGAAGTTAAACAATACTTAAGAACAATTGAATATACCGAATTATTAGGTGGCAAGGAAAATTCAATTGCATCTATTAAAGATATGATTGGCAAACTAAAAGAAAAATTTGATGCTGTCAATGACAAGGTCGTGTTCAACTTACCTATTGAATTTAAACACACTGAAGAAGTTAAAATTAAACCTGGTGAAGGAGCTAGAGAAGTTCCGATTTGAAGAGGTAGAGCACAACAAACTAACCTAGGAACATTTGCTGCTGATGCTGCTGCTTATGATTTTATTGAAAATAATCCAAAGGTAAATGGACAAGTAGTTCAATTTAATGTAGATAATGTTATTGGATTAGTAAACGGCGGTGGACTACGTCAAGATACTCAATCTGGCAATATTAAAAGAGCCGATTTACTAGGGATTTCGCCTTTTGGTAATAGAATTGCTGCTGTTCAAGTAAAAGGAAGTGTTTTACTAGAAGCTATGAAGCATGGCGCTTCAAAAGTGTTCTCAGGTGCATATGCGCAATATTCACATAATGTAAGTGCAAAGATTAGTTATAAAGAAACTAAAAATGACAAATTCATCTATGAATTAGATGAAAGCAGTGTAATGATTAACAATAAAAAAGTTGAAAAAGACAAAGATTATTACATTGTTACAAATGACTTTATTCTAATTGGTGGCGATGGATATGAAATGCTTGATTATGTTAAACATCCTGAAAAAGCTAAAAGTGTTTTTGAAGGTGGCGACATTTTAGAAAGTTACATAAAATTTGGTCAATTGATTACAAATAAAGAACAAAAAGAATCAAGCAATGCATTTGGAAAACGTAAGGTTGATGATTACAAAGAAAAAGAACCAAAGAACATTGAAGTAAGCCACAAAAAGAAATAAGAATTTAAAAAAGCAGGACATCCTGCTTTTTGTCTATGCCTGTTTTTTTTACAGACTTATTCGAATAAAACTGTATATCCTACTGGTGAGTGATCTGATATACCGCTTCTAATATATCCAGAGTTGGATCCATATGCTTTGCTTGATGAGTCTCTAACATATTGCACTCAATCATTTAACGAATTTATATTTTTATAAAGAAAACCATCATTAACAAATTCATAAAGTTTAAATATCTTAGGGTTGATGTATTTTAGCATTGAGTGATGAATTATCTTGTCATAGGAATTAGCATATTTATTAATTGCTATACTAAGTGATGTGTTATTTTCATTGTTAGGCTCAAAAACATTTTTATATGCATTATTTTTGTCTATTCAACCAAATGCTTCACTATGGTTTTGTGCTTTAATATTAGTATCTCCAGCAAAAAATAAATCATCGTTTTCACCATCTATCTCATTAAAATAGTCGAAAACGTACTGTAGATTGTGTGCCTCATTTAACTCAGATGAGCCGGCACCTTTAACAGAAACCTCTGCTGTGCTGTTCTTTTTTCCCGGACTATCAAAATGATCAATAATGTATGTAAAATCATTATTTTTTAAACTGTTATCTAATATTTTGAATTTCATCGCATATGGTGGTCTAGAGTAGTGTGTAACACCACCACCAAAAGGAGTTTCCTTAAATTCAGGGTTATCATATTTGTAAATTTTGCCAATAGAACCATCTTTAAATTTAATAGGCTCTAATTTATTTGTTTTGTATAAAAAACCCGCAAATTCACCATCACCATGTTTTTTATAGCTAGGATTTGATATATATTTGTCAGAAACTCTGTATGCTCATCTATCATGGGATGAAATTTTCTTATTTTGTTCATTCAAAAGTTTAATTAGTTCATCAAGATGAGTATTATTGCTTCCCTTTAATTCAACCAATCCTACTAAGTCATATTTTTGGTTAAAAATTACAGACGCAAGCGCTTGGGTTTTAAAATATGCTTGACTAAGTGAAGTATTTGAGTAATTTAGAACATTTCAAAAACCAATATTTATGTTTTTGAAGTTGCCTGAGTGCTCAGATGCATTGCTTCCGCCAGAATTAAATTGTGCTCCTTCATTTTCTTTTAATGGCTTATTTACAGTGCTATCGGTTGAGTTAGATATAACAATTTTTTGGTTATTTTCTTTGCTACTTCCTATTTCAAAGCAAGAAGTAGTAAAGCTTAATGAGCTAGATGAAATCACTAACCCTGCAGATGTGTAGATTCACTTAAACTTTTTCATTTCGGACTTATTATAATATGTTTGATTAACTTGCATAACTAATTTAAATTTTGTGGAAATAAGTCAAATTTTTTATAATTGAATTATTAATTTTTAGAAAGGCACACAAAATGTCAAAATATTATTTAACAAATAGAGATGACAAAATGCTATTAGTAGCGCAATACGAAGACTTAGATAAATGTGATAAATATGCTTCACTAAGCCATCGTCACGGTGCTATTACTGAATTTCATAATGATAATGTTGCTTACATATTTTTAGGAAGTAAGTTAGAAAATTATGATGATTTAGTGGAAATAATAGATAACAACATAATTGGCAGAAAAAGAGAATATCAAATTGATGTTAATTCTTTTGCTAAAAAAATATTTAGTACTGAAGAAGTATTAAAAGCTTTTTATTCAAGAATCATATTTTATGAAGCATCATTGTTTAATTTAAAAAAGTCAACTCCAGCTAAAAGTAATTACACATTTTTATTAAACGATGATAAATATAAAGAATTAGCTAATAAATTTGAAATTATTGCAAATAACAGAAATAAGTGCAGAAACTTACAAGTTATGCCCGAAAACTACTGTAATTCAGTTTCATTGGCAAATTTTATAGTTGATGATTTTGCTAATTTAAACAATGTAAAAGTCACTGTTTTGGATAAGAGTAAAATTCAAGAATTAGGAATGAATTTGCTTTTATCAGTAAACAAAGGCTCAACTCATGAAGCTAGAGTTGTTGTGTTAGAATACAACGGAAATCCTGATTCGGATGAAAAGGTTGTATTTGTTGGCAAAGGAATTACATTTGATACTGGGGGCGTAAATACTAAGGGATATCATATGGAAGGAATGAAATATGATATGTCAGGTTCTGTTATTGTAGCTTATGCACTAAAATCATTAGCAGAGCTTAAAGTTAAGAAAAATGTAGCTGCAATTATGTGTATAACAGACAACAGAACAAATGGCGATGCTTCACTTCCGGAAAATGTTTATAAATCAATGTCAGGCTTATCTGTTGAAGTAACTGATACAGATGCTGAAGGAAGATTAGTATTAGCTGATGGACTATTTTATGGGGCTAAAATACTTAATGCTACTTGCTTAGTGGATGTTGCAACGCTAACAGGGGCAATTTTAAGCGCCTTAGGTAAAACATATTCAGGGGTTTGATCCACTGATGAAAGTAATTGAGCAACTTTTGAAAAAGCAGCAAAAATTGCTAAAGAAAAAGTTTGAAGAATGCCTCTACATGAAGATTTTCATGAACCAAATAAAGCAAGTATTGTTGCTGATTTAAATAATTATAATAATGATGAATTATCCGATTCAAATACAGCAGCAATGTTTTTAAAACAATTTACTAATGATGTTCCATACATACATTGTGATGTTGCAGGAACTGCAGACATTAAAGGGAAACCACAAGGCGTTTTAATTGATACGTTAGTTGAATTTGTGATACAAAAATAGCAAAGTTTAGCAAAACAACTTGTCTTATAAACCTTTTTTATAGAAGAATATACAAAAGACGAAGACTTGAAACCTTCGTCTTTTTAGAATTTTAATATATGACTTATTCATAACTGAAAAGAACTAAAAATGCAGATACATAAGTTAATGCAGTCCTATTGTGTTTATTAAGTTTTATTATGTATATAGTCTTGATAATATATGTTAATAGAAACATTAAAGGTGTAATTATGACAGGTGATGAGTATATAAACACTCAGCTAATTATTTTTAAATGCAAGCCTGCTATGGTTGTTAATACCAAAAACATAAAACTTGAAATTCATATGATATACAATCATAAATAGTTAGCAGCATTGCCATTAACAACATAATTTTTTGGTTTTTTATGAAACACAAGTGGGATAACATTATCAATGATGGTAATTTTAATTAATGCACTTATTGCAAATCCCAAATTAATTCCAAACGAAACTTGATCGGGATAAGTATCATTAAGATTATGATTATTGTAAACAAACTGCAAATTCATAAAGTCTAGAAATGCAATAGCTATATATGTTAAGTATCAAAACATATCAACTCAAAATTGAACAATAAGCAATGATGATATTTGTTTACCAGTGGCATAGGATTCTTTAATATGTTTAACTATTGAGCCATCATTACTTTTTTTCAATTCGTTCTCACTTAAAATTAGTTTTTTTAATCCTGGAAGAACTATTAATAGATGAATAACAGAAAAGAAAACTATGAAAACAACTTTGACTGATGAGTATGCGAACATACTTTCAATAAATCCTGCTTTTATGTTTTTTGAATTAAACTCAAAATATTGAATGAAATTAATAGAATTTAATACTATATCAACTATAAAACAGCTTAATAAGAAAATTATTGGCAATAAAGCAACAAAGATTAAAAAGTTTCTTTTTTTACTGTTTTTTAATTGAAACAAGGCTCAAAGACTTGATTGAGCTGTTAAGGATAGACTATTCATTATTGTATACCTCTCTCAAATTCCTCAACATCTATATTTTTATTGTTCATCATAAAATAACTTTTATCTGCTATGGTAGGTTTTTTGTTAATAGGAGATAAAGCAATCAATGTTCAACTTCAGTATAATGAACTATCCATAATAACTTGTGAACGTCCCGGTCATCCAAAGTGAACCAATGTCTTATTGCCGTTATCAAAATAGCCATAAACAACAACTGCATGTATACCCCGTTCCCCTTGACTATTCAAAGGTATATTTCCCATTATTAAGCAAGGTTGGTCAGAATCTATCCATGCTCATGGCCTTATGGCACCAACAGTCCTATAGTGTACATATATTGGTGATTTTCTTCCATCATTTAATAGTCTTTCAACAGCACCTGATAAAACTCTTGCAGATGTTGCAAATCAATAGCTATTGTATTTTGCTCACAAGTCGTAAACTAACTTTTCATTAAAATCAGGTCCAGTAGGATAACTTCATTTGTCATTATTATCTTTAGAATTAGATGGCTTAATCATATACTTTTCTTGTTGTTCTTTTGTAAGAGTATCTTGCGATAAAAACAATTGACTATACTGAATTAATATTGATGATGCAATATAATGACAAAGGCCACGATTCATTCAATCGTTGTAATGAAAATCAATAGGTTCAGTGTACCCAAAACCATCAAGCAGGGTTTTGAATCATCATGAGTGCGAAACTTCTTTATCTGCTTTTATGATTTCGTTACTATAATTTCTAAATTCAGGAACGTATGACCCAAGCAACATTACTGAGTTATTTGATTTGTTGTTACTTCTTGATATTTGAGTTTTAGAATTGATTAACTCTTTATCATTTAGTGTTTTCAGCACATTAACATCATTCTTCTTCAAACTTACAAAAAGGGGGTTATTTTTTTTAAATTCAAAATCTTTATCAATCTCAAAAAATTCGCCAGTAAACAAATTGAAAGAGTACTTTTTATTTTTGGCTAATTTATTAATTTTACTTTCAGTAGTTTTTAAATTTAAAAGAAGCGAGGTGAAATTTTCTAATGAAAAAACCGCAGACCCAAATGGTAAGTATTCAACATACACCATTGGGTTTCCCATATCGTCACTAAAGTATTTAATTTTTTTTACCTTAAAATCAACTTTTTTATTGTATTTGAATATTTCCAATTCCATATACTTCAAAAATTCTTTAATACTTAATTTTGAATATTCAGAAATTATGTTTTGTTCTTTAGGAGAAACGAATAAGTCATTTATGTTGGCATTATATTGTGTGTTTGTATAATTTAAATCGTACATCACATCCTCCTTCCTTAATTTAATTATATTAAATTAAACGTTCGCACATTGTGCACTGATTGAAATCAACACAAAAATACACATAAATTGCTTGATTTATGAAAATTTTCACACAGAAAGTAAACTATTCATTAGAGCAATGATAATGATTAATGCACAATACAAAACCTTAAAAAATATTTTGCAAAACATATTTTTGGTATAAAATAATATTGCTTATGCAAATGTAGTTCAATGGTAGAACACCAGCTTGCCATGCTGGATACGGGGGTTCAATTCCCCTCATTTGCTCCATATATCATTTGGTACCATAAATGCTGATAAACAGCATTTTTATTTTTAAAAATGAGCCATTAATTTGGCTCATTGTTATGTTTTGTTACTTATTTTCAATTGCACTAATGCCAGGAAGTTCCAAGCCTTGTAAGAATTCTAATGAAGCACCACCACCTGTTGAAACGTGTGAGAATTTGTTTTCCATTCCTAATTTTTGTACTGCAGCAACGCTGTCACCACCGCCAACAACTGAATAACATGAATCTAATTTAGATATTGCTTTAGCTATTTCTAATGTTCCAGTGCTATAGTTTTTAAACTCAGCTACACCCATTGGTCCATTTCATACAACTGTTTTAGCACCTTCTAAAGCTTCTTTAAATAGTGAGATTGATTTGGGACCAATATCTAATCCCATTTGGTCTTCTGGAATGTTTAATTCACAGTAAACAGGCTCCACATCTGCATATTCTTTTGCACAAGCATTGTCAACTGGAAGAATAACTTTTGTGCTGTATTTTTCTAAAAAGTCTTTAGCAAAAGGCAAGAAGTCATCTTCACAAATAGATGTGCCAATTGTGTAGCCTAATGCTTTTTTGAATGTATAAGCCATTCCGCCACCAATTATCATCTTATCAACTAGTGGGATTAAGTGTTCTAACACTTTAATTTTGTCGCTAACTTTAGCACCACCAATGATTGCAACATATGGGTGTGATGGAGCAACAATAGCCTTTGTTAATGATTCAATTTCTTTTTGCATTAAGTAGCCAACTACAGAGTGTTCAATGTGTTTTGCAATACCAACATTAGAAGCGTGAGCTCTGTGTGCTGTTCCAAAAGCATCATTAACAAATATGTCACCTAGTGATGCTCAATACTTACCTAATTCAGGATTGTTTTTGCTTTCAGCTTTTTCATTAATATCTTCATAACGGGTATTTTGCATTAATATAACATCACCATTATGCATATTGTTAATAGCATTTTCTAATTCAATGCCTCTTGTCGAATCTACAAATAAAACAGGCTTATTCAACAAATTAGATAACTCTACAGAAACAGGAAAGAGATCGTTTTTAGCCATATCATCAGCGCTCTTAATTCTGCCAAGGTGTGACATTAAAATTAATTTTCCGCCCTCATTAATGATTTTTTTAATAGTTGGAATTGCAGCTACAATTCTTTTGTTAGAAGTAATAACACCATTTTTGATTGGCACATTAAAGTCAGCTCTCATTAAGACCTTTTTACCCATAAATTTAACATCATCAATACTTTTTTTCATATTTGTCCTTTATTAACTAATGATCATTAATATAATTATAAATTTTATTTTTGAACTTTTAATACTATCTAATCAATATGCAACTAGTATTGAAAATATAATGTAAAAAATCTCAAAAATCTTATTCTAGAGTATTATTCAGCATACATTATCATTATTAGATAATATATAATATTAGTAATAATATAAATTAAGGATTAACAATATCTATGGACATAAATAAATATATTTCTAAATACTTCCATAAAACTAAAAAAATATTGGAAACTGAAAATCCAGATAACATAATCACATTGCAATTTTTCCAAAGAAGAGATAATGCAATGTTAGCTGGAATGGAAGAAGCTTTAGATTTTTTGGAAAAGCACACAGATACATCTAAATATAAAATTAGATATCTTAAAGATGGAACCATAATGAGCAAAATGGAAGTAGCGCTTGAATTAACTGGCCGCTACCAAGATTTTGGTATTTATGAAGGCATTATTGATGGCATTTTAACTAGAAGCACATCAATTGCAACTAATGCACATGAATGTGTTAAGGCCGCCAATGGCAAGGAAATTATATTTATGGGCGATAGGGCTGATCATTACTTAATGCAAGTAATTGATGGCAAAGCTGTTTCTGTTGCAGGCGTAAGCGCTATGTCAACTGATGCTCAAAATGTTAATCCTTCTAGTTCATCATTTGGATCAGTGCCGCACATTTTGATACAAAATTTTGCTGGAAATACAGCAAAAGCAATGGCTGCTTATGCAAATATTTGACCTGAAGATCAAATTATTTCGTTAGTTGATTACCATAATAATGTAATTGAGCAATCACTAGAATCATTCAAAGAATTAGGTAACCGTCTTTATGGTGTAAGGATTGATACTTCTAAGAATATGAAAGATAAAATGTTTAATAATGAAGCTGATAACAAAGAGTATTATGGCGTAAACATTGAGATGATTAAAAGGCTTAGAGAAGCGCTAGATAATGCTGGTGGCAAGGATGTAAAAATAATTGTTTCTTCAGGTTTTAATGCTGAAAAAATAAGAAAATTTGAAGAAGCAAATGCACCCGTTGATTCATATGGCGTAGGTCAGGCAATGTTTAAGTTTGAGTGCTTTTTCTCAGCTGATGCAGTATTATTAAACGGTAAAAATGAAGCTAAAGACGGCAGAATGTATCGCCCTAATAGTAAATTGATTGATTATAACTAATTAAAAGCCTATAAAACAGCTATTTTGGTCAACATAGCTGTTTTATTTTTTTATTTACTTTGCAACAAAATGTCATTTTATTAAGGTTGGCAATATTCTTATTATTATATATAATATTAATATTAAGATAAAAACACATTTTTTAGGAATTAATACTTAAGCACAGGAGATAATATATGGCTTACAAAAAACCTCAGATTTCTAATGAAATTGTTCGTTTTGTTGGTGAAATTTCAACAACAGCAGGTGGCTATAAGAAAGAGTTAAATCTTATTTCATGAAATGGTGGCGAAGCTAAATATGATATAAGAGACTGAAATAATGATCACTCACGTTCTAGCAAGGGTATTACTCTTACTTTAGAAGAGTTAAAAAATTTAAGGGATTTACTAACTACTGAATTGGCTGATAAATAAAACTATTAATAATTTTAGATTATCCTTCCTTACTAAGGAATATTTTGTTTTTCTAATAAAATAAGGAGAAATATGCTCAAATTACAGAAAGCATCTGATAAAGATTTAAAGAACATATATAGCTTCTTAGACTCTGACAAGCTACTTAACTTCTTCTTTATTGGAGATATAAAAACATATGGCCTAAATTCTGAGTTTATGCCTGTATTTATTAGCAAAGACGAAAATGATCAAGTTAACTCAATAGTTTTAATATATTATGCAACATTACTAATTTATGATCCTTATCAATTAATTAAAATTGATGATTTAGAAAATCTAATTAAGCTTCATAATATTCAAACAATCAATATAAGTGACAAAATATATAGACACTATGACTCCTATTTTGAACAAAATCAAGATATTTACGAAATAAATCATCAAGAATTAGCATATTGTGATAAGCCAGTTACTGGCTTGGATTTATCAGAAGTTACAAGAGCCAAATATGAAGATTTGGAAAAAATTGTTGATTCAAGAATGCAAATTAATGAATTTAATGCACTAATTTCTAATTATCAAAAGGAACTTAAAACATACCAAAATGCCTATAAAAAAGGTGTTTTAGACCCATTCATTATTAAAAAAGATAATAAAGTAGTAGCTAATTCATTGGTGGCAATCAAAACTGATGATGTGGTTTTAGTTGGTGGAGTTTATTGCTTAAATGAGTATAGAAATAAAGGCTATGCGACTAAAACAGTTGCCGCTTTAACTAATTACATAGTTAATGAAGAAAAAAAGACTGCAATGCTTTTTTATCACAATCCAGCAGCAGGGAGAATTTATCATAAAATAGGTTATATTCCTTGTGGTAACTTATACACTATTGCAGTTAAAGGTCATCTTAAATAAAAGTAAAAAGGGGCAAAAATGTTAAATTTTTTAGAAAATAGAATTCAAAAATCTATTAAAAAAATGGCTAGCAAAACAGTTGTTAGTGAAGAAGATATTCTAGGTGTTGCTAGAGACATTAAAATGGCTTTATTAGAGGCTGACGTTAATTTAAAAGTTGTTAAAGATTTTGTGGCTAATGTCAAAGAAAAGGCGCTTAGTGCAAATTTAGTTGGAACTTTGAATGCTGAACAAACAATGATCAAAATTGTTCACAATGAATTGGTTGATATTCTAGGTAAGGAAGTTAGACCAATTGAGATTACAAAAAAGCCATATATTATTATGATGACAGGCCTTCAAGGTAGTGGAAAGACAACTGCTTGTGCCAAAATTGCCCACTTTTTAAAGAAGAAGAATCAAATTGAGAAGCCACTTTTAGTAGCAGCTGATATTTACCGTCCAGCTGCTGTGCAACAATTAGTAACCTTAGCTAAAGGAATTCAAGTTGATTACTTTGAAAAAGGAACTAGTGTTTCAGCACAGGAAATAGTTAAAGAATCATTAACTTTTGCTAAAGAACATAAAAACGATCTTATTATCATTGACACCGCAGGACGTTTAAGTATTGATGAACCATTAATGAATGAATTATGAGAGTTAAAAAGTATTAGCGAGCCACAAGAAATCTTTTTTGTAGCTGATGCACTTAGTGGTCAAGATATTATTAATGTAGCAAGTACATTTAATGACAGGCTAAAGTTAACTGGTTCAGTTATAACGAAATTAGACTCAGATGCACGTGGCGGCGCAGCACTTAGCCTTTCGAAAGTTTTATCATTACCAATAAGATTCATAGGAACTGGTGAAAAAATTAGTAATTTAGACTTATTCTACCCTGATAGAATGGCTGATCGTATTTTGGGAATGGGTGATGTAATGAGCTTAATTGAAAAAGCTGAAGAAGTTATTGACCCATTGATGGCTAATAATATGGTGGCAAAATTGCTAAGAGGGAATTTTACTATCGATGATTTAATGAACAACTTAATGCAAATTAAAAAGTTAGGAAAAATGAGTAAGATTCTCAAAATGATTCCAGGTTTAGCAAATAAAGTTAGTTCTGAAAAAATTGAAGAAGCTGAAAGAAAAATGGCTATTTATGAGATTCTAATTAGTTCAATGACAGTTAAAGAAAGAAAGAACCCAAAACTACTTAAGCAAGCGTCTAGAAAGAAAAGAATAATGGAAGGCTCTGGCAGAAGTGCTCAAGAGTACAATAAACTTTTAAATGACTTTGATCAGATGTCAAAAAATATGAGTGAAATGGCTAAAAAAGTTAAGAGCGGAGACCTTTCTGATCTTAATAAATTAGGTTTTGGTTCTGGCGGGTTTTAATATATAATAGGCAATTATGAAAGCAATAAATAATTTTTGACTTCCTAGACTATTTAGTAATGAGTATGTAGAAGGCACCTTGGCTTTTAAAGGTTATCATGGTGCACTTTTGTCGCAATCTATTTATTGATCATTTGTTGTAGTAGCAATAATAGCTTCAGTGCTAATAAGTTTTTTCAGGCGCATAATCAAAGAAAATTATGCAGAAACAAAAACAGTAATGTTTATCCCAAAAGTCCTGTTTTGAAGACTTTTTGGTATATTTTCATTAGCAGGAATAATAGCAAGATGTATTGTTGTAATATTCACAAATTACCAATTTAAATTTGAAGTTTTACCGCTACATTTTTGCAGGCTTATGGTTGTTTTCCTTGCTGTTGCAATGATTAGCAATAGAATTGATTTAATTAAATATTTTGGATTTTTAAGTGTTTTTGGAGCAATATCTGCACTATTTGTTCCATCAATGGGTGAATATTCTGGAGCAGATAATTTCTGATTCTGAGATTATTTACTTCTTCATGTTTATTCATTTGTTGTTCCATTTATCTTATTTGCCATTTCAAAATTTGAATATACATTTAAGACAACAGTAGAAACAATTACATTCTTTGTTGTAATGTGCTTATTAATGTTTGGAATAAATTTTGCCTTAGATACTTATGTAAAAGATCCTACTTGAAAGTCTAATTATTGATACCTTGGACTTAATGAAAACAATGACTTATATGAAAAATTTGGCAAGGTAATGGCTTGACCAACTCACATATTGCTTTTCATATTCTTAGGTATTGTATTAACTATTTTATTTATTGCAGTATGAGCATTATTTGACAAAATTCATATTGTTAAAGAAGATGGAAAAATAAAGGCTTATATAACTCGTTCTGACTTTTGAGCCAAATATAAAGAGTCAATGAGACAATTTTTCAAAAGAGATAAAAATAGAAAAAAAGATGAATTTGCTACGAGTGCAAATTAGATTAAGCAATTTGCTTTTGCTATTCAAATATTAAGTTACAATAATAATCACTACAATATAGCATATAGAGTTGTGGAGCTTAGCTAGCTGTGAAACAAGCCAACCTGCATATTAATTGTAAGGTGGATAGCAAGAGATATATAAATATCTAACATGCAACAGTATAATTTTTACTCCCAGCCTATTTGCACTAAATAATAGGCGGGAGTTTTATTTTATGACTAAAAATAGAAAAATTTTATTCACTAGTGAATCAGTTGGATTTGGGCATCCAGACAAGATTTGTGATCAAATCAGTGACGCAGTCATTGATGAATTTATAAAAATAGATCCTTACTCTAGACTAGCTATTGAAACAGTTGCTTCAGGTAATCAAATTTACATAACTGGTGAAATAGCTTCAATTGCAACTGTTGACATTAAAAAAGTGGCGCTTGAAACTATTTTCAATATTGATAAAGACTATCAAATTAATATACCTGAAGTTATTTTAAACATAAAAAAACAAAGTGATGACATTGCACAGGGTGTGCTTTTAGATGATGACGAAATTGGCGCTGGTGACCAAGGGATTATGTTTGGATATGCAACAAATGAAACTCCTGAGTATATGCCAATTGCCATAACATTAGCACATAGAATTGTCCAAAAAGCTAGTGAATTAATTAAATTGGGGGAATTCAAGCATGCTAAAAGTGATATGAAAAGCCAAGTAACACTAGATCTTTCAGGCAATCAAACAAAGGTAGAGACAGTTTTATTTTCGTGCCAACATGATGAAGAATTTGACGAAAATGCTTTTAAAACAACCGTAATTGAAAAAATTATTTATCCAATTATGAATGAGTATAAACTCAATAAACCAAATAGAATTTTGATAAATCCAACAGGAAGATTTGTAATTGGTGGAATTGTTGGTGATGCAGGATTGACAGGCAGAAAAATAATAGTTGATACATATGGCGGAACTGCACACCATGGGGGAGGAGCTTTTAGTGGCAAAGATGCAACTAAGGTTGACCGTTCTGCTGCTTATGCTTGCCGTTGAATTGCTAAGAATTTAGTAGCAGCAGGAGTAGCTGATAAATTAGAAATTCAAGTGTCATATGCAATTGGTGTTGCTGAACCAGTCTCTATATATGTTGATTCATTTGGAACAAATAAAGTGCCAAATGAATTGATTATTGATGCTATAAATAGCATATTTGACTTAAGACCAAGAGCAATAATTCACGAATTAGAACTAAGAAAGCCTATTTATAAAAAAACAGCATGTTTTGGTCATTTTGGTCGCAAAGATGTGTTGTTTCCTTGAGAAAAACTTGATAAAGTTCCTGAAATCAAAGCCTATTTTGGCTTAAAATAGCCATTTAAAATATTATGCAAATGCAATCTTTATGATAAAATAGAAAAATTACCATATAAAAAGAGGTCACAAGCATGCGTAAAATTGTTAGAGTCAAAAATAAATTACGTGCTGAAAAAAGATTACACAAATTACAATTAGAACAAGCACGTGACAAAAGAAGAGCTGAAAGAGCTGCAGCTGAACAAGCTAAATAGTATCTCAAAAACTTAATAAATTAAAAATCAAGCGCCAGGCTTGATTTTTACATTTTTAGTCAGTTATTTTTCCTTTAGTTCTATAAAACAGTTTGATAGTAAAACTTCATTATTGTCAAAATCTTGCAAAAATAGCCTGTAAGTTGCTTTATTATGCTCAAAGTCAATTTCATCTAATATAGATATCAAAGGCAGTAATTGACCGTTTTCACTATAAACAGATGAATCATAAACTTTTTCGTTTAGCTTAAAAACTAGGGTAACTGCGTCTCTAAATATATTTAGAGTTGAATTAGTGAATTCAATTCTAGTAACTACTTTAGTATCAGATTCTTTAAAAGTAAATGATTTAGTTTTTTCTCCAAAGTCATTATCATAAAGCTCATATTCAGCATCAACTTCAGTTTCTACTGTAATATCATCACTATTAGGTTGTTTAACAAGAGAATTAAATATTATTTTCATTGTGATAGTCTTTTAAAAATCAAGTCCTTACCAAATAGATAAATTGATTTTGCTAGTTCAGGACCGCGTTCAATATATGTTGTTGCTAATCTAATAGGCATAAAAAGATTTTTTCCTTTTTTGCCTGTTTTAAGGGCAACTTGGTCAATTGCTTCTTGAATTTGGCTTATTGTAAATTCTTTATTTTCAATCTCTTTTTTAAAAGCAAAAACAACTTCAAGATCAGTTTCACTTAATAAAGGAGCAATATCTAACGGATTATCATAATTTTCTTTTTCAACTAATAGTTGCTTAAGTGCATAAACGCTTTGTTTAAAGGTGTCTACAAAAAGATTGGTTCACTCATCATCTTTTAAATTTAATTGCTTAATAATTAAGTCATTATCCATATTCTTAATATATTGTTTTGAGAATCATTGCATTTTTTTAATGTCAAATTTTGACGGAGACTTACTTAATCTAGCGGGGTCAAACTTTACAATTATTTCATTATGGCTCATTAGTTCTGAATTATCAGCACTGGTTCAACCTAAAAGTGATAGAAAATTAAAAATAGCATTTGGATCATAACCATCATTTTTGTAATCTTCAATAAATTGTTTTAATGATGTATCTCTTTTCGAAAGCTTCTTGCCTTCCATATTTGTAATAACTGTTAGATGGCCAAATTCAGGAGATTTTCATCCAAGAGCATTATAAATTGAGAGCTGTCTAGGTGTATTTGTAATGTGCTCTTCGCCTCTTAGTACGTGAGTAATTTCCATATCATGATCATCTACAACAACTGCAAAATTATATGTTGGATAGCCATCAGATTTTTGAATAACTCAGTCTCCAATATCATTTGAGTTAAAACTAATTTTGCCCCTAACAATGTCGTCTCATTCATAAATAGTATCTTTAGGCATACAAAACCTTATTGAATACTCACCAGCCTTTTCTCTTCTTATTTTTTCTTCTTCGCTTATTTTAAGCCAGTTCTTGTCATATCTAAAAGAAGCTATTCCATTCTTTTCAGCCTCTGAGTGTTGCAATTCTAATTCTTCAGAAGTATCATAAGCTTTGTAAGCAAGGCCTTTCTGCACAAGTTCATTAGCAATTTCTCTATATCTGTCTAACTTTTCACTTTGCCTATATTTGCCATATTTTTCATTAGGACTTTGTGGACTTTCATCTGGAATAATTCCTAATCATTTCAAGTTTTCTAACTGACTTCTTTCACCATCAGCAACATTTCTTTTTACATCAGTATCTTCTAATCTAAAAACAAATGAGCCATTATAGTGTTTTGCGAAAAGATAGCAAAAAAGGGCAGTTCTTGCACCACCAATGTGTAGGTATCCAGTTGGGCTAGGTGCATATCTAGTTCTAATTTTATTCATATAAGTCTCCGTTTATATAAAAATACTAATAATTGCGCAAAAATGCACAAAATGTATGTTTATTATTAAGCCATATTAAAATATATTTATAAATAATTATAAGCATTTTAAATTTCAGTTTAGAAAATTAATAAGCAAGAAAAATTACTATAAATGTAGCAATGTTTCCACATTTTTTAATAGTGGCATATTTTTTGCATATTAGTCTTAATTGTTACAAATTGTATAATTATTGCAGTTAGTGTGTTTTGTTCATACTTATTATTATTTTTCCAAGGGGATTAAATGATTAAGAAGCCCTTTTTATTGATATTAACAACTCCAATACTTCCAGTATTATCAATTAGTTGTATAAACTCTAATTCAAAAAATAATAATGATTTACCAATTATTATTAATCCATCTGTAGTTCCAATTGCTAAAATTCAAAAAATAATAAATGTTAGTTACATTGAGAATGAAAAACCATTAAAAAGTCAAAGATACATTGAAGGCAAGGACTTTAAACCCTTTGCTTTTTCAGAATTTGCTAAATCAGGATATAGATTAGCTGGATATTTTTTAGACAGCAAATTTACCAAGATTTTGCCCGATAATTTTAAACCTGAAAAAGACACTAATATATTTTTAAAATTTGAAGAAATCGCAAATCCTAATTTTGTTGAAAAAGAACATAAATTAGAAACATTAGTACCATTGAACTTAAAAAACCAAAGTGTTAAATTTGTTAAATACAATGATATTGACTATATTGACTTAGATCAATTTGTTGAATTATCTAAGGATGTTTTAGCACTAAATGATAATTTATACACTAAAAACGTTTTATATAATGGCAAAGTATATAATCTAAAAAGATCATTTGAAGTTATTAAAACAGATAAAAGTTTTACTTTAAACTCTATAAAACAGTATATTTCACCTAATAATGAAAAAGAAAACATCATATTAAAAAGTTATATAAAGTTTGACTATGTCAAACAATGAATAACGGTTTCTGGTTTTGATTTCTTCGAATCGGTTAAACCGTATGAGCCTGAAGGCAAATTAGAATTTTATGATGATTCTAATAATAAATTTAATGAATTCAAGATTGATTTGCAAAAATATAAGATTGATATGCTTAACAAAAGTGGCAAAATTTACCTTCCATTTGTAATGCTTAATCAACTAATATTAGGTGAGTCAGAAAATCAACTTTATTTTAATGGTGATAAAGTATATATTTTTGAATTTAATCAAGTTCATGATAGCAAAAACAATGATGATAAGAAAAAACTACTTTCAAACGCCAAAAATTCACCAATTCCACTTAATTATAGGCATTTTGAGTTTAACTATTTGCTATTTTTATTAGATAATTTCTATCCAATTAGTTCTAAAAATAGCAATTCATATAAACAATTTTTAGAAAACTATAAAGAAAGTATTTTAAGCGATGACAATGTAAAGCATTTTGAAGCACTTAATTCACTAATTTATGACTTAGATGATATCCATACAAAAATTCTTCTTTGAGGACATCAATATGTAAGTGATTTAGAAAAGAAGATAAAAGAGCCATTAACCAGCGAATTAAAAGAAAGAAGAAAAAGATTCAAAGAATATGAACGCAAATTATTGAATCTTGAGAGCAGTCACAACTTAAACGAAAAAGATGTAAGATACACTCCTGATAAGCAAATTGCAATAATAAAAATTGATATTTTTACTCGTTTTTTAACTGAGGGAGTTAAAAAACAGCTATTAGAAGCTAAAAATAAAGGTGCTAAAAATATTGTCTTTGATTTAACATTAAACCGTGGTGGTTCTGTACAGGCTACATGAGAAATTTTAGGATATTTAGCAAAGGATAGATATAAATATAATAAATACTACCCATTAAGTAAGGACAAAGTAATAACCAATATAAAGTCTAAAGTTGACAATAAAGAATTTAACTTTAAATACTTTATATTAGCCTCACCAATAAATTATTCAGCTGGAAATATGTTTGCAGCTGTTTCAAAAAACAATAACTTAGCTAAAATAATTGGGTATCAATCCGCTGGTGGGGCTTCAGAAGTTAGAGTTAGTGTATTGCCAACAGGCACCATTATTAGAAGAAGTGGAAATTATACACTAAGCGATTCTAACTTTAATTCTTATGAATTAGGTGTAAAACCAGATATAGAATTTGAAAAGAAAAATAATGAATATGATCTTGATAAGCTTTTTGATCTTGATTATATTCAAAAGATAGTTAATGAAAGCAGTAAAGATAAATTAATAAAGGAGTAATGGTAAATATGAAAATTAAGAAACTAAAAAGTTTATTCATAACTTCTTGCACTATTACTCCGCTTATTTCAATATCAGCAACTAGCAATAGTGATAGTGATACAAGTATAAGTTTAAAATTAAAAGAATTTGATTTAATACCATTAGCTAAAGAGTTAAATCGCGAACCTAAAAATGCTAAAGTTAAAATGTATATACACAATGATGTAGCATATATTGGAATTCAAGAGTTTTTGAAAAGCGTTTCAAAAATAGTTAAAAATGAAAATATAAACTTTAATTTTAATGGTGATAAAGTTGTATTAACCTATAAAACAGCCATAAAAAGCTCAAATCCATTAACATTAACAATTGATTACACAAAGCAAAAAATATTTGTTTCTAATTACAATTTTTTTACAGAAGTACTAAGAAATTTTGAGCGCGGGGAAGAAAAATTAGATATTCAATTTTTAGATAAAAAATATAAAAATCAAACGGAATCATTTGAATATGATCTTAAAAAATATGAGATCGATATTTTAAGAGATAAAAATGATTTGTATCTACCCCAAATTTTGTTAAATCAAATCTTATTAAATGAATCTAATGTTCAAACTTATTTCAATGGTGAAGTTCTTAATCTATTTAGATTTGCTGAATCAGTACAAGGTTTAGGATCTGTTTACTTAAAACAGTCAGCAAAAAATAATGATAAAAATATACCTCAAGGACTAAAAGAGTTTCAAACTAAGTATTTTTCATTCTTACTTGATTATTATTATGGTGTTAAACCTGAGTCAAATGATTCATACAAAGGATTTATCGAGGAATACAAAAATCAAATTACAAACACAAATAATGATATTCATTATTTATCAACCAGAAAAATAGTTAATGATTTAGATGATTTTCATTCAGCATATATTATGGATGGCTATTACTCTAAAAGTCCTGATGTTATAAAACATCCGATTCCATTGAATAAACGAGTTTCAGACAGACTTAAATTAGGAGAAGAACTAGGTAAGCTTTACTTTAAAAACAATATTGAGTATTCTAATGTATATACACCTGATGGTGAAACTTCAGTTATTTCATTCAAAAGTTTTGAAGAAAATAGTGCCAAACATATTGAAAATTCTCTAAGAGAGGCTAAAAATAAAGGTGTTAAAAACATTATTTTCAATGTAACTCTTAACGGAGGGGGCTACATTGGTTCTGCTTTTGAAATTATGGGTTTCTTAACAGACCAACCATTTAATGTTTGGACTTATAATCCTTTACCAGGTGAAAAGAAAATTGAAACCATCAAATCTAAGAAACCAAAATATGATTTTAATTATTTTGTGCTAACAGCACCATTTGCATTTAGCGCGGGTAATATTTTTCCACAATTAGTTAGGGACAATAATTTAGGAAAAGTTATTGGTTATGACACTTTTGGTGGTTCTTCTGCTATTGGATATTATATTTTACCAACTGGCGATATTATTCAGCTTAGTAGCAATACTGTATTTACTAACAAAAATTTTGAAACAACTGAATTTGGCATAAAGCCAGATTATCCATTCAAGGAAAATATTGAAACTGGAACAAAAAATTTATATGATTTACAGTATTTGCAAGATTTTATAAATAATATCCCCAAAAGAGAAACTGATAAACCATCTAAACCAATAAATAAGTCGAATCCAGAGTCTAATCCTAATTCAGCACCAAAACCAGTGCCCGACAAAAAACCTGTTCCAGTTCCAAATGCAAATAGTAATAGTCCTAAATTTAATTTTAATAATAATATTATGGTTTTAATACCTGAAAATAGTTTTACTCCTGATGCAGTGGATAAGAACAAGGGTAACGGAAATAAAGCAGGACTAATTGCTGGAATTTCAGTTGGTGCAGCATCTGGAGTTGCTGCATTATCAACTATGACTTATTTCTTAGTTAAAAGATTTAGAAAATAAAGTAAACCATGAATAAAAAAGAACTAAGAAAATTAATGATAAATAAACGCAAACTGTTATCTCTTGAATATAAGTTGAATGCTAATTTGATTATTAGCAATAATGTTATAGATTTTATAAATAAATACAGGTTCAAGCAAATCTGTATTTATTTATCAACAAAATATGAAGTTGATACAAATTATATAATTGGTTGATGTTTGAGCAATAATATTAGTGTTTATGTTCCAAAAGTCTTAGGTGAAAACAAAATGGTTATGACTAGGGTTGATAACACTAGCAATTATCAATCTAATATATTTAATATCAATGAACCGACATCAAATATTATGTGTGAAATAGATAAAATTGATTGTATTTTTACTCCATTAGTTGCTTTTGATAAATTCTTAAATAGAATAGGTATGGGCAAAGGATTTTATGATCGTTTTTTTAATGAGAATCCTGGTAACTACTTAAAAGTAGGCATATGTTTCGACGAACAAAAAGTTGAAAAAGTTGAAATTGATGATGCTGATCAAAGTCTGGACTTTGTTATTAGCGAGAAAAGTATTTATGAGCAAGTTAATTAGCTTATCTGTTGCGTAAATTTACTAAAAAAACTGTTTTATAGCATTAAAAACCAAGCAGAGTATGCTTAGTTTATCAATTATTTGAAAGAAACTAGATTAAGTCAGATAGCTTTTTATTTGGAGAGGTAGTAAATATTTCTATCTTTATATAAGAACACTCTTTCATTTCCTTCGTTTATTCATTGTTAAAACCTCTATTTAGCAGGTTTTTTAGTAGGTTCATATTTAAAAATATCTCTTGCCCAAACATCATAAATGTAGTTTGATGCCTTCACTGCATCTAAATCTCTTTTTGAACTCTTATCATCTTTTGTTTTAGGCTCATATTTATAAATATCTCTAGCTCAAACATCATAGATGTAAGTTGATGCCCTTACACCTTCTAAGTCAGATTCTGTTGTGTCTGTTCTTTTTGCTGTTTCATTAGCTGGCGCTGTTGATCCTAATTTATTTGTTGTTTCAGCAGGCATAGAGTTAGTCTTGTTTTCCTTATCAGTTTTATCATTTTCAGTAGTTTCCAATTTTGGCTGTTCAGCTACTTTTTTAGAATCTTCTTTTTTAACTGGCTCTTTAATTTCCTTTTCAACTTCTTTTGTTTTGCCATCACATGATGCGGCTATCATTGGGAAAGAACTAGCGAAAACTGCCCCCCCCCCTATTAACATTAATTTTCTTTTCATATGTATGTTAGTCCTTTACAAATTAAAATAAAAAATATATTACACAAGATGAAAAATATCAAATCAATATTAATGTCTAAATTTAGTGTGAAACTGAGAATTTTTCATATAACTTATTAAGCTTAAAATGAGAGAGTATTTAAAATAATAATAAAAAACTCCTGTTAAATAAAACAGAAGATTAATAAGAATGAAATAAAAACAATTTACTAGCTTATAGAGGAATCAACAGGCACACGGATTCGTGCACCAGGTGCATATCCACCATTGCTTGTACTATTAGTTCATCCATTAACTAACTTTTTATCTTCTTCACTAGATGGATTAGTTCTTTTGTCGCCGGAAATTAAATTAGCAGCATTAGCTTTATTTTCTCTTTCTTTTTGTGCTTTATTTTCTTTCTCAGTAGATGAAAGAACTTGTGAATATGATGATGAGTATGTTCCATCAAAAAGTTTTAAAGTGCTTTCAGATGCTGATTCTAAATGTCTTTTAATAATTTTGTCTTTTAATGATTCAGAATTGCTTGAAGTGTTTGATGGAGTATTTGCTGAATCGCTCATTGAAGTTTCTAAAACTTTTTGACTTTTGATTTTGTCACCATTTGATGCTGAGTCGCCGTCTGTTCCTGAAGATCCTAATTCTGTCTTAGGCTTTTCAGTTAGCTCTTTAGAATCTTCTCTTTTAACTGGCTCTTTAATTTCCTTTTCAGCTTCTTTTGTTTTGCCATCGCATGATGCGGCTATCATTGGGAAAGAACTAGCGAAAACTGCCCCCCCCCCCTATTAACATTAATTTTCTTTTCATATATTAGTCCTTTACAATTTGAATATAAAACCTTAAGCAATTTTTAGTTGCTTAATTTACAGCAGAATTTTATATAAACAATCTTGTTGCAATGCAAATAAGATCAAAAAAATATTGCAAAACTATGAAAAAGCATTTCATATTTTAGTTTTGCTTAATTTTTTTTCTATTTTTTGAATCATATTTTAGAGCCTAATCCAAAAATATTTTTAAAAAATAAAACTATGTTTTAAACCTTATTTTGCCATGTTTATAACTTAATTAATATAATTTAATTAAACTAATTAACTGCAATATATTTTTAGGCATTTAACTACAAAATTTTTATAGTAAAAGGACATTATATGGGCAATAAAATAACTAAAGAAAAATTAGGTTCTAAGATCTGAGATGCTGCTGATAAGTTAAGGGCAAAGTTAGAGCCACACGAATATAAAGATTATGTTTTGGGTCTTGTTTTCTACAAATTTTTATGTGAAAAGCAAACTGATTATTTAATCAAGAACTGAATTACAAAAGATCAGCTTAAATATCTTGATAGCAAATATTTAGATAATGAATCAAGTTTTAATGCTATTGTTTCTGATGAAAATTATAAAGGCGACTATGAAAATTTAGTTGATGCAAAGAAAGATTGCATTGACGAAAATGGCTATTTTATAGACTATTCGAATTTGTTTTCATCTTGAATTGAAAACAAAAATGAATTTAATATCCAAAAGTTTCAATTAGCTTTTAACAATTTTAACAATAATGTTAATGATGAACATAAATCATTATTTAAGGACTTATTCGTAAAGTTTGAAAGAGACTTAAGTAAGTTAGGTTCAGATACAAATAAGCAAACTGAAGTTATTTCTAGTTTGTTAGACATTATTAATGATATTCCTTCAACTAACCAAGACTATGATGTTCTAGGTTATATTTATGAATATCTTATTGCCCGTTTTGCTTCATCTGCTGGCAAAAAAGCTGGTGAGTTTTACACTCCGCATGAAGTTTCAGAATTAATGTCTAAAATTGTTGCATATCATTTAAAGGATAGAGAAGTAATAAAAGTTTATGACCCAACTAGTGGCTCAGGCTCATTGCTTATAACTATTGGCCAAGAGTTTAAAAAATACAATAACGGTGATAGTCCTGTTAGCTACTATGCACAAGAGTTAAAAGCCGAAGTTTTTAACTTAACTAGAATGAATCTAATAATGAAAAACATTAGCCCAACTGAAATTCATGCACGCAATGGTGATACTTTAGAACAAGACTGACCAATGTTTGAAGATAATGACTTTAGTTCATACAAACATTTATCAGTTGATGCAGTTGTATCTAATCCGCCATATTCTCAAAAATGAAATTCTAAAGAACACAGTTTAGATCCTAGATATATAGAGTATGGAATAGCTCCAGAGAGCAAAGCCGATTATGCCTTTCTACTTCATGATCTTTATCATGTTCAACCTGATGGAATTATGGCTATAGTATTGCCGCATGGCGTTTTATTTAGGGGTAATTCTGAAGGGCAAATACGTAAGAATCTAATCCAAAAACAACAAATAGATGCAATTATTGGCCTTCCTGCCAATATGTTTTATGGCACGGGAATTCCAACAATAATTATGATTCTTAAAAAACACAGAAGTGAAAAAGATATTTTATTTGTTGATGCTTCAAAACTTTATGTTAAAGAGGGCAAAAATAATAAGTTTTCTAAGTCTCATATTAAAAAGATTGCTGATGTTGTAAATCATAGAATTGAAATAGAAAACTTTTCACGTCGTGTATCACTTGATGAGATTGCTCAAAATGATTATAATCTTAATATTTCTAGATACATTGATAATTTTAAGAAGCAAGAACAATATGATCTTTACTCAATTATGTATGGTGGCATAAGCAGGGATGAATTAGCAAAGCTTGATAAGTTTTTCGACTTATTTACAGGCTTAAAAGACAAATTGTTTAAGTTAAATGATAGTAATTATTATGAACTAAAAATTCCTAAAGAAGATATTAACTCTACTATAAATTGCGAATGAAGTGTTACTGAATACAAAGAGAGCTTTGATAAAAAAGGCGAGAAATTTTTAAAGTTTTTTAAAAATTTTGTTAAATCAGTTGAGGAGATTGAACACGTTGATTTAGTACAGTTAGAATCTGTTTTAAGTGACTATATTTTTGAAAATATGAACAGCATCCCATTAGTTGACGCATATGATATTTATCAAATTTTTGTTAATAATTTAGATGTAATTAAGGACGACATTGAGCTTATTAGTAAGTATTATCAAGATTATGATGATAAAAGTATTGTCTTGCAAGAGATACTAAAAGGTGAAATTGAAAAGATTGAAGGAAAAGGCAAGTCAAATTCCCAAAAGACCTATAAATCAGACCTTTTTGATCTAGAGAGGATACAAGAAAAATTCTTTAGCGATAAGTATTGATTACTGCGTGATAAAGTCGAAGAATCGGAAAATCTTAAGAGCGAGTTAGATGACTTAGAGAAGTCAATTAGTGAAGAAGATAGAAATGATTACATTTATGATTCTGAAAACAATAAATGAAAATACAAAAACATTGAAAAAATGTACAAGAGTTTTGTAAAAGAAATAGATTCTTTAGATTCTGACAGCTTAGAGTATAAGATTACTAATATTTGTGCACTTAAAGAAAAAATTGATGTTGTTGAAAGTGATAGAAAAAGTTTAGCTAACTTTTTAGTAGAAGAATCATATAAGAAGTATATGAGTCTTACTAGCGATGAGTTTTATGAACTTTTGATTGAGAAATGAATAGTTCCAATCGTTGAACAAATTAATAAAGCAGGAATAAGTGTTGTGGATGATTTTGTTTCAAAAATAGAGACTTTATCTGAAAAATATAGTGACACTTTCGAAGATATTAATAACCAAATAGCAGACAATGAACGTGAATTAATTAGCCTGCTAAAAGATCTTAAAGGCGAAGAAAGCGATATGAAAGCTATTGATGAACTTATTAAGATTATAGGTGGTAAGTAGGTTATGAGTAATAAATTATTAGTTCCGCGGATCAGATTTAAA
>NZ_LAUS01000004.1 GCF_005061465.1 Mycoplasmopsis bovis 8790
AATAGTCTCAAAAATATTAAAAACACATTACTAGATAAAATGTTTGTATAGGAGTAATTATGCAATTTAATAGAGAAAAAGATTTTGAAGATGCTGTTGTCAATTGCTTGCGTGAAT
Organism: Mycoplasmopsis bovis 8790; assembly: GCF_005061465.1. Lineage (GTDB taxonomy): Bacteria > Bacillota_I > Bacilli_A > Mycoplasmatales > Metamycoplasmataceae > Mycoplasmopsis > Mycoplasmopsis bovis_A. Next base: position 118 of record NZ_LAUS01000004.1, read on the forward strand.
ATGGTTGAAAAGGCTTCCCTGATAAGTCTAATCCATCCAAACAATATAAAGTTATTTTGGGAAATGTTACTGAAGAAGACTTAATTGAAAACTGAAAAAATATATTGTTTGAAAACAATAAGGACATCTTAAATGGTATTGAATTATCAGATGAAGAAATGAATCAAGTAATTCAAAAGGTGCAAAATTGTCAAAATTTTGTAGATACTAATACACTTATTAATAGTGAATATATTGGTATTACTAGAACTAATAAACTTGATTCAAAGATGTTGAACAAAGAGATTCAGCTTAAAATATTTAAGAGACGTGACATTAATGCTGGTGAAAGCATTTATCAAATTGCAAGGCAAGTTAAGACCGATTTATTGGATGATGAAAAAGAAAGAAGAAGTGATGTGATTCTTCTTATTAATGGTATGCCACTAATCCATATAGAGCTTAAAAACAGTGGCGAAAATATACTTAATGCCATAACTCAAATTAAAAATTATTCTAAAATTGGTTTTTATAAAAAGGGCATTTTCAAGTTAATACAGATTGTAGTAGCAATGAAACCTAATGAAATGATGTATATGCCTAGCACAAACAATTATGAACATATTGTTGCTGAAAGATTTTTGAAATGAACAGATCAGGACAATAAGTTAATTAATGACTGAAAGAAAATAATTGAAAATGTATTTAGAATTCCAAATGCTCACAGGATGATAGCAGATTTTACAATTGCTGATGTTGCAGACCACACCTTAAAAGTTTTAAGAAGTTATCAAATTCACGCTGTTAATAAAGTTCAAAATAAGTTTTTTGCTAATGAATTTTTCAAAAATACATCAAGCAAAAGAAGCCATAAAGGCGGTTATGTTTGACATGCAACTGGTTCTGGTAAAACATTAACTAGTTTTAAACTAGCAACATTATTATTGGAATGAAATCAAGCTGATATTGTAGTTTTTGTAGTAGATAGAATTGAACTAGGCACACAAACAAAAAATGCTTTTAAAAACTTCAATTCATCAGGACAAATTGAAGTTTCTGAAGCCGCTAATACAATTGATTTAATAAAACAATTATCAACAACATCTGAATCAATAAAATACAAACTAATAATCACCACAATCAATAAGCAAGCAAATATTGATAAAGATTTTTACGATAGGCAATTAGCTGAAATTGCTAAAAAAAGAGTTGTATTTATCTTTGATGAAGCTCACAGATCAACACATGGAGATATGTTTAAATACATAATAGAAAGCAATCCAAATGCAGTTGTTTTCGGCTTTACAGGAACTCCAATTTTTGATAAAAATTTAAAAGCAGGCTTAACAACAGAAGCCAATTTTGGGCAGCTTTTGCATAAATATACAATGAAAAGCGGCATTGAGGATAAGAAAGTTTTAGGTTTTAACTGTGAGTATAAATTTCTTGACAAGATTTTACTCCCAGCAATTAAAATATTTGATAAATCTGAAAGTAGCATAAGCAGTGATGATGCAAATGCAGAAATTAAGCTCAATAGCCTTAAAAATTTAATTAATGTTAAAGATGATGAATTATTAAAATTTGAAGAAAATATTTATAGAAAAATTAAAGATGACGATTTGTATAAAGAACAGGTTGTAAATGAAATTTTAAAAGATTGAAAAAGAAAAAATATTGATAATGACTTTAGTGCTATTTTTGCAACAAGTAGCATTAAGGATGCTATTAAGTATTATGAAATTTTTTCCCAAAAAATCAGTGAAACATGCACATCAGTAAAATTTACAGCTCTTTTTGATCCTTCAACTGACATTTCTAAAGATGCTAATAATCCTTCTAAGGGTTTAATTAAAGACGAAAAGATAAAGGAAATAATTACTAGATACAATCAAGACTTTAATACTAAGTTTGATGAAAACAATCCAAACAGTCATGCTAATTTTAAAGTAGATATTCAAAATAGATTATCTAGAAAATATAACCACAAGAATTTAAGTAAAGATCTTAAATTAGACATATTAATTGTTGTTGAACAATTATTAACTGGTTATGATTCAAAATACATTAATACAGTTTATTTTGATAAGACAATGGCTTTTGAAAACTTAATACAAGCCATTTCTAGAACAAACAGAAACTACAATGCAAATTTAAAGCCATATGGCAATGTTGTGTTCTTTAGACAGCCTGGCAGAATGAAATGGAATATGCAGGAAGCATTAGCTGAATATGCAGATTTTGACCCTGGTATGGCTATGCCTAAAAGTTTAGAATACTTCTATACCAAAATTAATGAATCATTTTTAAACATACAAAATATATTTAGCAAATGAGGTTTTATTAATTTTGAATCGGTGCCAGAAGTATCCGATGTCAATGAAACAGATCCTGAAACTTTAGATAGTTTAAAAGCATTTTTATCTAATTTTCAAAAAATTAGAAGAAATTTAACTTCAGCACAAATTTTAGGTTTTGACTGAGATGATAACAAAAATGATATTGCTTTAACAAAAGATCAATATGAGCTAATTTGAGCAAGAATTAAAGATGTTGATTTTTCTAAATTTAAAATAGCTACTGAAAATGAAGAAGAAATGTTTTTAATTTTGGAATTAGCTGATGTTGATAATTCTACATTTAATATTACTGTTAATAATGATTATTTAAATACATTGCTATTTGAAATTAAAAAAAGTCGCATCAGTAAGTCTAATGACGGATTGTATTTTGAAGATTCTGATTCTTGAAGTGAATTAGAGCAAAAGTACATTCGCAAGTATCCTATGGAATATCAATATCTAGCTAGAGAATGTATAAATGAAGTTCTCGCAAACAATGATTCATTCAATGAATTTGACCTTAATAGTTGTGTATATGCAAAGATACTTAAAAAGTACAATGATGATATCGAAAATTTTGCACAACAAATGAATATAGATTCAGTTAAGCTACGAGAAATAATAAACTCTAATGAGCCAATTAATGTCTATGGCAGATTAACTAATTTATGTGATGGAAAATTAAATAAAAATGTTCAGTTAATCATTGCTAAGGATTTGCAAAAAGAAAACTCTAATGACATCAAGCAAGGCAAATATAAACAATATATTAAAGACTTTATTATAAAATTAAGAAATTCTAAATATAGAGTTATATAAAAATGCTGCAAAAGCAGCATATTTGCGTGGGTAAAAGTAATGTATTAATTAAGTGCAGATATTGACCGCATGACTAGGTCAATATCTTTATTTTCTAATTCGTTGATAATATGCAAATAGATTCGCTCAGTAGTATTCATGCTAGAATGACCTAGTCTTTTCGCAACTGAGGCAATTGAAACTCCTGCATATAATAAAATTGATGCGTGTGTGTGCCTTAAACCATGAATGCTTATAACAGGGATATTGGCCTTCTTGCATCTTCTAGCTAAGAGATCATTAATTGTTGAGTTAAAAATCTTTTCTTTAAAAACAAAAATAGGTTTATTTTTATCTAAGCCTTGCACTAAAGAAGCAAAGCGAGAGATTGTTTGCCAGTCTAATTGTATTTTTCTTACTGAAGATTTATTTTTCGTTGGCAAAAATCCACCAGATTCTTTGTAATTTCATGTTTTGGATACATTTAGTAACTGCTTAGTAAAGTCAAAATCATCGGGGGTAAGAGCAACAGCTTCTGAAAATCTTAACCCTGTTTTAGCAATTAAAAATATTAGTCAGTCAAAGTTCAATTTATCCTGTAAATTAAGCCCTTTGAGCAAAAGTTGAAGCTCAAAATTGCTTAAGAATTTAATTTTTTTAGGCCTAGCTGGCATACCTTTTATGACCACCTTCCTAGTAGGATCTTTTGTTAATAGACCTTCATCGAAAGCATCTAGCAAACATCCTTTTAGATGATGATGAAAATCCATAGTTGTTTGTCTTTCATGACACTCAGCATAATCATTTATGATCTGCTGATAGCTAACTCTATCAAGGTCGCAAAGCCTTAAATTAGGTGCCAATTTAATAATTCAATCTAAGGTTAGCTCATATTTCATAAAGCTAACTTTTCTAATTGAACCTCTTTTATAAACATTTATTCAACTTTGAAAATATTTGTATAGCAAAATATCTGTCTTTTTCATTTTTCCTTTCATTTTTACCCACGCTGATGAAGGGTTATTAAAGAGTCTAATTTATAAATTAATTTAGCTATATTTTCTTGCTCGTTTTGTGTTGGTGGTGCTGTTAAATTGACATTGAAAAAATCATTATCTGAAATGTTTAGTAAAATTCTGGCTCCCTTTTTTATATTTGGTGCAAGATTTTTGTTTCATTCATATGTATTAAAAATTATTGATAAGAAATCTGAATTTACTTTATCTTCGTGCACACCAAAAATTACGTAGACAGGTGATAATAAGCCCTTTTCGTAATTATTTAGCCTTCTAACAACGCCAAATGGAAACCCTTCTGAAGGAGATTTATTATATGCAAATTCCCCCTTATGAATAACTTGATATTTGCTTATATTTTTACCCATAACTTGGTTTTTAAAAAATGAAAGTTGAGCAACCAACCCATGTTGTGCTGAGACTGTTAGCGGTATTTTAGCACTTGCATTTACATTGAATCTATTTATTTTATAAGCTAAATCGCTTAATTTTCACTGTTCTCAAGCGTTAGTTTTAAGACACAAAATTTACTGATTTCATTCAAAAAAAGATTTAAAAATTATCTAATTTGAGGTAATTTTTCTATTACAAATTTTTGTGTTTTATGTATCTATAAATGTCATTTTATATTTTGATAATCATTTAAATTATCAATGCATTTTTAACAGAAAAATACTATAAAACAGCCATAAACGTATTTTTTACATAAAAAACATGAAAACAAGAAACCATAGTTTCTGAAAAGTAGGCAGTTTGAAAAATGACCAACCGAAATACAAACAGTTGGTCTATTTAATACACATTTAATTGCATGATGAAATTAAAACAATAAGAAATTAAGCTAGTGAATTTATTATGTCTTCATCCAATAAAAATTGTTCTAACCCAATATATAGAACACCATTTTCATCATGTCTAGGAATAATATCATCCTTAATTATTACTATCTTTTTAAAAGAATCTTTAACATTAATAAGAGATCTGATTTCTTGTTGTTGTTTTTCGTATGTATCTATATTTAAGGCAGATTGGATATAGTATCTTTGGTGAGCCTTATTAATAACAAAATCAATTTCAAGTTGTATTTTCTTAAAAGTGTTGTTTTCTCTTTCTCTGTGTTCAACAACCCCTACATCAACATTAAATTCTCGTTTAATTAACTCATTATAAATAATGTTTTCCATTATATGAGATTGGTCAATTTGCTTAAAATTTAGCCAAGCATTTCTTAAACCAATGTCAGTAAAATAATACTTTAGTGGGGTTGAAAAATATGACCCGCCTTTTATATCAAATCTTTGCGCTTTTGAAATAATGAATGATTCACAAAAATAATCTAAATAATTAGAAATAGTTTTTGAGCCTATTTTGATATTTTTTGTTGATAAAAATCTGTTAGATAACTTACTTGGATTTGTCAAAGATCCAATTGAAGAGGAAATAAAGTTTAATAATATCTCTAGTATTTCTTTTTCATTAAATATATTATGTCTTTCTAAGATATCTTTAATATATGTTTTAGTAAAAACATCTTTTAGATATTTGCTTTTTTGTTCATCAGATTCATATGAATATATTTCAGGCAAACCACCATAAATCATATAGTGTTCTAGAGCTTTTTGCTTGTTTTCAAAGAGATTATAGACTTCGCTATATGAAAACGGATTTAATCTTATTTCATCCCCTCTGTCTCTAAACTGAGTTAGCACATCTGTTGAAAGCATTTTTGAATTACTTCCAGTTATGTAAACATCAACATTAGATTTTTTAACTAAACTTAGCAAAACATCAATAAATCCAACATCATAGTTGCTGTTTTCTAAATAGGGATTTTTAATTGTTTCACAGTATTGAATTTCGTCAATTATTACATAATAGTTTTTATTTTCGTCGACTATTTTAGATTTAATGTACTCATTAAGTCTGAGTGGGTTTCTGTATTCTAAAAACTCTATGTCTTCAAGAGTCAGAGTAATAATTTGATCTTTAGATATTTCTTCAGATAGTAAATAGTCATAAAATAGTTTCAAAAGTAAATATGATTTGCCGCATCTTCTTATGCCAGTGACAATTTTGACTCTTCCATTATTCATTTTCTTAATAAGTTTATTTAAATAATAGTCTCTTTTTATTTGCATAACTACCTCGAAAAATTCAGGGTAAAGTTACCCTTTATTTTATATATTTTAATATTTTTGTTTTATTTTTTACTTAACTTGACAAATTTTGGGTAAATGTACCCTTTTTATTACATATTATCCTTACACTATTTTTGTTATTTGCTTACGCTGATGAAGGGTTATTAACGAATCAAGGTTATAAAAAATCTTTCCTATTTTATTTTGTTCTAAAATTGATGGTGAATTTAAATTCATATTTAAAAATATTGATTCATGAATTTTTAACTGTCCATAAACAACACCTTGTCTATACTTTAGAAGTTTATTTACAAAACTACGTCTAGATAAGATGTTCTTAATAAAATTGTGATCATAAGAATTTGTACATTTAAAAATACTGTAAACAGGAGAAATGCAGGCATTGCCGTACTTATTTGCGCCTATAGAACCTCTATCTAAATTATTAGATGAGTATATAAAATCTCCATATTTAGTTATTTTATAAATCTTGTTATAAATATCTGTAACTAAGCTACTTCTATCATATCTTTCTCCTTTTGCAACCACACCTTCATTAGCTACAAAAGCCATCAAAGGAAATTCATTACTTTCTTTGGTGAATTCTATTCTTTCTGTTATTAAATCACCTACTTTCCACTGTTCTCAAGCGTTAGTAAATTCTTTGAATCTTATACTTGGAAATTGAGATTTTTCATCACAAAACATCTTATCAAGTAGTCTATTTTTAAGATTTTTTAAGCTAAAAAGCTTACGCTGATGAAGGGTGATTAGGGAGTCGAGATTGCTGAAAAGAAAGGATATTTTGGATTTTTCAGATATGGAAGGTTGTGTAATAGAAAAAACTGAAAACTTAGATATTCAATGTCTTTCATGTGATTCGGGCTCATAATTTATTTTATTTATAAGCAAAAAATTGAAAAATAAGTTATCAATTTCATTTTTATTTGAGAGAAGCTTCATTGCCGAACTCTTTATTTTAAAGGGAAATTGGACAAAATGGCTGTCTGTAGTAAAATCATCAAATATTATTATTGGATTTGATTTGCTTGAGTTCATAATCCCATTGACTTCATTTGTATAACCTAAAATAAAAGTTTTTCCGGCAGTCAAAACGGGAATTCCGCATGTCTTGTAGTCGGTATTGCTAACTAAATATTTTGTTGGTTGCTCGTAACGCAAAAGGTTGCCCAACTTTTCCTGTTCTCAAGTGTTAGTCAATGAACGTATATTTATCCTTTTTACAGTGTTTTGTTTACGGTTAATTTTAAGTATTAAACTACATTCCAATTTACATTTTGGGCTGTTTTATAGGCAATTATAAAAAAGTACGAAATTAATTGGTAAAATTATAAAGTAAGCAAGGAAAACTATGTTTTTAAACTGATTTAAAGTTAATTTTTTAGATGAAAAGCGCAATATTGTTGAATATTCTAAACCTCAAACTTGAACTGGTGTTATTTATAAAATTTCTAGACAAGCATTAAACTCTGAAATCGTAAACAATGTTCCGGCTCTTAAATTTGCTGGCATATATTTTTTGGTTAAGAATGATAATATAAGCAAAAAAATTTATATTGGGCAAGCTGATGTAAGAAACAATAATAATGGTATATTGGCAAGAATACTTTCGCATCTAAAAGAAGAGAAGACAAAAGATTTTGACTATGTGTACATTCTTACAAATATTAACAATTGATTAAGCGCAACAGAACTAAAATACTTGGAACATTCATTTATCAATATTGTAAAAAATAGCAATAATAAACAATTTGAATTATTAAATGATAATGCTGGCACTAAAGGTAATATTTCAGTAGATGCTGAAAAAGATTGAAATATTTTTATACAAAATTCTATTATTATTTTGCAAGAAGTTGGTTTTGATGTGTTCTCAAATACTCCGGAAGTTTATGAAGGTAATAATGAAATTAAAACTAACAATGAATTTCAGTATTTCAAATTGAGTAAAAAAGACAGAGTTAGCAAGAACATCACAACTGCTTATTGTAAAAAAGAAGGCGAAAAATTTATTGTTTTAGCCAATTCACAAATAAGAGGCAATGAGAGCAAACATCCCTATTTTACAAAGCTTTTAGCAAATATAAAACAACGCAGAGATGATCTATTTAATCAAGGCAAAATAAAGGATAACATTTTACTAGAAGATCAAGTGTTTTCATCTGCATCATATGCTTCAGCTTTTGTTTTAGGCAGAAGTTCAAATGGTAAAATTGAATGAGAGCAATGTGATTCATTCCCTGATTTTGTGAATAATTCAGAAAATAATGATAATTCAGACACTACAACTAATACATACACATTAACTAAAAAGAGAAGAAATGATAAAAGTCAAAAAATAACTGCATTTTGTAAGAAAGTATCAGACAACATATTTATTGTGACTAAGGGTTCTGATATTGAAATGATAGAGGCTCCACACTTTAAGCATAGGTTTAAGTCAATTTATGAACTTAGAAAAAAACTCATAAAAAATGGAGTAATAAGTAACTATAAGTTACACAAAGATATGCAATTTAGTTCTCTTTCATATGCTTCGTCATTTGTCTTAGGCAGATCATCAAATGGAAACACTGATTGAAAAAAGCAATAATTGCTTTTTATCTTCAGCAAACTTTTACACAAAAATGAATAAATTTGTTAAATTTAGGCAGTAATTATCTTTTTTGTTTATTTCATACATTCTTTAGCAAGTTTTGCTATTAAAAAATATAAGAAATACAGTTGGATAAAATATTTTTTTAAAACACTAATTTTTAAATACAGGATCACAAGCTAAATGTAAACAAAAAGCAAACCTTTTTCAGTTTGCTTTTTTGCTTATATGCCTGCTAAATAAGCCTATACGTTCCATCTGATTCTTCAGCAATAATACTTTCTCTCTTCAGATTTTCTAAAACATTTTTAACTTTTGCTATTTGTTTTGCAGTTAGCGATCTATTAAAAGTTTTATTAGTTAGTTCTCTAGCAAAATCATTTACGCCAATAGGCATATTATTAAGGCTAAAAATAGTAAGAATAAAGTGCTCTATTTCCTTATCATGGATATCCATAACACTTCTTTTGTTTTCCATGCTATTGCTTTCTCTAAATTTAAATTTTCAACCAAATGGTATTATAAATCCGTTTTCATCTACATTTCCTATATTTCATATAAAGCTATCAACAGTATCTTTGGTTGTTTTAGTAACCATAGAATCGCCTTTGATGTTTTTAGCAATTTTATATGCGGTACTTAATGGGATTGGGCCAAGTTTTGAAATAATTATTTTTAGCATATTGCTTAAGTCATAATATTTAATATGGTCAAAGCGATTTTTATCTTTCAAAAATGATGATACAACACTTTCTGTCAAGCCATCTATTGATGGATATATATCAAACACAACAACTGTATCAGTTTCTTTTTCAACTATAAAATGGGAATTTTGGTCAATTTTGTCTTTTATAACATCTGCCTCTACAACTGGTGGAAAATTAATAGGTCTAATATTTGTGAGCTGGTGAAGTTTTTCTTCAATAATATTAATTTGATGACTTGGATTTTTAAATCAATCAGCCGATCAAATTCTGTGTATTATTCAGCCTCTTGATTCGAATATTTGCTGTCTTAATCTATCTCTGTCTCTTGCAGTTTTAGAGAAGTTAAAGGACGATCCATCGCATTCAATGCCAAGAATAAACTTATTTTCATTGTTTGGATCAGTTATTGCCAGGTCAATTTTAAAGTCTGAGTAGCCAATTTGTCTTTTAACATTTCAGCCTCTTTTAGTTAATTCATCATAAACTTCTTTTTCAAAAAGTGAATCTAATATGTTAGTTGCATACTCATTTTCATTTTCTAATCTATTAATTCCGAATTCAGCATTTTTAATAAATTTTTCAAGCATTTTGATTCCTGGTTGCTCACTTCTAAATCAGTCAACTTCACCATGCTTGAAGTTTGAAACTACAATCAAGCCCCTTTTGGCTCTAGTAATAGCAACATTTAGCCTTCTATAGCCATTTTCTTTATTAATTTCGCCAAATAAAACGCCAAAACGATTGTTTTTATTAACTTTTCCATTAATTACAAAAATTATAAAGTCACGTTCATCACCTTGAACTGTTTCGATATTTTTGACAAAGAATGGTTCATTTGCTTCGTCATCAAAAAAGAATGATAAATCTGAATTTGATGATTTAAATTTTTCTAATTCTTCATTTACTCTTTTTTCAATTTCTAAATTAAAGACCACAATACCAACTGAATATTTATCATGATAAGTTGTAATGATTCTTTTAAGAATATCTAATGACTTAATAATAGTTTCTTGCTCATAGTCTTTTTCTTTAGGTTTAGCATATTCAAAGTGCAATCCTTCATATTCACTTGGACTCTCTGAATTAGGAAAAGTTACTAAATCTTTATAAATAAATTTATTTGACGTAGTAATCAAGTCTTCATATTTAGATCTATAGTGTCATTTTAATTTAATTGAGTTTAAGTTTCCATCGGCTAAAGTAAGTAGTGATTCATATCCAGATGAAACATCTTGCTCTATTTCATTAGTCTCGGCAAAATCATCATTATCAATTGATGAAAAGAAATTAGATGGCGGCATTTGTTCTTTGTCACCGACAATAATTACTTGCTTTGCTCTAAAAAGTGAACTAATAGCTGTCTCAGGTTTAATTTGTGACGCTTCATCAAAAATAACTGTGTCAAATTTGTAGTCTATATCTTTAAACAGGTGACTAACAGTAAGAGGCGAAAGCATCAAACAAGGTTTTAATTTTAAAATAAAGTCTAAAGCCTGCTCAAAGATGGTTTTGAATGAAACCCTAGTTCTTTTCTTTGATGCTTCACGTTTAATAATGTTGTATTGCGGGTTAGCACTTTGGAAAGCAGTGGATTGTTTGATACTTTTGTCAATATGCATAATTATTCTATCTTTAGCTATTTGACCTATCTCTTTATCTCTTTGTCTAAATAATTCCAAATTGCTATTCATAAAAATCGCATCGCTATTTTGCAATTCGCTATCTAAAACCGATTCTATTAATTGCTTATAAAATCTTTTTAAGAAAATTGGTTTGTAATTTTCTGTGATATTGTGAGTAAAAATAGTTTCAACAAATGATGATAAGTCTGCATCATATAAGTCTTTTTTATAGGTAAGGAAGTTCAAATACTCTTCCAATTCGCTTCTGCTATTTACTAGAATATTAACTGCATTTTTAAAGTCAATAAAGTCTAAATAGTCATATGAATCACTCTCTTTATTTAGTATGTCAACCAAATAGTAAAATTTATCTAAAAATGAAACAACTTCATTAGATAGCTTACTTTTCTTTTCATCATTAGCTAATATTGACAGCAAGGTGTTACTAATAATTGATTTTTTATATAGATGAGTTAATAACTCTATTTTATTTTTTGAATCATTAATCATATTTTGGTCATTAATATCTATCAAAAAGGCCAATTGGTTAAGTATGCTTTCTATTTTTTTATTAGATTCACTTAAGTCAACAAACATTTCTATATGTTTGACTATATCAACATTTTTTAAAAGTTTAGGATTTGTCAGACTTCTCTTAATTTGCTTTATTTGCCTATTTCACTTAGGAGAAAGGAATCTAAATGGCTTTTTATGAGTCTTTTTAACATATTCATAAACATTTTTTATATTTTGATCATTAGCAAATAAAAGATTAGTTCATACAGTTTCTAAAGAAGCAGTTAAATCATTTTTATGACTTATTAAATCAATTAATTGATTAATTAACTGATAATTATTTTCAATTTGACTAATAGTTAAGGCATCATTTTTATATTCAGGTTTAATTAATTTATATAACTCTAATAAGCTATTAATGTCTTTAATTTTCTTTATAAAGTTTATATCAATAATACTTTTATTGCTCAATATATTGTTTAAACTAAGATAATTTCTTAGTTGCAAACTTCTATTATTTAATTCAGATAATTTAGCAAAAAGTTCATTTTTGTCAAATGAATCTAATTCAAGGTTTTCAAAGCCATATCACTTGTGGTCTTTATAGTTGAATTTAATTGTTTTATAGGCGTAAAAGAAACGATCAATAGATTCTAAAATTGATGTAAATTGAGCATTTTTAATATCTAAAATATTATTAATTATAAAATGTAAATCTAATGCATCTTTATAATAAAAATATTTGCCTATATATTCATAAATTGAATCAAATTCAGGTTCACGTTTTTTAAGCAATACTTGGCCATAATTTGTTAATATGTCTTTAACCTTTTTATAGTTATCGGCAAAATTAGCCATTTTTTGCTCATCAATTTCAAATAATTTTGCTTTGTCAATTGATTCAGCTAATTCTTGCAAAATCTGCATCTTATTAACTTTAGAATCGTGAATAGGAATTGCATATTTTTCTAGACCAATTTTCCTTAAATTACTATAAACAACCTGTAAGGCAGCATTTTTTTCTGCCACAAAAAGTATTTTTTTGTTTCTAGAAATCAACTCAGTAATAATGTTAGTAATAGTTTGTGACTTACCAGTGCCAGGTGGCCCTTGTAAGACAAAACTTTTGCCTCTTATAGCATTTTGCACTGCTATTTCTTGTGATGAGTCTGAATCTAAAATTTTGTATTGTTCAAAAATATTTATTTTTGAATCAATGTTAGATTCATTAATTTCATTTGTGCTACTGTCAATGTCATTTTCTAAGTCCATTAAGTTCTTAAAAAAGTCACTATCAATAATTTTTTCAATGTTAGTTTCAATGTCTTTATAGATATGAATTTTTGAAAAGTCAAAATTCGATAAATAAACTGAATTATCAATTTCTCATCTTTCATCATCGCACTGAGATAGGATTTTTTGACAATATTCAATGTATGCTAAATTAAGATTATCACTTTCATTATTAAAAGTTGCATCAATATTAAAGTCATTATCAAGTTTTCTAACTAGCGATTCATTATTAGCGAAAGCACCATCGTTTTTTATTTTGATTGATCATATGTTTGAATTATTTTTAAGCTCAACAGGCAAAAATAATAATGGAGCATATTTAGGTTCATATGAATCTTTTGATTCAAATCATTTTAAAAATCCAAAAGCTAAATATAGCACATCAATTGAGTACTCATCTTTTCACATTTTGGCGATTTTGTAGATTTTTTTAAGTGTGTTATCTAAAAGATTTTGAGTTGCTGAGTTACCAAATTCACAGTAAATTTTACTCTTAGCAATATTAGGATTCCTGCTTAGAATGTCATTAATTGTATGAGAATAAAAAGTTTTAGTTTGGCCATATTCATTACGTGCATATAGACTGCTCATTTTGTATGAACTAATCTCAAATTCTTCTTTAGAAGATGAGTTTATTATTCTAATAAAGTCATCAAGAACAGGGCTTACAATCTTGATTTTTGGCACTATTGTTTTTGCTGGATACACGTTAAAATTTAGAGCCTTATTTTTCATACTTAGATCTAAAAGTTTGGCTTTTCAGTTATTGATATTTTTAGTTAATATCTCTCTTTTATTCTCATTATTCATAACAAAATCCTTTCAAAAAATTAGATTTAATATGTCAAAAGGGCATTAACAATAATTATAATAGAAATTTATTTCACGAGTGACAATGCAAAATTGAATAGGCGCAAAAAAAGAAAACAAAATTGGGAAAAACATTCAATTTTTCCCAAAAAAGTTTACTTTTAAGAATGTGCACATTTTCCTTTGTTTTCGATAATGGATAGGAGTAAAGTAATCAGTTTTTATTTTGCTTAACAAAACGCGGAAAACAAGAACACAAAGCAAATTATAAGCGTTCATACTGTATATTTATAATAAATACTTAAGATAAATTTATATTACAAATTGTCATCATATAAATTAATATTAAACCTATAATTGTTTCTATTTTTACTTACAACTAAAAGTCAAATATGGCTGTTTTATAGTCCAAAAAGGTTATTATAAATGACTATTTGCAGCACTCGTTTTAATAAAAAATACAAATAATAGATTCAAATCATAAATTTAGAAAAAAGTAAGTAACCCAGGAAAAACATCATTTTAAGTCACCAAATTTTTTGTTTATTTTTTGACGTATAGTAAGCCTAATTTTTGGTAAAATTTAATATTATATTTTATAATATTACACCTTTTAAAATTAAAGAAGGGAACAACACATGGCTAAATTCAATGATGATGAAAAAGAAAAATTAAATATTGGCGAGAGCAATGAAAAGATTGATGACTATGACAATGAAGATGATTCATCTAGTGAGTTATTTATAGCATTTAAAAAGCCTAAAGATAGCAAAAGTGATGATGAAGATGACGAAGATAGTCCACAAAATAAACCTGAGTATAAAGTACAACCAAAATTAATTGAAACTGAGCAAGATGGAATAATTCCAATGCAAATTTCAAAAGAGATGAAAGTCTCATTTTTGGACTATGCAATGAGTGTTATTGTTTCACGTGCTCTTCCTGACGCTAGAGACGGACTTAAGCCAGTTCATAGAAGAATACTTTACGATATGAGCGAGCTAGGAATAACAAGTGGTACGCAACACCGTAAAAGTGCAAGAATTGTCGGTGATGTTTTAGGTAAATATCACCCTCATGGTGATTCTTCGGTTTATGAAGCAATGGTGCGTATGGCTCAGGATTTTTCAATGAGATATCCATTAATTGATGGGCATGGAAATTTTGGTTCAATTGATGGCGATCAGGCTGCTGCTATGCGTTATACTGAAGCAAGAATGTCAAAGGTAGCTACTTTGATGCTAGAAGGCATTAAAAAAGACACTGTTGACTTTGTAGATAATTATGATGCAACCGAAAAAGAGCCTTCAGTGCTACCTTCTCGTTTCCCTAATTTGCTTGTTTCTGGTGGTTCTGGGATTGCTGTTGGTATGGCAACAAGCATTCCTCCACATAATTTAGCAGAAACGATTGATGCAACAATTGCATTGGCAAGAAATCCTGAAATAACTATAGCTGAAATTATGGAGTTTCTTCCTGGCCCTGATTTTCCAACAGGCGCTATGATAATGGGAACAAAAGGCATTAAAGAAGCTTATGAAACTGGAAAAGGTTCTATTTCAGTTAGGTCTATTGCAAAAATAGAACACTTACAAAATGGTAAAAGCAGAATTATTGTTTCTGAAATTCCATACGAAATCAAAAAGACCCTTATTATTGAAAAAATTGCCCAATTAATGAAGGACAAAACTATTGATGGAATTGCTGACTTACGCGATGAATCAAATAGAAATGGCATTAGAATCATCATTGACATTAAAAAAGGTGAAGTTCCCGAAATCATATTAAATAAGCTTTATAGACAAACTCCTCTTCAATCAAATTACAATGTTAATTTTGTTGCACTAGTAGATGGGGAACCCAAATTATTAAATATTAAATATGCTTTAGAAGTTTATTTAAAACATCAAGAAAATGTTGTAACAAGAAGGTTAAAATTTGACTTAAATAAAGCTCAAGACAGAATGCATATTTTAGAAGGTCTTAAGTTAGCAGTTGAAAATATTGATGAAGTTATTAAAATTATTAAATCATCTAAGACAGATCAAGATGCACAAAATAATCTTTCTGCAAGGTTTAACTTGAGCGAAAAACAAACAAAAGCTATAGTTGATATGCGTTTAGGAAGATTAACTGGATTAGCTATTGACAGCATGATTGACGAAATGAAGAATCTTTCAGCTGAGATTGAAAGAATAATTAGCATTTTAGCTGATATGAAGTTATTAACCGAGTTAATTATTGATGAATTAACTGAAATTAAAAATAAGTTTGCTGATGATAGAAGAACTGTTATTGATAAAAATCTTAGTGCTTCAATTGACGATGAAGATTTAATTACTAAAAGAGATATTGTTATTACAACAAGCACAAAAGGTTATGTAAAGAGAATTGACCTAGAAGAGTATAAAACACAAAGACGTGGCGGTGTTGGTATAACCACAATGAAAACATATAATGATGATGATATTGCATCAATTATTACAACAACAACCCACACCGACTTACTTATTTTTACAAATCATGGCAGAGTTTATAGAATAAGAGCACATGAAATTCCCGAATTAAATAGACAGTCAAAAGGAACTTCATTTATTAATATCATTCCTAGACTTAAAGTTGATGAAGGAGAAAAAGTCATTTCAATGCTTGCTGTTGATGAATACAGTGACAATAAATACTTATTCACAGCTACAAAGCTAGGGATTATTAAAAAAACAAGTCTTTCTGAGTTTCAAATCATTAATATAAATGGTAAACGTGCATTCAATTTAAAAGAAAATGATGAACTTATTCGTGCATCTATAATCAATGATGATGAGTTAGTTCTTCTTGCAAACGATAAGCAAAGAATTGTTAAATTTCATTCAAATGAATTTAGAGCGCTTAGTAGAATTGCAACAGGTGTAAAAGGAATAACTCTAGCTGATGACGAAACCTGTATTTCAGCATCGTCAAGCTCTGAAGGTGAGTTAATTTTAACAATAGGTAGAAATGGTTTTGGAAAAATAACCCACCATAGTTTATTTAGATTAGTTCATAGAGGTGGCAAAGGTGTAATCGGCATCAACAGCGACAAAGCTGGCAATTTGGTATTTGCTCGCTTTGTAAATCCACATGATGAAATTCTGATGATAACAACAAGTGGCTTTACAATAAGAATATCTATTAAAGATATAAATCAAACTGGCCGTGCAACAAAAGGCGTTAAATTAATTAACTTAAAGAAAAAAGAACAAATTCAAGCTGTTGAAATAGTTAAATTAGAGAATGATTCTTCAATTGATGAAACTATTGATGATGAAAAATTCATTGATGATATAAAAAATCAAACGAAGGAGATTCTTTTAGACAAAGGTGATATAAACGAAGAAACATCTGAGATTGATATTGACTAAATCTTTATTATGCTTTATAAGACTTAAGGACAATTGTGATGAGCGATAATTTAAGTAATAAGTATTATCTATCTGTATCTGACAATTTGCTTTTCTTAAAATCAAACTCTAAAGAACACATTGATGAACAGTTGTGTTCTTTAGTTTTTGAACACATTTGTTCTGTTCTTGATAATGGTGGCAATCAAAAGATTTTATTATCCTACCAAGGCGACCAAAAGCACTATAAAACAATTGAATACATAAAAAATTTTCCTATAAAAAACTTCCAAGTTTATGTTTATGATTCGCGTATTGGAACAGACATTTCAACTGATGAAATAGCTGTTAAACAAAACGAAATAGACTATATTGTTAAATTTATATTTTCTGAAAAATCAAAACTAATATCAATTTCAATATATGATGGCAAAACAAAATTTTATGTAAAGAGAAACATATTAGAAACAATATGTGAGAGTTTTAATGCTAATCATAAAATTGAAATTTATGAGAACAAACTTGATTACGAAGCTGAATTGCTTAGTATTGACAAATTAATATCTATCCAGGCATCAAAAGAAGAAATTCTTAAGGCATTTTTCCATGTTAGGGCAAGGTATAAGTCTAGAAGTTTAGTAATAGTTAACAATGATTATTTATATTCATTATTTGTTCAATTATTTAGTAACTATGATACAAGTTTTAAAGTAAAAAAGAGCAAAATTGCCAGCCAAAGCAACAAGCAAATTTTTGATTTGTTTAAAAACTTCTTGCCAAAATTAAAAAAATATCAAAGTATCTTAAAAATTGATAATTATTCTAATTTAACTGCTGATTTTTTAATAGACTATAGGCTGAAAAATCTTTCTAAAGACCAAATTGTGCTGTTGTACTTAGATTTTTTAGTAGAAGAATTAAAAAGATCGAATCAAGTTGATATTAAAAAATTATTTGTGATTATTCCGCCAAACGCAAGCAGACAAGTTATTGATCTAATTAAGCAATATAAAATGAGATATTACTTTTATGATTCTAATAATATTGAATCATCATTAAGTGACGAAAATTGCTTATTTGCATATTCATTTAGCAAAATAAATGCTAATCCAAGATACTCAAAGATTCATAATAATCACTACTTTGTAATATGTTTAGTTTGAATGCTAAACATCTATAGAAACAGAAACAATTTGCTTTCTTTTAAGTACAACTCGCTTAGAGAAAATTTAGGTGGCACTAAGATAATTTATAAAAGTCAAAAATTTGAATTTAATAAGATAAAAAATCTAGTATCACTTATTGAAAATCATTACTTAGAAAGCAAGATATTTAACAAAATAGAAGTATTTAACTCATGATTTGATAATAACTATGCTGTCCTAAAACTATATTCTGATCAAGACAAAAACTCATTAATTTTATACTTTGATATAGAAAAAAGCAGAATGATTTTTGAATATCATATGTGCAATGAATCAGCAAAGCAAAGTGTACCTTGAAAAATGCAATATTTAAAGACATTTTGATGGGTTAAGAAGATTCTTAAGTTATCAAAATAAGACAATAATTTTAACCTTCATAAAAATTTCATTTGATTAAAAGACCTATAAAACAGCCATATTATGCTTTTTGTTTTAAGAGCTATTTTACATGATTTTGTTGCACAAAAATGCTTTCTAATTTTATAATTTATAATAAAATTTATTTTGCATAATTAACAGCAGATAGTTATTTATTCAGTATATGATATTTTCAATTGATTTGAAAGTAAGTTAGCTGTAAACTGAAATCATTAAAAAGTCATCAAGAATAAGGAAATTGTCTCCTTTTTATGTTTTTATGCAGAAAGAGGAAAATATGAGATATTTAGGACCAGTTTTTAAAAAAGCTCGTCGTTATGGAATTTCAATTTTAGAAAATGAAAAAGAATTTTCTAAAGGTAAAAAACGTACATACGCACCAGGTCAACACGGAAATAAACGTGTAAAACTTTCTGACTATGGTTTGCACTTATATGAAAAACAAAAAGTTAGATTCATTTATGGTATTAGTGAAAAGCAATTACAAAAAATTTATTCACGTGCTATCAAAATGAAGGGTGTTGCTGGTACAAACTTACTTCAACTTTTAGAAAGTCGTTTTGATAATGTTGTTTATAGAGCTGGTTTTGCCACAACCAGAAGACAAGCTCGTCAATTGGTTGCTCACGGTCATTTCCAATTAAATGGCAAAAACGCAGATATTCCTTCTATGCACATATCAGTAGGCGATGTTATAACACTTAAAGCAAAAACACAAAATAATGCTCAAGTTAAGGCTGCTTTAGAATCAAAACCAGCTGCTGCTTGACTAACAGTTAAAAATTTTGAAGCTAAAGTTGATAGATTACCTGATAGAAGCGAACTAAATCCAAATGTTAAAGAAAACTTTGTTATTGAGCACTATTCAAAATAGTTAAGAAACAGGAGAATATATTATGAAAAAAGATATACATCCACAATATAACACTGTTGAAGCAACTTGCTCAACATGTTCAAAGAAATTTACATTTGGAACAACTAAAAAATCAATTTCAATCGACGTTTGTTCAGGATGCCACGTTGTTTATACTGGCGATAGAGCAAAAACAAAAGCAACTGGAATGATTGATAAGTTTAATCAAAGACTTGCAAAGAAAACTTCAAAATAATATTATTTTTTAAAAGAGCCGCAACGGTTCTTTTTTTAGCACTCTCAGCAAATTATATTATTTGTTTTGATGCAGTTTTACCAATGAGCCTTTAAAACAGGCGAATAGGTCTTTAAATATATTTAGCACTTTCATTAGGAATATGCTAAAAAAGTTTATAATTAAAATATGCATAAAAAAGATGATTTTGGCTTAACCAATGACTTAAAAACCATTTTAAAATACACAGCGGAAATGTTTATTGAAGACGGCACGCCTGTAAGTTCACAAGCGTTAATTGAAAACTTTAAATTAAATTTTTCAAGTGCTAAAGTTAGATATTTAATGAATGACTTAGAGAAGTTTGGCTTTTTAGAAAAGACACACACTTCTAGCGGAAGAGTTCCTTCAGCAAAAGGTTATGAATACTATGCAATGTATTTGGCAAATTTTGACACAAATGCCTTTAAAGAAAGGCTAAAAGACATTTTTGCGCGCAGAAGAGTTTCAATTGAGAACACAGTTGAAGAAGCAGCCAAAATAATTACTGAATCAATTGGAGTTACATTAGTAACTACTGAAAATAATGAAGATGCAACACTAAAGAATTTACAATTGGTTCCGCTTTCTGATAGAGAAGGGTTGGTCTTGATAACCGATTCATACAACAAAACTACAACCAATAACATAACTGTTAATAAAGATGTGTATTCAATGAATGATCTAGCTATTGCTACTAAGGTTTTTAATCAAAGATTAGTGAATTCATCATTAATAAACTTAGCATCTTCTGCTAAGGCACTTTGGCCTATATTGTCTGAATCAATCAAAAACTATGAAACATTATTAGAAGAGTATGTTAATCAAGTTTTTCACTTTGCATTCGTTAATAAAAACAATATTTATGGCAGAAACAACATAATTCTTGCTGACGAAATTTCTAGACAGGATTTACTAAAAATATTGCACAAAATTGAAAATGAGTCAATTTGAGAAATAATTGATTCTGAAATTCCAGACAAAAATAGAAACATTAAAATAGCTATTTGTAGTGACCACAGTACATTTATTGCTAAGAAGTTACAAAATAATAAAATTAAAGAAATTTCATTAGTAGGCACTAACAGAATGAATTATGCCAAAGGCATTTCGGCATTAGAAATTTTAGAGGAGTTAATAAATGAGTTCGATGAATAAAGAAGAAGCTATTAATAAAAGCAATGAAGCTAAGAAAATTTTCTCCAAAGGCGATCGTTTAATTGTAGATGTTAATACATATTCACCTAATGGCGGCTTAGTTGAGCGTTTTTGTGTCAAAAATTTTGAGCTAATTTTAGGTAAAAACACCTTTATAAATAACTTTGATGACAAATTTCTTCATAATGAAATTAAACCAAGCTATAAGTTTCAAGTAAAAATACCTAAAAATCATCCTAGTGATATTTATAAAAATCAGAAATTTTGGTTTGAAGTTGAATTAAAAAACTATGATGAAATTATGGCTAAAAAAGCATCAAATTCTAATGAAGAAGAAAATTTAGAATCTGCCGAGAAAATAGATCATCTTAAAGACGATCCATTGGTAAAAGCACAAGCCAAAATACTTTCGCTTTATGCTAAAAGCGAAATGTTAGCAAGAGATAATGAGTTTCTAAAAGCACAATTAGAAAGAGCAAAGGAAACACCAAAAACTATTATTGTGCCTGATGAAATTAAAAAACAAATTCATCAATATGCATTACAAGATTTTTTTGAACAATTTGTCAACTATTATAGCTTGTATAAAACAACAACTGTAAGTTCTGAAAAACAAGCAGAACTTTTGGATGATCCTAAATTAAAAGCGTTTGCAAAGGGCTACAGGATGATAACTTGGCAATTTGATGAGTTATTTAAAAAATATAATTTCACTGAAATTAAGCCAATTGAGGGAGAAATTTTTAATCCTGAATATCAAAAAGTCAATGAGCAATTCATAGATGATGAATTTCCGTCTAATACTATAATTAACGTTCATTCGTCTGCATTTATGCTTCATGATAGAGTGCTTCACGTTGCGCTTGTTGATACAACAGTTAGATCTACTGATCCACAAGCAAAAGTCTTAATTGAAAAATTAGGAGATAGCGCATATCACAAAACTCCCGGAAAGTTGCACACACTAGAAGATAAAGCTGCTGAATCAATTGCAAAGAGTAATAAGTAAAAGTGAGAAGTAATAAAATTCTCATTTTTTTATATTGCTGTCTATATCTAAATTGAACTTATGCACATAAGTGCATTGTTTAGTTTACTTAACACAGCTCAACATTTACTTAAGATGCCGTTTTATAGTGCTTGTGGTATAAAGTAGCAAAATTTTAAATATTGGCACTAATTTAATATAATTATATTATGTTCAAAAAATCTGTAAGTGATGCATGAACATCAGTTAAACGTGGCAATATGCTACTATTAGCTATTGGTGTTTTAATTGGTGCTTCATTTAATGCAGTTATTAGTTCGTTGGCAAACGATGTTATAATGGCTGCAATTGCTTCTTTATTCAATGTTTCTGCAGTTTCTGAGTTAAAAGCTGGCCCTGTTTTAATTGGTAAATTCCTAGCCGCTTTGATTTCATTTATTATTGTTGCTATTATAATTTTTCTATTCTTAATTATTTATTTCTTAATTAGAAATTCTATAGAGCAAAGAAGAGCAAAAAGAAATCCTCCTGTTGCAGTGGTTGCCACTCCTACAACTGATGAATTAATACTTCAAGAACTTAAAAAACTTAATGAAAACATTGAAGAATTAAGAAGAAATCAATTAAAGTAAAAAACATTTAGGACAAAAGTTGGGATTTTCCCAATTTTTTTCTTTTTCTCGTAATTTTTTCAAATATCTAAATTAAATTTATTGAAAGGAGGAGTATGGAACAAGGTAAATTTGTAAAGCTTGATGAAAATCAAGAAAAGCACATACGTGGTGGATTCTCAATAACAGCAGCCTTAGCAGGAATTTCATCAATAGTTGCAATTGCAACAAAAATTGTCTCATTAGTAAAGCTTTCAAAAGCCAAAAAAGGAGAAGTAACTAGCACAGGAAGCACAAAATGAGACACAAACGAGTCAAAAACTACAGTTGCAAGTTATAAGAATATTCAACCGGTTTATCAACCAGTTTATGTAAGTTATTAAATTAGTTGTTTCTTTAAAATTAGAATTTAACGTGGCTTTCAAAAAATATTAAATAACCCTAAAAAAATACACACACAATTAGATTTTTGTATTAAAATAAAAGAGTTACTTTTGTAACCATTCTGAACAGGTTTAAATATTATTTGCAAAATAATTACCTTAAAGATGAGCCACAAACAGGAGGTTATGCTAAATGATAGCAATAATCGAAACAGGTGGTAAACAAATTCTAGTTAAAGAAGGCCAAACAATTTTTATTGAAAAAATCGAAGGAGCTGAAGGGTCAAAAGTTACTTTTGACAAAGTGTTACTCCTTGATGATAAAATTGGTAAGCCATATGTAGAAAGTGCTAAAGTTACTGGAGAGATCCAAAAACAAGGTAAAGCTAAAAAAATAGTTGTATATCGTCACAATGCAAAATCAACTCATAAACGTAAATTAGGTCATCGTCAACCTTATACACGTGTTAAAATAACAGGAATTGTAGGTTAGTTAGCTATGGCACACACGAAAGCCGGTGGTTCGACTAGAAACGGCCGTGATAGTCGCGGTCAAAGACTAGGTATTAAATTAGGCGATGGACAATACTGCACAGCTGGTTCAATTATCTTCCGTCAAAGAGGGACAAAAATTTTTCCGGGCACAAATGCAGGACGTGGAAATGACGATACTATATATGCACTTATTACAGGTTACGTTAAATTCGAACGTAGAAGAAACAGAGTTTATGCTTCAGTTTACCCAACAAGAGTTCAAAACAGCACAAATACTGAGTAATTAATATTACTAATTTAAGTAAAAGCAGGTAACTTATGCCTGCTTTTCTTCATTTTTTAATAATTCAATTTCTAATTCGCTTAGTTTTCTAATTTCACCTAACTTTAAGTTATTGTCTAGCTTTAATTTGCCAAATTGCACACGTTTTAAGTACAAAACGGAAATTCCAAAAGCTCCAAACATCCTTTTAACTTGATGAAATTTTCCTTCATAAATTGTTAAAAAACAGCTTTTTTCATCAATAGGCTCAAGTTCATACTTTGAAACAATAAAATCATCACTTATTTTTATAGGTTTATTATTTAGCAGTACATCACTATCTATTTTTTTATCAACTTTTACATAATATTTTTTAGGTACATGATTTTTTGGACTAAGCAACTTGTGACACATTTCACCATCATTGCTTAATATTAAAAGACCTTCTGTGTCTTTATCTAGTCTGCCAAATGAAAAGAATTTTTTATTAGGAAGACCTACGATATCGAAAATAGTAGCTTCATTTGGATCACTATTAGCACAAACAAAATTAGCTGGCTTGTTAAACATATAGTACTGAAATTTTTCATACTTAACGAGCACATTATCAATTTCAACACAATCAGATTCAGGGTCAATTTTTACTAGTTTAGATAACACAATGCCATTTACTTTGATTGCTTTTTTCTTTAATTTTGTCTTAACTTCATTTCTGCTAAAGCCAGTTAAATCAGCAATAAATTTCTCAATTCTTATCTGCGCCATAATAGTTTAATTATCTAATATTTTGACAAAATATGGAAATAAATGCTTGCATTTAGCTTAATAATGCAAACTGAATAATTGGTTGATTCAATAACTTTTAGTAGCTTAAGTACAGCTATTAGCTCGTTAATATTATTTAAATGACCTAAAATAAGCTAATTAAATAAACTATTTACAATGCATTTGAATTTATAAAACTATAATTTAGTAACAAACTTTAATAAAAAATAAAGTAGAAGGAATAATATGTCAAAATATGATGAGTTAAAAACTAAATTAGTTCAATATATGTCTATAGAAGCTATATCTAGATATGAAGAACCTGTTGTCGAACAATTAAAAGAAAACATAAAAAGCGAAAATTTTGAATTTTCGCGTGATGGTTTTGGTTCATTAATAATTACAAAAAAATCAAAAGTTGCTAATGCACCTAAGGTTATGATAGCTGCACATATGGATGAAGTTGGCTATTTAGTAAGAAATATTGAAGATAACGGAAACTTATTAGTTTCATCAGTGGGCGGTATTTGGCCAACTGCTGTTATTGGCACAAAAGCTAAAGTTGTAACCAATAAAGAGAATAAAGAAGCAATAGGAGTTTTTGGACATACATCAATTCACATTTTAGAAGCTGAAAAGAGAACAAAAGCACCACTAGAAAAAGAGTTATACGTTGATTGTGGATTTTTAAACAAACAAGAAGCTATTGACTTTGGTATTGAAGTAGGTGATAGAGTTTATATGTCTGGTGAGACAATTGAATTAAGAAACGATCTATTGGGTGGCAAAGCAATGGATAACAGAGCTGGTGTTACTGTTATTGATATGCTTGCAAATAGAATAAAAGATATTGACTTGCCAAATGATTTATACTTAGTTGGTTCTGTCCAAGAAGAAGTAGGATGCAGAGGAGCTAAAACTAGTGTGTCACTTATTAATCCGGATGTAGCTTTTGCTATAGACACAGGTGCTTCACATGATACAACTGGATGCATTAAAGGTGTGCCTTCATTAGGGAAGGGTGTAGCTTTATTAATTCAAGATTCAGCTGTTATGACAGACCCTAAATTAGTAAATATGCTAACTAAGATTGCGCAAGAAAAAAACATACCTGCCTATAAATATATAGCTGAAGGTGGCGGCACTGATGGAGCTGTTCTACAGTACGGAATAGGTGGCGTTCCTACTATTACACTAAGCATTCCGCAAAGATATCTACATTCACCTATTGGAGTTGCTTCATTAGTTGATATTCAAGCAACTTTAGACTTAATTACAGAATTTGTAAAAGCATTTGATAGCAATAAAAATGCGGAGCTTCACGTTAACTAAAAACCCTGTTTTATAGGAATATAAGAAAAAGCGGGCAGTCTCGCTTTTTGTTATTCAGGAAGTATAGTAATTGGAATAATTTTATTTTTGCTTTTATCTGTATTAAGGTGCAAAAATACACCGTTAAACTGACAAGGATTGTTTGATGTTGCAAATAAAATTTTTTCTTCAAAGCGCATATGGCGATAAACTTCTTCAAAGTTAGCGCCAATAGCAGAGTTATATGGCCCAGTCATACCTGCATCTGATATAAAACAAGTACCATTTGGTAATGTGTGGGCATCATTAGTTTGTACGTGTGTGTGAGTTCCACAAACTGCATCAACTAAACCATCTAAATATAAGCCCAAAACATACTTTTCACTAGTTGTTTCAGCATGAAAATCAATGAAGTGAAAGTCTGCTTTTTGTTGATATTGTCTAATTGAATCAATTGCATCAAAAAAGCTATTAGCAACTTCTTGAGTTCATGGTTTAAGCAATTTATTAAAGGTTATACCCATTAAGGAAGTTACTCGGAGTGTTACTCCATTTTTAAGTGTATATATTTGAGAACCCTTGCCCGGATATCCAGCATCAATATTAGCAGGCCTTACTAAATCTGAGTTATTTATAATATTTAATATATCGCTTTTAGCTCATACATGATTGCCTAAAGTTATTATATCCACACCTGCTTTTTTTAGTCTTAAATAGTCTTTTTGCTCTAGTCCTTTTCGTCCTGAAACATTTTCCCCTTGTGCTATGACAACATCGGCAGAATATTCAGACTTTAATTTAGCCAAGTGTTTTTCTACCATTTTAATACCAGGTGTACCAAAAATATCACCTATAAATAAGATTTTAAGCTCTTTATTATCCATTTAATGCTTCCTTAACAGCTAACTTTGAAATTATTCTTTCATAATTTTAGCACTTAGCTTGTTATATGTCTATGTTTATTATTTATTTATAGCACTAATTTTTCAATTTCCTGCTTGAATTCAGGATTATTTTCTAAGAAATCTTTTAGTGCTCTCTTTCCCTGTGTTATATTTTTGCCTTCATAAGCATATCAAGCACCTTTTTTGTCAAATATGCCTTTTTCACAGGCTAAATCAATCAATTCACCTGTTGAATCAATACCTTTTGAGAACAGAATTTCAGTTGTAAAACTCTTATATGGAGCGCTTAATTTATTCTTAACAACCTTAATTTTAATTTCATTTCCTGTAATATCTTTACCTTCGGTAATTGATGTTGTTTTTCTTACTTCTAGCCTTATTGAAGCATAAAATTTTAAGGCTCTTCCACCTGTTGTAGTTTCAGGATTACCAAACATCACACCGATTTTTTCTCTGATTTGATTTACAAAAATAACAGTTGTTTTATTTTTGTGCAAGCTTCCTGTAATTTTTCTTAATGCTTTTGACATTAATCTAGCTTGCACTCCAACTTGCATATCGCGCATTTCGCCTTCTAATTCAGCAATTGGAACTAATGCAGCAACACTGTCAACAACAATTAAATCAACAGCACCTGATTTAGCTAAAATATCAACTATTTCCATAGCCTGCTCACCACTATCGGGCTGGCTTAAAATAAGAGTATTTAAATCAATTCCTAAATTCCTTGCATAAAGCGGGTCAATAGCATGTTCAGCATCAATAAAAGCAGCTATCCCTCCTTGTTTTTGCACTTCAGCAATTGCGTGAAGGCAAAGTGTGGTTTTGCCACTGCTTTCAGGCCCATAAATTTCGACGATTCTGCCTTTAGGATAGCCACCAATACCAAGTGCATTATTTAATAAGTAGCTTCCAGATGAAAAGACTTCTACTTTTTCATCAATTGTGTCCTGGTTAAACATCATAATAGCTTCAGCACCAAATTTTCTAGTAATTTCATTTAATGTGCTTTTTATTAAGTTCATTTGTGTAGTATTTTCATTATTTTCAGTTTTCATTTATTTCATTCCTTTCATAATACTAATTAGCAAATGAACCTTAAAGTAAAACATTTGGAAAAAATTGGGAAATATTAAGCATTTTTCCCAGTTTTGTTAACTTTTGCAAAATTTAGAATACAAACATAATTAAAAAGTATGTACAAAAATAGAGGGATGCTATTAGAGACTATTATTAATCAAACAATTGATTATTACACATATAATCATATAGCTTTTATTGAGAAAAAAGGACTCCCAATTAAATTTAGCAATATCACTAGCAAAGAAAATAAGCTACTGTTATCTAATGCTTTTGTCTATAAAAGATCAACAGTTGATTATATTGGATGTTATAAAGGCAGATTTATTGCCTTTGAAGCAAAAAGCACCAATGAATCATTTTTAGCAAGTGGAAACATAAAAGAACATCAAAAAAAGTATCTAAAAGAAATCGATAAAAACGGCGGAATTGCCTTTTTGATAGTGTTTTTTGGCCTATATGATGAGTTTTACTTGCTTATGTATTCAGACTTTATGAAAATTGAGAGTAAAAATCAATATAGATATGAATGAATAAAAAAAATAGGCAAAAGAATTCCGCTGACTTTCCCGGGAATAATTGACTTTTTGCCATATATTGATTTTTAATATAAACGTAACAAGCTACAAAATTAGAAGTTGACTAGCTCTCTAAGATATTTAGAAGGAGTAAATTTAATAACACGTTTTTCAGGCACTGATAACTCATTCATTGTAAAAGGATTTATGGTATCACGCCCCCTTCTTATTCTTGTTTCAAAAATACCTAAAGATGAAAGTTGCACTTTATTTTCGGCAATTAATTCTTCCTTAAGCACAAAGACAAAAGCATCAAAAAATTGATCTGCTTTTTTTACTGAAACTTCCATTTTATTAGCGATTGCCTTGATAAATTCTTTTTTAGTCATTTGATTTTCCCTTCTGAATAATCACAGCAGTATATTATCCTATTTATATATTACTAAATTTATAGGCAAATTTTTTTATTTTTACTCCTATTCCCCTATAAATAAAGGATAAAATAAAAATTTGTGTGATTTATTCATATTATAAACACAATAATATATCAAAGTATTTTTAAAAGCAAAACATAATTTTTAAATTTATTTTGCATATAAATAATTAATAATAAATAATTAAAAGGTTAAGTATTTAGATTTATATTTTATTTTATAAAGTTGTGCACATTGTATTTTTATACTGTAAAATACATATAACAATAGGAAATATAAAACTTACAACTCTTTTTGGTGTTTCAATTTTTGAGCGCTTTGAATTAGCGACCTAAAATTGTTGATTTTTGAGCCAAAAATGAGAGTGTTTAACCTACTTTTGAGCTACTTTTAAATACTCATTCTTGAATTTTAAAAATATTTAAATAAATACTACCAAATTTTTAGTTTCAGATTATAATTGTAAATGCAACATTTACTAAGAAGCAAAAGGTTGTTAATTATCCGTTTTGTTGTCTATGGATAAGTAAGAAATTTTTGTGGAGTAAAGTTCATTTATGAACAAAGGAGGCAACATGAGTAAAGTTAATATCAAGGTAAAAAGTTTTGATCACTCATTAGCTGATTTTGGTGCTAAGAAAATTGTTGAATTAGCAACCAAAAGCAATACTAAATTTAGTGGTCCAGTTCCACTTCCTACCAAAAGGGAAGTGGTTACTATCTTAAGATCAGTTCACATTAATAAAAAGTCACGTGAACAATTCGAAAGTAGAACTTTCCAAAGATTAATTGTGTTCATTGACCCAAGTGAACAAACAATTGACAAACTAAAAAGACTTGAATTACCTTCAGGTGTTGAAATTCAAGTTTCACAAAAATAAATCCAACTTGCATTTGCAAGCAATGGTCATCAAAAATAGATTAGGAGATGAATATGAAAGGAATCTTAGGACGTAAGGTTGGAATGACTCAAATCTACACAGAACTTGGCCAAAGAGTACCAGTTACTGTTGTTGAAGTTAAACCAAATGTTGTTACAAAAGTTCTAACAGTAGAGCAAAATGGTTATGTTGCAACACAATTAGCTACTGTTGAGAAAAAAGCTAAGAGAGTAAACAGACCATTAGCAGGTCAATTTATTCAAGCTAAAACAACACCTAAGCAATACATTAAAGAAATTCGTGGTATGCAAGGCTATGAATTAGGACAAGAAGTTAACGCAAGCATTTTTGAAGCTGGTGAATTGGTTGATATCACAGGAACTTCTAAAGGTAAAGGGTTCGCTGGTACAATCAAAAGATGAAACCAACACATAGGACCTAAATCACACGGTGGTGGTGGTGGTAGTCAACCTGTTAGACAAACTGGTTCACTTGGTGATATATCAGGTAACCGTGTTGTTAAAGGTATGACAATGCCAGGTCACTTAGGTTCTGAAAAAACTACAGTTCAAAACTTAGAAATTGTTAAGGTTGATGTAGCAAATAACATTCTTTTAGTTAAAGGCTCAATTCCAGGTGCTAAAAAATCATTTGTGATTATCAAGCAAGCTGTTAAAGGTCTTCCAACCAAAGAAGCTATTAAGTTAGTTGATGTTAAAGAAGTTATTAAGATGAATGAGCTTATTGAAAGAGCAAAAAAATTCAATATTGAAGTTACAGTTGGTATGACTTCAGCTGAATTAGAACCTCTAATTCTTAATGCTGAAGCTGAGCAAGCTGCACAAGCTGCTAAAGAAAAAGAAGCTGCTGAAGGAGATAAATAATGGCTGATTTAGAAAAAGAAATGAAGACAACAACCAAAAAGTCTACTTCAACTACTAAAAAGAGCACAACAGCTAAGAAACCAGCTGAAGCAAAATCAACTTCAAGTACAAAGAAAACAACTTCTACAGCTGCTAAAAAACCAGCAGCATCAAAATCAACTGCAAGTGTAAAAACTACAACAAAAACTACATCAGCTGAAAAAGCTAAGTCACCAAGCACCACAGCTAAGAAAACTACTACAAAAGTAGCTAAAGAAGCTAAGGAAGTTAAAGAAGTAGCTAAAAAACCTGCTGTTACAGCTGAAAAATTTGAAAAATCTAAAAAATTGGAATTTGATACATCTAAGTTAAATCCTAAATTATTTGCATCAAGCAAAATTTACTCACAAGCAATTTTTGACACCATTATTTCAGACAGAGCTTCAAGACGTCAAGGTACACATGATGTTAAAAGCCGTGCTGAAGTACGTGGCGGTGGCAAAAAACCTTGAAGACAAAAAGGAACAGGTAGAGCGCGTGCTGGTTCAACTAGATCACCAATATGAGTAGGCGGTGGTAGAGCTTTTGGCCCTACACCAGCTAGAAACTATAAGCTTAAAGTTAACAAAAAAGTTCGTTTCAATGCATTTGTTTCAGCATTAACATTATTAGCACAAAGCAAAGCAGTTGTTATTGATGATTTTAAATTAGAATCAATTTCAACTAAGGCTGCAATTAACAAATTAAATGACTTAGGCATTAAGAACCAAAAGCACATTTTAATTGCAACAAATGACGAAGTTACCTATAAATCAGTTGCAAACTTACAAAATGTAATTTGCGTTAAACCATCATCTGTATCAGTAGAAAACTTAATTTGAGCTGATGTATTAGTTTTATCAACTGAAGGCTATGAAAACTTTGAAGGGAGAATTAAATAATGGAAATAACTCGTGTTATTAAAAGTCCAGTTCTTACTGAAAAGTCAAATGATGCCTTAGGTAAAAATGTTTATACATTTGAAGTTGATTGAGCAGCAAACAAGTTCCAAATTAAGAGAGCTGTTGAGTTTATATTCAAAGTCAAAGTTCTATCAGTTAACACACTTAAAGTTGACAAACAACCTAAAAGTTTAGGTCGTTATCACGGATTTACAAACAAATATAAAAAAGCTTTTGTTAAATTAGCTGAAGGCTATACAATTTCATTCTACCCACAAGAAGAAGAAAAACAAGATAAAGCTAAGGCTGAAAAAGAAAAAGCTGAAGCTGCTAAGGCAGAAAAAGAAAAGACTGCAGAAAAAGAAGCAAAATTAGCAGAAAAAATCGCTGCTAAAAAAGCAAAGAAATCTTCTGTAGCAAAAGAAAAAGAAGAAAAATAATTTATGAGGATTAATTTTGCTTAAAAGATGAATTCCTCAACTATTTTTAAGCAAGGAGCAATATTAGAAATGGCAGTTAAACATTACAAGCCAGTTACAAATGGTCGCCGTAATATGTCATCTCTAGATTATTCAAAAAATCTAAGCGGTCACGCACCTGAAAAATCTTTATTAGTGATTTTAAAGAAACACTCAGGTCGTAACAACCAAGGTAAAATTACAGTTAGACACCAAGGTGGCCGTGTAAAGAGATACTATCGTATTATTGACTTTAAACGTAACAAGGATGATATTCCAGCAGTTGTTAAATCAATTGAATATGATCCAAACAGATCAGCAAATATTTGCTTATTAGCATATGCTGATGGTGAAAAAAGATACATTTTAGCACCCGAAGGTATTAAAGTTGGACAAAAAGTTATTTCAGGAAATAATGTTGATATTTTAGTAGGTAACTCATTACCACTTTCAAACATTCCTGAAGGTACATTTGTTCACAACGTTGAAATGCAACCAGGTGGTGGGGGCATTATTGCAAGAAGTGCTGGAACATCAGCACAAATCTTAGGTAAAGATGATGATGGTAAATATGTAGTATTACGTCTAAAATCAGGCGAAATGCGTAGAATTTTAGCGCGTTGCCGTGCAACAATTGGAGTTGTTGGTAATGGCGAACATTCATTGGTTCTTTTGGGTAAAGCTGGTAGAAGTAGACATTTAGGTGTTCGTCCAACAGTTCGTGGTTCTGTTATGAACCCAATCGATCACCCACATGGTGGTGGTGAAGGTAAGCAACCTATTGGACGTAAGGCTCCTTTAACTCCTTGAGGTAAAAAAGCTCTTGGTGTTAAAACAAGAAAAACTAAGAAATCTTCAACAAAATTGATTTTAAGAAGAAGAAAGGACTCTAAATAATGGCTCGTAGTCTTAAAAAAGGCCCTTTTGCTGATGAACACTTACTTAAAAAAGTAGATGCTATTTTAGAAGGAAAAATGCCTAAAAAACCTATTAAAACTTGATCAAGAAGATCAACCATTTTCCCAAGTTTTATAGGCTTAACATTCCAAGTTCACAATGGTCACCAACACATCGATGTTTATGTAACTGATGATATGGTTGGCCACAAATTAGGCGAATTTGTTCCAACTAGAACATATTCAGGTCATGGTGCTGAAAAAGGTAAGAAGAAATAATTATGAGTACTCAACAAGCTAAAGCAGTTGTTAAAATTCAAAGAATTTCTCCAAGAAAAGCTCGTTTAGTTGCTGATTTATTCAGAGGCAAAGACGTTAAAGTTGCACTTGGTATTCTTAACAACACAAACAAGAAAGCATCACAATTATTTATTAAATTATTAAATTCAGCTATTGCTAACGCAACAAACAACCATGGAATGGATGCATCAAAATTATTTGTTAAAGAAGTATTAGTTAATGAAGGACCAACACTTAAAAGATACCAACCACGTTCACAAGGTAGAGCTTATTCTATTTTCAAAAGAACATCTAATTTATCAATAGCATTGGAAGAAAGGGCGTAATCATGGGACAAAAAGTTAATCCAAATGGCTTCCGTTATGGAATTACAAAGCCTATTAACTCTGTTTGATTTGCTGAAAAGCAAAACTATGGAGACTTATTAGTTCAAGATGCTAAAATTTACAAATTCTTCGATAAATTAGTTAGAAAATACCAAATTGGAAATACCTTTATTAAAAGAACTAAAGCACAAAAAGTTACCGTTGTATTACAAACTAGCCAACCAGCTAAATTACTTGGCGAAAACGGCGCAAATATTGAAAAAATTACCAAAGATTTACAAAAGTATTTAAAAAACAAATCACTTGATATTAATTTACAAGTTTCATTATTGAAACAACCTGAATTAAATGCTAGACTAGCTGCAGAAGCTATAGCACAAAAATTAGAAAACCGTGAAAGTTTTCGTGTTGCTCAAAAGTTAGTTATTAATGATGCACTTAGAGCTGGTGCAAAGGGAATTAAAACCCAAGTTTCAGGACGTTTAAATGGTGTTGATATGGCTAGAGCAGAAGGCTACAGCCGTGGTGAAATGAGACTTCACACCTTAAGACAAGATGTTGACTTTGCAAAGGCAACAGCTAGAACCATTTATGGTGCTATTGGTGTTAAAGTTTGAATTTCTAAAGGTGAACTTTTGGAAGGAGACAAATAATGCTTCAACCGAAAAGAACTAAATATCGTAAGCCTTTTTTAGTACGTCATGATAAAAGAAAAGCTCACAAAGGTAATACAGTAGAATTTGGTGAATTCGGCTTACAAGCAGTTACATCTGCATGAGTAGATGCACGTCAAATTGAAGCTGCTCGTATTGCTATTACACGTAGAATGGGTCGTGAAGGTAATGTTATTATTAGAATCTTCCCTCACTTCTCAAAAACATCTAAACCTATTGGTGTTCGTATGGGTTCAGGTAAAGGTTCTCCTGAAAAATGATATACAGCTGTTAAGGTAAATACAGTTATGTTTGAAGTTTCAGGTGTTTCTGAAGAAATTGCACGTGATGCACTTAGATTAGGTGGTCACAAATTACCAGTGTCATGAAAAATTATTACTAAGAGTGAAGGAGAAAATCAATAATGCTTTATAAAGACATTAAAGTTAAGTCAGTTGATGAGCTCCAAAAACTAGTAAAAGACTTTGAAGCTGAATTATGAACTTTGAATTTCAAAAAAGCTGTTGGAAGCTTAGACCAAAGCCACAAAATTAAAGCAATTAGAAGAGATATTGCTAGAGTAAAAACTGAGCTAAATGCAAGAGCAAAGGGAGCTAAATAATGGAAAGAAATACACGTAAAACATTGCAAGGCAAAGTTATATCTGCTCGTGGTGATAAAACTATCATTGTTGAAGTTGAAAGCCACAGATCACATGCCTTGTATTCAAAACGTTATAGAGTAGTCAAAAAATTTGCTGTACACGATGAGAAAAATATTGCTAATGTTAATGACATTGTAACTATTATGGAAACTAGACCACTTTCTAAAACAAAGCACTTCCGTTTAGTTGCAATTAAGCAAGCCGCAGTTCAAGGAGAAAAATAATCTATGGTTTTAGAACTATCCAAATTAAATGTTGCTGATAATTCAGGAGCAAAAGAAGTTGGTGTTATTAGAGTTCTTGGCGGCTCACGTAAAAAAACAGCAAACATTGGCGACGTAATTATTTGCTCAGTTAAAAAAGCTATTCCTACAGGTATTGTTAAAGAAGGTCAAGTAGTTAAAGCAGTTATCGTTAGATCAGTTTATGGTATTCACCGTGAAAATGGTCAACACATTCGTTTTGACGATAACGCAGTTGTAATTATTAAAGACGATAAAACACCTAGAGGAACTCGTGTATTTGGCCCTGTGGCTCGTGAATTGCGTGATAAAGGTTACTTAAAAATTGTCTCACTTGCACCAGAAGTGCTATAAAAAAGGATTATTATGAAAATCAAGTTTAAGAAAAATGATGAAGTAATAGTTATTGCTGGCTCACACAAGGGCAAAACTGGTCGTATTGTTAGAGTTGATATTAACAACAATACAGCTATAGTTAAAGACATTAATATAGTAACTAAACACGTAAAACCTGGTCAAGGCAATGATGGCTCAATTAAGAAAATGGAAGCTCCAATTCATATTTCAAATCTTTCAATCTTAGTTAAGAAAGCAACTAAGACATCACCAGCACAATTTTCTAAAATTGGATACAAATTTGACAAAGATAATAAAAAAGTACGTATCTTACGTAAAACTAAGAAGGAAATTTAATTATGAACTTAAAGCAAAAATATTTAACTGATGTAGTTCCTGCTTTAATGAAGCAATATGGCTATAAATCAATTATGCAAGTTCCAAGATTAGAAAAAATCGTGCTTAATATGACAGCTGGTAAAGAAGTTACAAACTCAAAAGCAATTGAAGAAGTGTTAAATGAACTAACTCAAATTTCAGGACAAAAACCATTTCAAACCCGTGCTAAAAAATCAAACGCTTCATGAAAACTTCGTGAAGGAATGGCAATGGGTGGTAAAGTAACACTAAGAAGAGACAGAATGTGAGACTTCTTAGAAAAATTCATTAATGTTGCTATGCCACGTATTCGTGACTTCCGTGGTGCTAACCCTAAAGCATTTGACGGAAGAGGAAATTACTCATTTGGAGTAAAAGAAGAAATCATCTTCCCAGAAATTGAATTTGACAAAATTAGAAGAATTAAAGGCCTTGATGTACAAATTATTACATCAGTGAACAGTGATAAAGAAGCTAGAAGTTTATTAGAATTAATTGGAATGCCTTTTAGTAAGGGAGAAAAATAATTATGGCTAAAAGTTCATTAAAAGCTAAGCAAAAAAAGCACCCTAAATTTTCAACACGTGCTTATACACGTTGCGAATTATGTGGCCGTGTGCATGCAGTTTTAAGAAAATACAAAATCTGCCGTATCTGTTTCCGTGAATTAGCTCACCAAGGCAAGATACCTGGTATGAAGAAAGCGAGTTGATAATATGTTTATAACAGATCCTATTTCAGATATGATTGTTAGAATCAAGAATGCAAATCAAAGAAAATTTAAAACTGTGCTTATTCCTTATTCAAACAAAAAGGCAAAAATTCTAGAAATTCTTTTAAACGAAGGCTACATTGCAAGTTTTATTACAAAAGGTGAAGGCAAAGACAAGGCATTAGAAGTTTCATTAAAGTACAAAGGCAATCAATCTGCTATTATTGACTTCAAGCGTATTTCTAAACCTGGTCTTAGAGTGTATGCTTCTGCTAATAATTTACCATCTGTATTATCAGGCTATGGTACTGCAATAATTTCAACTTCTAAAGGTGTAATGACTGAAAAACAAGCTCGTAAGGAAAATGTAGGTGGTGAAGTACTTGCCTACATTTGATAGGAGGTTTTGATGTCTCGTGTCGGAAACAGAATATTAACTATTCCTGAAAAAGTTTCATTAACTCAAGATGGCACTTTATTAACAATTGAAGGCCCACTTGGTAAGTTACAAAGAAACATTAGTCCACTAATTGCACTTAAAGTTGAAAATAATCAAATTAGCACAATTAGAGCAAATGAAGAAAAATCTACAAAACAATTACACGGAACAACTAATGCTCTTATCTCAAATATGCTTATTGGTGTATCAAAAGGCTATAAGAAAGAATTAGTTATCAAAGGTGTTGGTTTTAAATTCACACTTAAAGGTGATGTTTTAGAAGTTTCTGCTGGTTATTCACACTTAGTAAACTTAGATGTTCCTGCTGGAATCAAAGTTGAAGTTCCTAAGCCAGTAGAATTAGTAATTTCAGGTATCGACAAAGAAATAGTGGGTCAATTTGCAGCAGTTGTTAGAGCTGTAAGAAAACCTATACCATATTCAGGTAAAGGTATTGCATACAAAGATGAAGTTATTCGTCGTAAAGAAGGAAAAACTGCTTCTAAGTAGTTGAGTAAGAGAGGATTTTATAAAATGGCAACATTATCAAGAAATCAAGCACGTCAACTTAAACACAGACGTGAACGTCAACACATTAGTGGTACAGCAGCTAAACCAAGACTATGCGTATTTAAATCACTTCAAAACTTTTATGCACAATTAATTGACGATACTAAAGGAATTACATTAGCTAGTGTTTCAACATTAGAAAAAGGCAAATTTAACGGAAATATTCAAGCTGCAACTGCTGCTGGCGAGAAAATGGGTGAAATTATTAAAGGCTTAAAAATTGAAAGCATTGTCTTTGACCGTTCAGGTTACATCTACCATGGCCGTGTTAAGGCATTTGCAGAGGCAGTAAGATCAAAAGGAGTTAAATTCTAATTATGGCAGATTTAGAAAACAAGACAGTTAAGGCTAAAGCAGAAAACAAGCCAACTGCAGCTAAAACTCAAAGTATTAGCGCTCCAAAAAGAACCGAATCAGGAGCTAAAAAACAAATTTGAGAAAAAAGAAGTGCCCACGATTCTAAGGATTTATCTAAAAAAGGTGCTGATAGAGCTAACAAAGTAAAAAACCGTACTCGTTTTGGTGAAGCTAACAATGAATTTAGTGAAAAAGTAGTAAACATTAGCCGTGTTACAAAAGTTGTTAAAGGTGGACGTAGATTCTCATTCTCAGCTTTTGTAGTTGTTGGTGAT
Organism: Mycoplasmopsis bovis 8790; assembly: GCF_005061465.1. Classification (GTDB taxonomy): domain Bacteria; phylum Bacillota_I; class Bacilli_A; order Mycoplasmatales; family Metamycoplasmataceae; genus Mycoplasmopsis; species Mycoplasmopsis bovis_A. The sequence continues at coordinate 38,244 of NZ_LAUS01000004.1, forward strand.
AAAAAAGGTAAAGTTGGTTTTGGTCACGGAAAAGCAAATGAAGTTCCTGATGCAATTAAAAAAGCTGTTAAGGATGCAAGAAATCACCTTATTACAGTTCCAATTCAAAACAAAATTACTGTGCCACATGAAATTCACGCTAAATTCTTAGCTTCTAAGGTTATGCTTAAGCCAGCCCCTAAAGGTAAAGGTATCGTTGCTTCAGGAACTGTTCGTGCAGTTGTTGAATTAGCAGGATACACAGATATTTACACAAAAACCTATGGTTCTCGTTCAAAAGCTAATATTGTTAGAGCAACTCTTAAAGCCTTACAACAATTAAGAACACCTGAACAAATTGCTGAAATCAGAGACAAAGACGTTAAAGACCTTTTAGGTTAATCATTCAAGGAGAATAAAATGAAATTACATACATTAAAATCAACTCCTGGCTCACGTGTTGAAAAACACCGTGTTGGTAGAGGGCATGCTGCTGGTAAAGGTAAGCAAGCTGGTAAAGGTCAATCAGGTCAAAATAAACGTCACGGTCACAGACTAGGATTTGAAGGTGGTCAAACCCCATGATTCCGTCGTATTGGTAAAAGAGGATTTACAAACGTAAATCACATTGAATACCAAGTTGTTAATCTAAAAGATTTAGAAGAAAACTTCAAAGCCAATGCTACAGTAGATTTAGAAGCATTATTCAAAGCTAATTTAATTAAAAGATCACTACCTGTTAAATTACTAGGTAATGGTAAATTAACTAAAAAACTTAATGTAAGCTTACATGCAGCTTCAAAAAGCGCAATTGATGCAGTTGAGCAAGCTGGTGGAAAATTCACAATTCTTTAATTAATTCATTTTAATAATTCAAAAAACTTTTATATAAAAATGTGTTTAGTTGTACTTTAGATGCAAATCAGACACATTTTTTTATTTTTTAGATATAAATTATGGGAGCATTTTTTCAAAAAAAGGAGCTAGAATGAGCAGTTTTAGTCACAAGATTATTTTAAAAAGCCAGGAATATTATGATTTTAATAACACTTACAGACTGAATTTAAATAGCTTGCCTACTTTTTTAGTATCGAAAATTATTAACCAAAAGCAAGCGAACTCACTAATATTCAGTATACAAGAACAAGGATCTAAATCATCTATTTTTGCCAAAATGACTTATTTTAACCCCCCATATGTTTATTTTGAAAAATTTAATCCTTCATTAGATGATTTTAAATACTTTGTTTTTGATGTTGGTGGCACTATTTTAGATGATAAAAAAATGCTTCAGTCTCAAAATATTGAAACAATAAATGAATTATCAAAATTAGGAAAAAAAATAATTTTAGCAACCAGTGGTTCATTTTTTAACTTTGAAAACTATTTTAAGAAAATAAATCTTAATATGCCAATAATTTGTGCCAATGGTGCAATGATTTATGATAATAATAATTTTGAACTAATTTATGGCTTAGAGATGCAAAAAGATACAGCTTATAAAATTATGAACAAATGCAAGGAATTACAATTAGCTTACTACATTTTTCATAATAAAGGAATAGCTGGTATTGATGTTCAAAACTCATCAGCATATAAGCAAAATAAAGAAGCATCAGGAATGAAAAAAGAAAGCTGAGTATTAAATCCCGATCCTAATTTTTTTGATGACAAAAAAATTTATAAAGTTTTTGTAACATTTGAAATTAATCAAACTCAAAATATCAATAAATTAGTTCACTTTTGCAAACAATTTAATGACCTTCATGCTGTACAAACTCATAGCAATTTCATAGATATTGGAATACAGTGTTCAAAAGGCAGTGCATTATTAAAAATTGCAAGCGAAAATAATATAGATCTAGACAAAACAGTAGTTTTTGGCGATTCTGATAATGATTTATCTTTAATTGAATTAGCTTCATTATCATTTAGTCATAACAATGCAAGATGCAAAGTGTTAAATAAGGTTAGCTATATTTCTGATAAAACCAACAATGATGGGTGAATAAGAGAAATAATTAATAATTTGTTCTCAGAATAAATAAAAGCAGCAAAACTTTGCTACCACTATGTTATTTTAACTTTAATTTAGAACCCAGCGACACAACTTTTGGTTCAATATTTACATTAAAGTTTCTTATGTCTTTATAATCAAAATAAGCTAGTTCTAAGTCAAATGATTTATCATCATAGACACTAAAGATTAATTTTGAGCCAATTGGATATTTTTCTAACTGATTAAGTTCAGGCACTTTTATATCTAAAACTCCTAAAACAGTAGCAATATTAGTGTCATGCCCAACTAAAATACTAAGGTCACTATTGTCATAAAAACAACTTTTTAATAGTTGATAAATATTTTTATCACTTTCTAAAGCTAACTTTGGATTGTTTCAAATTAAATCAATTACAAAATCCTTAGCCTTTAAAATAAGTTTTAAATCAGAAATAAAATCCTGCGAGTTAAATACTTCGCTTTCCTTAAAACCATCATAAAACATTGATTGCATAACATCAGAAGTGCTAGATGAGTAAAAAAGCTTGCCAGAAGGTTTAAGTCATTCACCCTCTGCATAGTTAAGAGTTGTATTGCTTTGCATATATAAGCAATCATTATCTAGGTTAAATATCTCTTTAAACTTATCATATATCCCTAATTTTGCAGCCTTTTGGTCAAATTCATTCACTCTATCTTTATTGATATAGGATTCATTAGGATAATTAAGTTCAAATCAAGAATCTCTTTTAGTAAATGATAAGTCAGAGCATTTAATGTTAATTTGCTTGCCAGGCACAAGCCCTATTGAAAGCAATCTTGCTGTTTCATACGTTCTGCTTGTTGAATTAGCAACTATATTTATAGTATTACTATTATTTATGTGCAAGTATTTTTTTAAGAATTTAGCAAATAATAATTCTAGCAATGCACCCTTATTTGTCAAATTAGCATTTAGCGTAGAATCATAATTCCAGTTAACAATATCTTTATTAAAAATATTTTTAAACTTGTCTCTAAATTCAAAAGGATATCTTACACCATGTCTTGAAAGTATTATTCTTTTCATCATCAACCTCGCAGTATATTAATAAAAATTTAAATAACAATATAAAAGATTAAGTTAAATTATATTCTTTAGAATGCGCAATATTATTTTTAGTAAAAAAATTACAAAATTATTTGTTTTTTTACTTTGTTTTAACTTTGATTAGTGTATATTATTTCTAACGCGTTTTTCAGCGCGTTGTATAACTTACACACTTTATTTTATTTTGCTTAAAATATTTTTATAAAAAATATTTACTAAATTCAAAATATGTGTATAATAAATGGGCAACCTTTTAACAGGTTAGAAATGTTCTTTGAAAACTAGATATATATAAACATGACAGTCAATTTTTTCGAGAGTTTGATCCTGGCTCAGGATGAACGCTGGCTGTGTGCCTAATACATGCATGTCGAGCGATGATAGCAATATCATAGCGGCGAATGGGTGAGTAACACGTACTCAACGTACCTTTTAGATTGGGATAGCGGATGGAAACATCCGATAATACCGAATACTTATTATTTTTGCATGAAAGTAATATAAAAGGAAGCGTTTGCTTCGCTAAAAGATCGGAGTGCGCAACATTAGCTAGTTGGTGAGGTAACGGCCCACCAAGGCGATGATGTTTAGCGGGGTTGAGAGATTGATCCGCCACACTGGGACTGAGATACGGCCCAGACTCCTACGGGAGGCAGCAGTAGGGAATATTCCACAATGGACGAAAGTCTGATGGAGCGACACAGCGTGCAGGATGAAGGCCCTATGGGTTGTAAACTGCTGTGGTTAGGGAAGAAAAAGTAGCGTAGGAAATGACGCTACCTTGACGGTACCTGATTAGAAAGCAACGGCTAACTATGTGCCAGCAGCCGCGGTAATACATAGGTTGCAAGCGTTATCCGAAATTATTGGGCGTAAAGCGTCTGTAGGTTGTTTGTTAAGTCTGGCGTTAAATTTTGGGGCTCAACCCCAAAACGCGTTGGATACTGGCAGACTAGAGTTATGTAGAGGTTAGCGGAATTCCTTGTGAAGCGGTGAAATGCGTAGATATAAGGAAGAACATCAATATGGCGAAGGCAGCTAACTGGGCATATACTGACACTGAGAGACGAAAGCGTGGGGAGCAAACAGGATTAGATACCCTGGTAGTCCACGCCCTAAACGATGATCATTAGTTGATGGGGAACTCATCGACGCAGCTAACGCATTAAATGATCCGCCTGAGTAGTACGTTCGCAAGAATAAAACTTAAAGGAATTGACGGGGATCCGCACAAGCGGTGGAGCATGTGGTTTAATTTGAAGATACGCGTAGAACCTTACCCACTCTTGACATCTTCTGCAAAGCTATGGAGACATAGTGGAGGTTAACAGAATGACAGATGGTGCATGGTTGTCGTCAGCTCGTGTCGTGAGATGTTCGGTTAAGTCCTGCAACGAGCGCAACCCTTATCCTTAGTTACTACCATTTAGTTGAGCACTCTAAGGAGACTGCCCGAGTAATCGGGAGGAAGGTGGGGACGACGTCAAATCATCATGCCTCTTACGAGTGGGGCTACACACGTGCTACAATGGACGGTACAAAGAGAAGCGAAGTGGTGACATGGAGCAAACCTCAAAAAACCGTTCTCAGTTCGGATTGAAGTCTGCAACTCGACTTCATGAAGTCGGAATCGCTAGTAATCGTAGATCAGCTACGCTACGGTGAATACGTTCTCGGGTCTTGTACACACCGCCCGTCAAACCATGGGAGCTGGTAATGCCCGAAGTCGGTTTATAAAGAAACTGCCTAAGGCAGGACTGGTGACTGGGGTTAAGTCGTAACAAGGTATCCCTACGAGAACGTGGGGATGGATTACCTCCTTTCTACGGAGTACACTTGTCTTTTATCACTATAAAAAAGACTTATAACCAAAATTACTAGACCTATATTTATTTATAAACGTCATGGCTTTTATTAATAGGTCAAAAGCTATATATCTAGTTTTGAGAGAACATTCTCTCATATGTTCTTTGAAAACTGAATAGTAAAATATTTTTCGATATTTACAACGACATCAAAAATCAAATTAATGGTTAATTTGTTTTGATTCATCGAGTAAGTCATATTTAATATGATTCATTGAAATGTCTTAAAATACACATCTAAAACTAACAACAATAGGAAAATACTACTTTTAAATAAGGAAGAGTTTGTGGTGGATGCCTTGGGTCTGGAAGTCGATGAAGGACGTGATTACCTGCGATAAGCCTCGTAGAGCTGGAAATGTGCTATGAAACGGGGATTTCCGAATGGGGAAACCTAACTATGGTAATGCATAGTTGCTTATGTCTGAATACATAGGACATAAAGCGAGATACCTTGTGAACTGAAACATCTTAGTAGCAAGAGGAAAAGAAAATAAATAATGATTTCTTTAGTAGCGGCGAGCGAACGAGAAAGAGCCCAAACCATTTTAAATGGGGTTATAGGACAGACTACATAGAGTTATAAAATTTAATAATAGCAGAAGCTTTTGGGAAGAAGTGGCACAGAAGGTGATACCCCTGTATGCGAAATTATTAAATCTCTTGACTGTATCCTGAGTAGGGCGGGGCACGTGAAACCCTGTCTGAATTTGCCGGGACCACCCGGTAAGGCTAAATACTAACCAGACACCGATAGCGAACTAGTACCGTGAGGGAAAGGTGAAAAGAACCCCGAGAGGGGAGTGAAATAGACTCTGAAACCACTTACTTACAATTAGTCAGAGCCCGTTAATGGGTGATGGCGTACATCTTGCAGTATGGACCGGCGAGTTACTTTAGCATGCAAGGTTAAGCGGATAAAAGCGGAGCCGTAGAGAAATCGAGTCTTAATAGGGCGATTAGTATGCTTGAGTACACCCGAAACCAGGTGACCTATTCATGAGCAGACTGAAACTTAGCTAACCCTAAGTGGAGGGTCGAACCGTAGTACACTGAAACGTGCCCGGATGACTTGTGAATAGCGGAGAAATTCCAATCGAACTTGGAGATAGCTGGTTCTCCTCGAAATAGCTTTAGGGCTAGCGTGTAGTGTTAAATAATGGTGGTAAAGCACTGAATATGGAATGGCCTCGCCTAGGGGTACTGACTATAATCAAACTCTGAATACCGTTATGAATTGCTATGCAGTCGGAACCGGGGTGCTAACGTCCCGGCTCGCGAGGGAAACAACCCAGATCGTCAGCTAAGGTCCCAAAATCGTGTTAAGTCAGAAAGGTTGTGAGGTTTCATAAACAACTAGGAAGTTGGCTTAGAAGCAGCCATCTTTTAAAGAGTGCGTAATAGCTCACTAGTCAAGAGACCTTGCGCCGACAATGTAACGGGAGTAAAACACGATACCGAAGCTACGGGTACATTTATGTACGTTAGAGGAGCGTTCTTAGGGCGATGAAGCTAGACTGTAAAGACTAGTGGAGCGCTAAGAAGTGAGAATGCCGGTATGAGTAACGATTCGTAGTGAGAATCTACGACGCCTATTGGGGAAGGTTTCCTGGGCAAGGTTCGTCCACCCAGGGTTAGTCAGGACCTAAGGCGAGGCTGAAAAGCGTAGTCGATGGACAACAGGTTAATATTCCTGTACTTTCTTTAATTGTGATGGAGTGACGGAGAAGGATAAGCATACCTATTATTGGATTTAGGGGTAAGTAGTTACTGGTGATTGTAGGCAAATCCGCAATCTATAACTGGGAGCTATGATGCATAGGACTTTTGTCTGAATTTGCCAATTCCATGCTTCCTAGAAAAGCTTCTAAACTTAATTTTATTGAAACCTGTACCAAGAACGGACACACGTCCCCAAGATGAGTATTCTAAGGCGAGCGAGAAAACTAGTGTTAAGGAACTCTGCAAAATGACCCCGTAAGTTCGCAAGAAGGGGCGCCTATGGTAACACATAGGCCACAGTAAATTATGAGGGGCAACTGTTTATCAAAAACACAACTCTCTGCTAAACCGCAAGGTGATGTATAGGGGGTGAAGCCTGCCCAGTGCCCGAAGGTTAAGTGGATGCGTTAGCTTATGCGAAGCGTTGAAATGAAGCCCGGGTGAACGGCGGCCGTAACTATAACGGTCCTAAGGTAGCGAAATTCCTTGTCGGCTAAATACTGACCTGCACGAAAGGCATAATGATCTCTCAACTGTCTCAACACTAGACTCGGTGAAATTATGGTCCCAGTGAAAACGCTGGGTTCCCGCATCAAGACGAAAAGACCCCATGGAGCTTTACTATAACTTCGTATTGGAATTTGGCCTAACATGTGTAGGATAGGTGGGAGACTTTGAAGCTGAGACGCCAGTAGCAGTGGAGTCAACCTTGAAATACCACCCTTGTTATGTTGAATTTCTAACTTACCATCATAATCAGGTGGGAGGACAGTGCGTGGTGGGTAGTTTGACTGGGGCGGTCGCCTCCTAAAGAGTAACGGAGGCGTTCAAAGGTACACTCAGTACGGTCAGAAACCGTATGTAGAGCGCAAAGGCAGAAGTGTGCTTGACTGCGAGACATACAAGTCGAGCAGGTGCGAAAGCAGGACTTAGTGATCCGGCTGTACATTGTGGAATGGCAGTCGCTCAACGGATAAAAGTTACCCTGGGGATAACAGGCTAATCTTGCCCAAGAGATCACATCGACGGCAAGGTTTGGCACCTCGATGTCGGCTCATCGCATCCTGGAGCTGGAGTCGGTTCCAAGGGTTGGGCTGTTCGCCCATTAAAGCGGTACGCGAGCTGGGTTCAAAACGTCGTGAGACAGTTTGGTCCCTATCTGATGTGGGCGTTGGAATATTGATGAGAGCCGCTCTTAGTACGAGAGGACCGGAGTGGACGTACCGCTGGTGTTCCAGTTGTTCCGCCAGGAGCATGGCTGGGTAGCTAAGTACGGAAAGGATAACCGCTGAAAGCATCTAAGTGGGAAGCCTCCTCAGAGATTAGTATTCCCTTGAAATTCCTTATAGACTATGAGGTTGATAGGCTGGATGTGTAAGCACAGTAATGTGTTGAGCTGACCAGTACTAATAAATTGAAAGGTTTAAAAGTAGAGATGTTGATTAAGACATTTCAATGAATTATATAAATTACTATTCAGTTTTCAGAGAATATAATAGTGCCAAGGCACTTTTTTTATTTTTTATCTTTGAAAGCAGTATGTATCATAAATATCAAATTATTTATTGACCAAAATTCCTATAAAACAGTGCTATAGGAAATTTTTGTGTGTTATTTTTTTAAATGATAAACAGTATAATTTTTGCCTAAACTATCAAATAAAAAGGCTTTAAATTTTAAGTAAATTCATTATAATATAACATATATTTTATATAGGTTATGTGTGCTGTAGTTTATGTGATAATGAAGGAGAAGTATGAAGAATTCTGGACTAAAAATTCGTGAGTTTTTCTATAAGTTTGGTAAGAAATGAAACGAGTGATGAAGTACAAAGGAAATTACTAAAAAGTTTCTTTATACAGCTGCGCTTTTAGCAATCTACCTTATTATGACTACAGTTAAGTCTCCTTTTGTTACATTCAGCAACATAAGAAATTCAATTGATAATGACACCTTTCTTAGTACACTAAACCTTATTGGTGGCGGTGGACTTAGACAATTTTCACTAGTGGCGCTTGGAATTAGTCCTTTTATTAATGCTTCTTTAATTATGTCCTTATTGCAAACTAAAGCTTTTCCGGCAATGCAAAAACTTTCACAATCAGGACCTGAAGGTAGAAGAAAAATTAACATAATAACACGTGTATTAACACTTATTATTGCTTTTCCACAGTCATTTATGCTTACAATAGCGCTAAGTAGTGGTGATAATCCTTTTATTAGAATTGATCCATATGGATTAAACAAAAACTTGGTAACTTATTTCTTATTGCCTCTTATTTTAATTGGTGGCTCATTGTTTTCACTTTTTATAGCTGAGCAAATAACTAACAAAGGTATTGGAAACGGAACTAGTTTAATTATCTTTGTAGGTATAGCTTTTCAGTTGCCTAATCAGTTTCAAACAGCCTGGGGAGTTTATGTAAGTGATACAGAAAGCTCAGCTATAGTAGTTGGAGTTTTAAAGTTCTTAACTTACTTATTTGTCTATTTGGCACTATTATTTGTCATAATTGTTGTTTACTTAGCAGAAAGACATATCCCAATACAACAAATCGGTGCTGGAAGAAGCAAGAGCGTCAAGGATATGGGCAAACTTCCAATTAAACTTAATCCTGCTGGAGTTATGCCAATTATATTTGCATCAATGTTTGTTTCCTTGCCAATATTAATTGCTAGAATACTTCCAAACACTAACACAGCCGCGATATGAATAAGAGAAAATATGGACTTTTCAAAACCGTTAGGCCTAAGTCTTTTAGTTGTATTTACTTTCTTTTTCACATTCATTATGGGATTGCAACAATCGCGCGTTGATAGAATTGCTGAAGACTTTACTAAAAACTCAACATTTATTCCTGGTATCCAACCAGGTGAGCAAACTGAAGATTACTTAATCAGCGTTGTAATGAGACTTTCAACTTTTAGTGCTTTTTATTTAGTTATTTTGGTTTCATTCCAATATCTTATGGTTATTACATTAGCTATACCTGCAGCAATGTCATTTGGTGGAACTAGCATGATGATTTTAGTATCAGTTTCAATTGAAACAATTGATCAATTCAGAGCAAGAATAAAATCAAGCCAACTTTCAAAACAAAAGCGTTTATCAAGAATTGTTTCTGAAAACATTGCTGAGTCTAAAACTACTTACAATAGTGCTTTTGATACTGAAGTAGAAAATAAACCAAGCAAAAGTAATTTACCTAAATCAGAGGACGGTTTATTATGGTAGAAGATAAAAATATTAAAAACTTAGTTTTTATGGGGCCTCCTGGTGTTGGCAAAGGAACAGTAGCATCAATAATTGCTAAAGAGTATGGATTAGTTCACTTATCAACTGGCAACATATTCAGGGCTGAAATTGCTTCAGCAAGTGAATTAGGTAAAAAGGTATCTTCTATTGTTGAATCAGGTGGCTATGTTCCAGATGACATTACTAATGAAATAGTGGCAAGAGCTTTAGAAAATTACAATAAATTAGGTAAAATTGTAATCTTAGATGGCTATCCACGTACACTTTCGCAAGTTGAATTTTTGGATAGTCTACATTATTTTAAATATGAAGTAATAGAGCTTAGAGCTAGTGAAGAGTTGATACTAAAAAGGCTATCTGGACGGCGTTTTTGTCCAAATTGTAAAGCAAGTTTTCATATTGATTTTATGCCTTCTTCTAAGGGGGATATTTGCGATAAATGTGGAACTCCATTAATTACTCGTAAAGACGATTCGCCTGAATCAATTAAGAATAGATTAATGGTTTACAAAGAACAAACAGGCCCATTATTAGAACATTATAAAAATAAAGTATATGTTTTTGATGCTAATAATGACCCAAAAGCACTAGCTGATTTAATTGTTAATTCATTAACAAAGTAATAGCAAAAATTCACAATTAAAGTTAGGAATTAATTAGTATGGTATCAATCAAAAGCAGTCGTGAGATTGAATTAATTTCTAGAAGCTGCAAGATCCTGGCGGAGGTCAAAGAAATTTTATATGACCTTGTAAGACCAGGAGTTTCATTAAAAGAATTAGATCGTCATGCTTTTAATGAAATAATTAAAAGAGGAGCAAAACCTGCATTTAAAGGTTTATATGGTTTTCCAGCCACAGCCTGCATCTCTGTAAATGACGAACTTATCCACGGCATTCCTTCAAACTATGTCATTAAAGAAGGTGACATTGTCAAAATTGACCTAGGATGCGACTATCATGGATATAAAAGTGACAGCGCCTTTACTAAAGGTGTTGGCAAAATTACTGAAAGCGATAGCAAAATTATTGAAGTAGCCAAATTAGCATTTGAAGCAGGTTTAGCTGCTATTAAGCCAGGCGCAAGAGTTGGCGATATTAGTTATGCTATTGGTCAAGTAATTAAGAATAATAATTTATACACACCTAGAGACTACACTGGTCATGGCATAGGAAAAGAATTGCATGAAGATCCTTATATACCTAATTATGGTAAAAAAGGAACTGGCATCTTATTAAGAGATAATATGGTGATATGCATTGAACCTATGATCTTGCAAAAATCTGACAGAGTATATGTTAAAAAAGATAAATGAACTGTTGTTAGCGCAAGTGGACTAAATACTGCTCACTATGAACATACGGTTTTAATCAAAAATGGTAAAGGTGTTGTGTTAACGAAAGGAATCTAATAAAAATGGCAAAGGACGCTATTAAAATTAGAGCAAAAGTAAAAGAAATATATTCAACAGATGAATATTTAGTAACTTTAGAAAGTGGACAAGATATTAAAGCTAATATCTCAGGTAAAATGCGTGTTAATCGCATAAGAATTTTACCTGGTGATGAAGTCGATGTTGAATTAAGCCCTTACAACTTACAAAGAGGGCGTATTACATATCGGCACAATAGATAGGAGATTTGCTAATTTATGAAAGTTAGAGCTAGCGTAAAGAGAATGTGTAAAGATTGTCGTATTATCAAACGTAAAGGTGTTATAAGGGTAATTTGCTCTATCCCTAAACATAAACAAAGACAAGGATAAAAATAGATGGCAAGAATTTTAAATATAGAAATCCCAAATAACAAGCGTGTAGTTATTTCATTAACATACATCTATGGTATTGGTAGAACAAGTGCACAAGAAATATGTGCAAAAGCAAAAATTGACGAAAACATCAGAGTTAAAGACTTATCAGAAGCACAACTTAGTGCAATTAGAGAAATTGCAAAAGAGTATGTCACAGAAGGTGATTTACGTAGAGAAGTTTCATTAAATATTAAGCGTTTAATGGAAGTTAAGTGCTACCGTGGAATTAGACACCGTAAAGGTCTTCCTGTTAGAGGCCAAAGCACCAAGAGTAATGCAAGAACTAGAAAAGGTCCTAGAAAGACTGTTGCTGGTAAGAAGTCAACTAAATAGTTAATTTAGGAGAATAATTATGGCTAATAAAGTTGTTAAGAAAACAAAAAAGAAAAACATTACTAAAGGTGTAGCACACATCCACTCAACTAATCAAAACACAATCGTGACATTTGCTGATGAATTAGGTAACGTTATAGCATGAAGCAGTTCTGGTGCTATTGGCTATAAAGGAACCAAAAAGAAAACACCTTATGCAGCAGGTTTAGCTGCACAAGCAGCATCAGAGGCTGCAAAAGAGCATGGTATTAAAAGCGTAAGAGTTGAACTTAAAGGTATTGGTGCAGGTAAAGATGCTGCTAGAAAACAAATAGAAGTATCTGGTATTACTGTTACAGAAATTAAAGATGTAACACCTGTTCCTCACAATGGTACTAGACCACCAAAACGTATTCTTAAGCGTGAAAAAATGAGAAAATAATTAAAGGAGAGTATCACTTATGGAAAGAATGTCTAAGTTAGATTACTTACAAGTAAGTAACTCTGCTATCAATAATAATTTAAATGAAGTTACCTTTTCACTTAAACCACTTGAAAGAGGTTTTGGCAATACTGTTGCAGTTGCACTAAGAAGAGTTTTATTATCAAACGTTACTTCTTTAGCACTATTTGCAATCAAAATTTCAGGTGTTAGCCATGAGTTTCAAACTATTCCTGGAATTGTAGAAGATGTTACAGCTATCATAATGAACTTAAGGAAAGTTAAATTCAAATACAATCCTGAATTTGTTAAAGATGGCGAAATTATTAAGGCTACAATTAAAGCTGAACAACCAGGAATTGTGACATCTAAGAGTATTGAAATAACTAACCCTTCAGTTGAGATCATCAACAAGAGCCAAGAAATAGCAAACATACAAAAAGGTTCATTAGTAATTGAATTATTCTTAAGACCAGGCAGAGGTTTTATCTCAAACGAAAGCAATAAAAAATTCATACAAAATGATTCTTTATTTGCTTCAAAAATTGAATCAAACATTAAAAAAGGTTTATTTATAGCTGTTGACAGCAATTTTAGTCCTGTTGAAAAATGCAGTTATACTGTTAAAGAACTAAATACATCTAGCAACAAAATTGAAGAAGAATTATTATTCACAATTAAAACTGACGGTACCATTGATGCCAAAAGCGCTATAAATCAAGCTTGCAAGATTTTAGTTGCTCACTTTATGGCTGTTGGTGATGTTGATTCAATGAAACTTGATGTCTTCGAAGAAGAAAAAGTTAAAAACGATGAACCAATTGAAAACGATGTTGATATTAACCAATTAGGACTATCTGTACGTTCATTAAACGCACTTAAGAGAATTGGCAAAACAAAAGCTTCTGAAGTGGCTGCTATGACTTGAGAAGAATTAGAACAAACTAAGAACTTAGGTAGAAAATCATTAGATGAAATTCAAGAATGTTTAAAGGTAAATGGCTTCACTCTAAATAAAGGAGATGAATAATGGCTAATCCAACACAAATTTACAGTCGTGACGCTAAATGACGTAAAGGTGTTATGAGAACATTAGTTAGTGAATTATTTGCTAACGGTCGCATAACAACTACATTAACACGTGCTAAAGAATTACGTAGACATGCAGAAAAATTAATTACTAAGGCAAAAAACCCAACTCTTGCAAACCGTAGAATCTGTGCAAGTTTCTTGCGTCCTACATTAGTAGAAGAGGGCAAGAAAGATGTACTAAAACACTTATTCGACACAATCGCACCATCATACGCAAAACGTAATGGTGGCTACACTAGAATTTACAAGTTAGTTAACCGTCAAGGTGACAATGCACCTATGGCTATTATTGAATTAGTTTAATTTTCCTTACCCACTTTCTTTTAATAATAATGCTTTGCAATTTATGCAAAAGTTGCAAAATTCCTTTTGACTTAATGATGCTATTTTAAGCATCATTTTTTTTACTTTTCAGCCTTTAAAATAGTTTAAAAAGTTAAACTTTTAAAATTTGTTTTGGTAGTATAATAAGTACATTATGATCAAAGTAACTGACTTAATGTTTAAATATCCAAGCGCTAGTGCATATGCTATTAACAATCTTAATTTAGAAATTGAGAGTGGCAAGTATGTAGCAATTTTAGGACACAATGGCTCTGGCAAGAGTACATTTTCTAAATTACTAGTTGCACTATATAAGCCAGCTGACGGAAAAATTGAATTAGATGGCACAACTATAAGCAAGGAAACTATTAGAGAAATAAGAAGTAAAATAGGAATTATTTTTCAAAATCCAGATAACCAATTTATCGGCGCTTCTGTTGAAGATGATGTTGCTTTTGGATTAGAAAACAAACGTGTTCCTAGAAAGGAAATGAAACCTATTATTGATGAATTAGCTACAAAAGTTGGGATGGGCAATTACTTAGAAAAAAGTCCCCAATCTCTTTCTGGTGGACAAAAACAACGTGTAGCTATTGCATCTGTTTTAGCCTTAGACCCTGACATTATTATCTTTGATGAAGTAACTAGTATGCTTGATCCATTGGGCAAGAGAAAAGTGCTTAATATCATTAATGCAGTGCAAAAAGAGAGAAAGAAAACACTTATATCAATAACCCATGATATGGATGAAGCTATTTTAGCTGATTATTGTTTAGTGTTCTCTGAAGGCAAAATAATAGCAGCTGGTTCTCCTAGTGAAATATTAAACAACAAAGAGATTCTGTCATTAGCTAAAATTGACTCTCCTTTTATTTATAAATTAAGCGAAAAAATTAATGGTGTAAAACCAACATATCACGAACAGGAGTTATTAGATCAAATATGCAAATAACTGTTAAAGACTTAGTGCACACATTTTTAGCTAAAACTCCTTATGAACTTAATGCAATAGACCGTGTAAATGTTGAAATTAAGCAAGGTGAGTTCATTGGGGTAATAGGGCAAACTGGAAGTGGCAAGACAACTTTTATTGAACACCTTAATGCTTTATTATTACCAAGCAATGGCGAAATAGAATGAGTTTTTGAAAATGACAAACTTGACCGTAAAACAGGCAAAAAAGAAAAATTCATTGATAGTTTTATAGTTAAACCTACTCGCAGAAAAAAAGTTAAGAAAGCTAAAGATATTCGTAAAAGAGTTGGAGTTGTTTTTCAATTTGCTGAATACCAGCTATTTGAAGAAACTATTGAAAAAGACATTGCATTTGGACCAAGAAGTTTTGGTATTAGCAAACAAGAAGCATTTGAAAGAGCTGCTAAATATATTAAATTAGTTGGGCTTGATGAATCGTTTCTAAAACGTTCACCATTTGAATTATCTGGTGGTCAAAAAAGAAGAGTTGCTCTTGCAGGAATATTAGCAATGGAACCAGATTTCATCATTGCTGATGAACCTACTGCAGGATTAGACCCAGTCGGAGTTATTGAAATATTAAATATTTTCAAAGAGCTTCATAATCAAGGAAAAACGGTTATTATTGTAACTCATGACTTGGATAATGTTTTAGAATACTCACAAAGAGTATTAGCTTTCAAAGATGGGCAAATTGTAAAAGATGGTGATACACACGATGTATTAAGAGATATTGAATTTTTGAAAAATAATTATATGGAACCACCAAAGCTTTTAGATTTTGTATCAAAATTAGAAGCCAATGGAATAAAAGTTCCTAGAGTTACCTCAATTGATGAATTAGCTGATTTTATCAATAAACATATGAGTAATAAAAATAAGGGTGGGGTCAAAGATGAACAGTAATTACGGTCGCTATATGATGAACGACACAGTTGTTCATAGAATGGATCCTAGATTCAAAATTGTATTCATCATAATTTACATTGTTTTAACTTTTGTTGCTAAAGACTTTATAACATTAGGCATAATTTTAGTTCCTTTACTAGTTTTATACTTAATCGAAACTAAAAGCCCAACAGCATTTTTAAGACTATGAATAATGCCACTACTTATTGGGTTCTTCCTTTTCTGAGTTAATATCTATACTATGAAAGTTGATGTTTATGATTCAGCTGGACAGTGAACTGAGAAGTATAAGGCCTTAAAACAGTGATATCCGCTTCCTATTCATTTAGGTAAAAGCTTCCATATCTCATGAGAAGTAATTGCTAGAACATTAGGTCTTGTAGTACGTGTTTATATTATGATTATGGCAACTAGCTTAATGATTAACACAACTAAGCCAATGCTTTTATCAAAAGCAATTGACGATTTATTATTACCGCTTAAATTATTATTTATTCCAACTCACGTAATAGTAATGATAATTTATATTGCTTTAAGATTTATTCCTACATTATTAGAAGAAGCACAAAGAATTACTAAAGCCCAAGCTAGCCGGGGCGTTGACTTTAAAAACGGTAAATTTAAAGATAAAGTTAAGTCATTTACAACTTTAATTATCCCATTATTTGTAACTGCATTTTCAAAAGCTGAAGACTTATCAAACGCAATGGAAACCAGAGGATACAATCCATATGCTAAAAGAACTAAATATAGATTAATTATTCCAACCTGAAGAGATATATTTTTAGTTCTTATTGCTGCCTGAGCAATTACATATGTTGTCTTAGTTGATAAGCAAATAATACCAACAAAACAAGTCTTTTGATATGCAAACACATTCTTTGCATTTTAGCAATTAAAAAACGAGTGAACTTTTCAACCCACTCGTTTTTTATTTTAGCTTGGTAAAATTTTACTAATTGTACTATCATCTAGCTTTACAGCATCGGCTATTCTTTTTAAAGCAATCTTAATACTATCCAATAATTTATAAGCATTTCTTGCTTTTTCGTAAAGAGGATTAAGTTTACTTAGTTCTGAATTTTTTACCAATAAGTCTGTTTTATTGGTTAATTCAACAAAAGCCTTCAAAATTTCAGGCTTATCTTTTAGCACATTTTTAATTTTAGAAACCGATTCATCATACTTTAGCTTTGAAGCTATCTCGTGAAAAGTATTTAAATAATTAGATAACTCTCAGATCATGCTATATGTAGCATGTGAGTGATCGTGACTTGAGTTTTCTCCTGTATTAGAATCATATATTTTTATTAAATCAGTTTTAAATTGTGATGGTTCTATTAAAGAAGACTTATTGAAATTAATTAACGAGCTATAAACAGTTCTATAGTCATCTTGTATTCATTCAGTTCACTCTTTGTTAGTAAAAAAAGTTGATGATTCACTTAATTGCGGAAGTGCAAAATAAATAATTTTTGAACTATTTTTGGAACTTCTATTGTTAAAGTCGTCAAAAAACTTATTAGAGTTATTTACTACTTGTACATTTAGGTCATTAGTTAAGCCAACTAAGGCCTTAGTTATTTTAGCTACTTGTGCATCGTGAGCATAGTCAAAAAATGTGCCTTTGACTGTTTTATAGACTGATTCGTCATTCTTAACCAAATCATAAAACTTTTGCATTTGCTTATCGATGTCATAAGAAGCATTAGGGTCAATAATATTTTTAATTAAATTGTCATATAGTGTAATATTGAAAAAGTTTTTTGTTTCTGCATTGTCTGAGTGAAATGAGTTATTAACTTTTTTGGCTAAAAAATCATTTTCAATTTTGTCCACTTCAACTTTATACTGTTTTATAAGCTCACTTATTGACTTTGTACTATTATCGCTTTGATTAGTGCTGTTATTATTGCACCTAGCAGATAAAACTAATGGAAAAGCAACTAATGGGGTTAGTATAAAGAACTTATTTAATTTATTTTTCATAATATCTTTCTACATATTGAACAATATTAAATAATATGTTTTAATATAATAATTATAAATGCACTAATCAAAAAATATTCATCATTTTGTTATATATGCTCTTAAAACAAGGAGATAAAATGAAGCAATTTATAGTAATTGGCAATTGAAAAATGTATAAAACATTTACAGAAACATTAAACTTTTTTGATGAGTTTGCTATCGAATACAAAAAGTTTCGTAAAGCTAATCCTGAATTAGTTCCTTACATTGATAATAACATTTTTGGTGTAGCACCTTCACAATGTAATTTGCCTGCTTATTTTACAAATAAGATTCCTGAACTTAAATTATGCAGTCAAAATATGTCTAAAAATGAAGAGGGCGCTTTTACTGGAGAAGTAAGTGCAAGAATGCTTAGAGATATCAATGTTTCATATGCTTTATGTGGGCATTCAGAAAGAAGAAGATACCACAGCAACCATGAAAATGATGAATCAACTCATTTAAAAATAAAGCAATCAGTAAAATATGACATAACACCTATTATCTGCATTGGTGAATCTAAAGAAGACAGAGATGCTGGTAGAACTGAAGAAGCTATTCACAAGCAGTTGCAAATTCTTTTAGATGAGGTTAATATTCACAAAGTTATTATAGCTTATGAACCAGTATGATCGATAGGCACTGGAATAACCCCTACTCCTGAAGAAGTTGAAAATGTCAGCGCACTAATTCATAAGTTAACTAGCCCTGAAGTACCTGTTTTATATGGTGGCAGTGTTAGTGATAAAAATATAAATGATTTTACTAATTTGCCTAATTTAAACGGCTTTTTGGTTGGATCTGCAAGTTTAAAAATAGACAAATTTTTAAAACTTATATCAGCAAATACTGATGGAATTATGCCTAAAGATAAATAAAAAAACTGAAAATGGATTTTGCTCCATTTCAGTTTTTTATTATGTTTTTAGTAGCCACCGTGTGACTCTTTGCCTTCAACTATAGCAACAGATCTGCTTGTGCCAAATCTAGTTGCACCTGCTTGGTACATTTCAACCATATCATCTTTATTTGATATACCACCAGCAGCTTTAATTAATAGTTTGTCACCACAAACTGATTTCATTATTTTAACATCTTCTAAGCTCGCACCACGAGTTGAAAAACCGGTTGATGTTTTGATAAATTCAGCACCTGATTGCATAACAATTTCAGTAACTTTTTCTATTTCTTCTTTAGTTAGAAGCGCTGTTTCAACAACAACTTTAAGAATATGCTTTCCACAGGCATGTTTTACAACCATAATGTCTTTAAGCACATAGTCATAGTCTTTATCTTTTAGCTTGCCAATGTTGATAACCATATCAATTTCATCAGCACCAGCTTTTATAGCTTCTGAAGCTTCATATGCTTTGCAGTTTGTAAGCATTGCGCCCAAAGGGAAACCTATAACTGAAGTAATGCCAATATCTGTTCCCTTTAACTGTTCTTTTACATATGGAACATATGAAGAATTAACACACACTGTTTTGAAGTTATATTGTTTTGCTTCAGCAATTAATTTATCAATATCTGCTTTCGTAGCTTCAGCCTTTAAAAATGTGTGGTCAATCATTTTGTTGTAATCAATTTTCATTTCATTCCTCTATTTTAGTCTGTCAATAATAATTTTATTTTCAACTTGCACTGTGCCAATTCTGTATGCTTTTGATAATTCATCTTTTAGGACTGAATTAATTTCTTTTGAAGAGTAGAGTGTAAATAGCTTATCGCCTTTTGCGACTGTTTCATTGGTCTTTTTGTGCAATGTAATACCAGCTTCAAAGTCAATTTTATCTTCCTTAGTTGCTCTACCAGCACCAAGCTTCATTGCAACAATTCCAAATGTTAGAGCATCAAAAATTTCTAAATATCCACTGCTATCTGCATAGATATCAAATGAATATTTTGGACATCAAAATGAAGGGCTTTTTAACGCTTCAGTATCACCGCCTTGTAATTTGATGAATTCATAAAATTTTTCTAATGCTTTACCATTTTTAATAACTTCATCAACTAATTTTAAGCCTTCTTCATGTGACTTAGCAATTTTAGCTTGCTCCATAATGGTTGCACATGACGAATAAACTAATTCCTTAAAGTCAGATGGACCATTGCCTTGAAGTGTTCTAATAGCTTCTAAAACTTCATTTTTATTGCCTATTTCCCTGCCAATTGGTCTAGACATATTTGTAATTTCAGCTCTTACATCAACATTTAGCTCTTTACCAATTGAAATCATTGTTCTAGATAATTCTCTTGCTAGTTCAGGCGTTTTCATAAATGCACCATTACCACATTTAACATCTAATAAAATTGCATCGCTACCAGTTGCAAGTTTTTTAGACATTATGCTAGAAGCTATAAGTGGAATTGACTGTACACATGAAGTAACATCTCTTAAGGCATATATTTTTTTATCAGCAGGGACTAATGAACTGCTTTGTCCAATTACAGCAATTTTGTGTTCTTTAACTTGCTTTTTAAATTGAGCATCACTAAGTTCAACTGTAAAGCCCGGAATTGATTCTAATTTATCAATTGTCCCGCCTGTATGACCCAGACCTCTGCCTGACATTTTTGCAACGGGAGCTCCTAAAGCTGCGCAAATAGGAGCAACAGCTAGTGTTGTTTTATCACCTACACCACCAGTTGAGTGCTTATCAACTTTTATGCCAGGAATATCTGATAGGTCAATTACATCGCCTGAATGCATCATAAATTTAGTAAAGTAAGCTAATTCAGCTGATTCCATTCCTTGAAACATTACAGCCATTAAAAAAGCAGCCATTTGATAATCAGGAGTTTGTCCCTTGACATATGAACCTAATAAAAAGTCTATTTCGCTGTTGCTAAGAGCTTTACCTAATCTCTTTTTCTCAATTAAATCAACAATACGCATTTTGTTCCTAATAGTTAATTATGCTAACTCTAAAGCTATTTTCATCATATTATTAAATGATGTTTGGCGCTCTTCAGGTGTTGTTTCTTCGTGTGTAATTAAGTTATCACTAACTGTTAGTAAGCAAGCAGCTTGCTTTCCTAATTTTTCAGCATTTGTAAATAGTGCATAGCTTTCCATTTCCACACAAGCAGCTTGTGATTCAGCTATTCTTTCACTAAGGGGCACTGATGAGTAAAATACATCAGAAGAATGAGTTCTAGCTGTTTTTATTTCAATTCCTAGCTTTTCAGCTGATTTTTTAATTTCTTCATTTAGTGAAGCACTTGGATAAGCCACAAATGAGTGGTCATTTAACACTAATTTTCTAAAAGCGTTTGAATCAGCGTAAGCTGAATCAACTAATACTGTGTCATATAATTTTAAGTCTTCTACATAGGCACCTGTAGAACCAACTCTAATAATTTTGTCAACATCATAGAACTTAAATAATTCATAACTATATATACCAATTGATGGGCAACCCATTCCACTAGCAGCTATAGAAACTTTTTTGCCTTTGTATGTACCTGTGTACATAAAAACGTTTCTAACTGTATTTACTAATTCATATCCTTCATCTAAAAATGTTTCAGCAATATACTTTGCTCTTAAAGGGTCACCAGGCATTAAAACTAATTTAGCAATTGATCCTTTTGGTGCATTTATGTGTGGTGTCATATTTTCTCCTTAATGCAATATTAAAATTTATGAATCTAATAAAAATCTGATTAAATGTGTGATTTATATTTTATTAGAGCCTACATAATATGCTTTATTATATAAATAAAACTATCATATATATTTTAACATAATGGGGGTATGTTTTGCCTATATAAACGCTTTGGTAATCTGTAAATATTTGATAAAATAATTGTTTATTTTCTATTGTTTTTTGCTAATTTTTATATTATTTAATGACATTTGTTAATATATATACTTTTTATAAGAAATAAGGAGGGCATATGCTAAAAAAAGGCATTGTTTTTAGTGACGTGGATGGCACCATTTACTCACGTGATAATTACGTATCTAATTTCAACCTAGATATTATTAAGTCATATCAAATAAGCTTCAATATAGCAACTGGTAATCCTATTTGCCCTAGAATGTTAAAATTAGCAAAACTTACCGATGCTGACTATATTATAGGCTCATCCGGAGCACAAATTTACGATTATAAAAACGGTAAATTTGTTAAAGAAGACTACATTGATGCTGATGCAGTTAAACAAATATTTAAGATTTTTTGAGAAAAAAATATTCCAGCAGCAGCTTGGTCAAGCCATATTTTTTATGCTTTTAGAGAAAATGAAAAAGAGTTTCTAAATAAAATTTATTACAGATATGAAAGCTTTGACCAATTCACTATGTATAAAGGCGAATCAGACATAAAGCCAATAGCTAAAATGGAAGTGTATTTTGAAAACTTTGACAAAATTGATGAACTTATGGCTGAGCTTTCAAAACTAAAATGTAAGCTAATAAAAACACATATGAATTTAGAAATCTTACCGATAAAAGAATCTAAAGGCAATGCAATTATGTGAATGCTTGATAATGTACTAAAAGACTACAGTACAGATGAAATTATGGTCATAGGTGACAGCGAAAATGACTTTAGTATGTTCAAAAAGTTTAATTATTCATATGTTATGGATAATGCAAAGGATGAAGTTAAGAAAAGAGCTAACTTTGTAACTAAAGATGTGCAAGAACATGGTTTAGGATATGCAATTTTGGACTATATACAAAAATTCCAAGGCAACTTAAGTAAAAAAGAAGAATAATAGTTGGCCATTTTTGCCTATTTTATAGGCATTATGGCTTTTTTAAAATTTGTGCAATATTAACGATATTAAAATTTTGTTAAAATTTTGAAAGTAATAAGGCGGTGTTTATATGGCTAAATTTATTGATGAGATTAAACTAACTTTAATAGCAGGAAAAGGCGGAGATGGAATTATTTCTTTCAGAAGAGAAGCTCACGTTGATAAGGGTGGCCCTGATGGCGGTGATGGTGGTAAAGGCGGAAACATCTATTTTGTAGGTGATAAAGGAAAGAATACCTTACTTTCGCTTTATGGAAATAAGCAAATTAGTGCAGAAGATGGCATTAATGGCGGACCTAAAAACCTTTATGGAGCAACTGGCAAAAGCACATATGTAAAGGTTCCGATTGGCACAATGGTGTATAAAAATGATAAATTGGTTGCTGATATAGTAGAAGAAAAAGAATATTTAGTTGCTCAAGGTGGATTAGGTGGCAGAGGGAATGCCAAATTTAAAAGCAGTAGAAATACTGCACCAAGAATTTGTGAAAATGGAACACCTGGAGAAAAGTATTTAGCTCATATTGTGCTTAAAGTAATGTCTGATGTTGGTATTATAGGAAAACCTAGTGCTGGCAAAAGCACACTACTTAGCGCCATATCAAATGCCAAAGCTAAAATTGCTGAGTATGAATTTACCACATTAGTTCCTCAATTAGGCTTAGTTAAATATCATGATCATTCTTTTACAGTAGCAGATTTACCAGGATTAATTAAGGGCGCTTCAGAAGGAAAAGGACTAGGAATTCAGTTTTTAAGACACATTGAAAGATGCAGAGTTGTTGTACAAATAATTGACTTTGGTTCTGATGAAAAAGATCCAATTGAAGACTTTGAAGTAATTAATAAAGAATTAGAAGAATATAGTAAAAAATTAGCTAACAAATCCAAAGTAGTTGTTGCTAATAAGTCAGATTTACAGGGTTTTCGGGAAAGAGTTGACGCATTTAAGGATAAATATCCTGATGTTGATGTAGTTGAAATAAGTGCTATTGAACGCAGTAATTTAGATGAATTAAAAGGCAAAATTTGGAAAGTATTAGAAGAGACAAAAATGACACCAACTGAAGAAGGGGATGAAGAAGAATCGGTTGTTGAAATTAAATTAGAAGAAGATTATACAATATCAAATCCATATACAGGATTTTTTGAAATAACTGGGCCTAAAATAGAGCAAATATATCACAAAATTCCGTTAGTTAGTTATGATAATTTAATACGGTTTAATACAATGCTTAAAAAAATAGGTGTTTGAGATGATTTGCTTAAGTATGACATAAAGCCGGGAGATACTGTCAGAATCCTAGAGTATGAGTTTGAGTGAGATGGAGAATTTTAAGCCCAATTTGCCTGTTTTATAGGCAAATATAAAAAAGCAGCATGTGATCTACATGTTGCTTTTTCATTGTTAACTAAGTTTAGATATTTTTTGACCTAAATTAATTTTCTCTAAAAACTTTTTAGCCACTTCTAATTGTTCGGCTTTAGATTTTTTAAGCTCTTCTTCAGCTTTCTTTTGCTCTTCTTCTTTTTCTTTTATTTGTCCTTGCAAGCTCTTCTTTTTTCCTTCATCTGAAGCAGTTTCTAGCTCTTTTTTAAGATCTGTAATTTCAGCTTTTAGCTCTTCAATAGTAGTTACAGCAGGCTTTAATTTGCTATATTCAACTATTTCTTCATAATTAGAAATCATATCAAGATCTTTTATTTCATCAACTCATTTATCTAATTGAGTTGGTAAGTATTGATCTTGCGGACTAACAGTAACCTTTTTATCTTGGTTATCTAAGTCAAAGTCTTTGATAATATCATAAATTTTGTAACTTGATTTTTTATTAGGTTCTGCTGTGTTTTCCAACACTTCTAGGAAGTATTTGAAATCATATTTCTTAGTTTCTTCATTTTTTACTAATCTAGCTGATATGTATGTTGGAACACGTCAACCGTTAATGAATAAAATGTCTTGAATTAATTTAACAATCTGTATTGAAGTAGTACCATAATTTTTCATAGTGTCATAGTACTTTTCAAATCTTTCCTTGTCAGCATCTAAATTGAAATCATCATCAAGCATTTCAGATAATAAGTCTGAATTTTTTTCTAAAAATTCTGAAGTATTGGCAATGAATTCATTTCATTTTTCACTGTCTTGCTTAATTTCTTTTTTAAATAATGGAACAGGAGTTAAAATCTTATCATTATATGATAGGTCATAATTTCTTAAGAAATTAACGGGTGGAAGTGCTAAAAGATAACCCTCTTCATTATTGTTTTTATTAATTCTTATATGGTTGTCCTTATAGATCTGAAGCACGTGCTGTATAACTTCTGAAGGCTTAGCATTGTTCTTATTTGCATCTTCAATAAATGAAAGAAACTTTTCTGAGAAGTAATTGGAAGTTTGGCTATAAGGCTTAACCAAAGGATTAAATTCAGATAAAGATGAACCATATGCATTTGCATTATTCTGTTTAATTAATTCATCTTCTATATCTAAAAAGGTTGATAAATATGGTGTGCCATCAAAATAGCCTCTTAAAATAACTTTTAGATCTTCATGGTGTACTTTTGATCTAACAATAGATGAAAGGTTTCTAAAAGTAATTGTTAGTGACTTTATATCATTCGCAAAGTATAAATATTTTGTTTCGGCAATTTCTTTATGTAATTTTTCTTTGACGCTTTCAATGTTGTTTGCTCTGACTTCATATTCGTTCTTTTTTCTTGAATCGGCTTGCTTGGAAGCTAAATCTTTTAAGAACTTAATTCGAAAATCAATGTGCTGCTTGTTATTAGCATTAGATATTGGATTTGTTTTTAAAAACTTTTTAGCAAGTAATATGCTAGGGCTTAATTTATGAATGCAGCTAGCTGAAATAACTGGCAATGCAAAAGCAGAAACAGATGAAGTGATTAATAATGTTCTTTTAATGTTATTTTTCATAATACCTCTATAAAATAGCTTTGTAATTTCAGCTTTTTATTCCTGCATAAGCAATAAAAACACCGATTGATAGTATTATTATTGAAATAGCAATACCAGCAATAGAGTAGGCCATTTGATATCTAGCTTGGCCTATAACACTAGCATCTAAAGAAACAAAATTGTTTATATCAATTATAAATAATGCATTATGAATAATTATTGAACAATATATAATGCAAATTAAGGCTAATAATGCAAGAATTGATCATACAATTGTAAGGCGTTTAATCTGAACTTTCTTCATTGTAATATCCTTCCATTAACCTTTAATAGCGCTACCTTGTCTAGAAATTGATGCCATAATTCTTTTTCTAAATACGAAGTAAAATACAAACATTGGTAGAATAACTAACACAGCACCAGCCATTTTTATATTTTGATGAATTCTAGTTACATTATCTATATCTTCACGTCCAACTTCGAATAGTCAAACTGACATAATTTCATAACCCTTACCTGTAAATAGTAAGGCAGGTCATAAGTATGAGTTTCATGATGCTAAGGTTGTAAGAATAATTATAGTTAAGGTTGTTGGTTGAACCATAGGCATAGCCACTTTGAAAAGATATTTTGCGCCAACAGCTCCGTCAACCATAGCAACTTCTTTAATTCTGCCTGGAATTGCTTCAAAAGCATTTCTAAACATTAAAGCATTAAATATTGATGCGACAAATGGCAATGCTATCATTGCTATGGCACCCATAAAACTTTTAAGAACATCAAATTGATTATCTAATGAAATAACAACTTTATATTGACCGAAGAGCAAGGCAACTTCTGGAAGAACTAATAGAGAGATGAAAAATCCTCACATTATTTCCTTGCCTCTTCATTTTTTGAGTGAAAATGCATATCCGCAAAGCATTGTTACAAAGATTTTTAAAACAATTGAAAAGATCACGTTTGCAAATGTAAGTCAAAAGGCATATCAGTAGCCCTTACTATTGTCGCTACCTTTGGCAGCTTCAACATAGTTTTGTCATTCTCAAGATTTAGGCCAGAAGCTAAAGTGACTTTGTAATTCTTCAGCTTGTGATTTAGGCATAAATGAGATAGTTAACATATAGAAAAACGGGAAGAGGACAATAGCAGCGAAGAATACTAAAATGGCAATCTTAAGAAATGATCAAGTAACTAATGAAGCTATGGAATTATCTCTTACTTGATTTGCAGTAGTTTCTTTATTCTTTCTTAGCTTGATATTCGATCATCACTGGCGAATTCTTAATTTTGTTCCAAACATTTGATTCTCCTAAGTTAATTGACGCGTGTATTACTGCGTTGAATCCTCTTCTAATAATTAATGAGTATGTAAACCCAATCACAAATAACATAACAGCAGATGCCGATGATAAAGCATCATTTCCTAATTTAGTCATATGATATACATAAAGCATAAGTGATGAAGCACCATTAGCAATAGCATCAATAGGTCTGTTGTTAAATAATGCAAGTGGAAACACTTTAACACCATTAATAATTCCCATTGTAATTAGAAATGTAGTAGCTGATTTTATTGATGGTAGTGTGATTGTAAAAAATTGTTTAACTCCACCAATTCCATCAATTGATGCTGACTTATAAAGGTTTTTGTCAACTGAAAGCATCGCTGTTGTGAATATTAAAATGTTAAATGCAAGTCCTGCTCATATACCATGAATTAATAGTGGCAATAAAGCTTCAAAAGCAAAGATATTTCCTTTTTCTAACCATGGAACATTAATACGGAAAATAGTGTTAAACATACCATTAGGTGCAAAAAATTGAATAAATGATAATGAAACAGCAACAGCATTTGTCATATATGGTAGGAAGAATATGCTTTGCCATATTCCCCTAGCTCATTTACGATAAACACTTGCTATACACGATGATATAAGTAGTGATATAGCCATAACAAATGGTAAAACTATAAGCCCATACATTAAGGCATTTCTTACACCGACCGCGTATCTTTCATCGGCAAATAAATCCACAAAATTTTTGAAACTAAATTCACTTATACCATCTTCATTTTTAACAAAGAAAGCTGATTGTAAGTTAATAATAAATGGCACAATAGTGAAAGTTAGCAAAATAATTATTGTTGGCAAAAGCATTGATAAAGGTTTTCAAGCAGGCGTTCTTTTGTCAACTACTGATTCAGAAAGAGATTGTAATTTTTTATTTGCCTGCTTATTCATAGCCATTTTGGACAAAGCCGGCGACTTATGAGAAAGCTTAGCTCAGAAACTATTTTTTAATTTCATACTCTACTCTTTCATCATTTGCCTTATCAAATATGTGAAGCCTGTTAGTTGGTAGATTGAAGTAAATTTTGTCTCCAACATTGTAATCATAGTCATTTGATACTAAGAAGTTAACGTCACCAGCTTCAGGAACATCAACAATTAATTTGCTTTCTTTACCAAAGTTTTCAACAGCTTTAACTAATCCAAAGTAATTAGCATCTGTACTTGATTTTACAATATCAAAATCTTCGGCTCTTACCCCTACATTACAGGTAAATTGGTCGTATTCATTAAATGTAATGCCACCAACTGTTTTGCCTAATACGCTTAGTTTTCCGTTTTCATATTTACCTGGGAATAATCCCATTTCAGGCATACCTAAGAAACGGGCCACAAATTTATTTTTAGGTCTATTATATAGTTCCAATGGTGAGCCTAGTTGCTGAACTTTTGATGTTGACATACATACAACAATATCACTAATAGACATAGCTTCTTCTTGGTCGTGAGTAACAAAAACTGTTGTAATGCCAAGATTTCTTTGAATTTGCCTAATTCATTGTCTTGTTGATATACGTAATTTAGCATCAAGGTTTGAAAGAGGTTCATCCATTAATAAAATGTCAGGCTTTTTAACAATGGCACGGGCAATAGCAACACGTTGTTGTTGACCACCTGAAAGTCTTGTAGGTTTCTTTTGTAAAATAGGAAGAATTTCAACTCTTTTAGCAACTTCCATAACTTCATTAAAAATAGCTTTTTTAATTGAAATTATGTCTTTTGAAAGTTCATAAATTTCATCTCTTTGTGCTTCGGACAAATTAGCATTTTTATGCTCATTGTCATCTTTCATAACGGCATCAAGGTTATATTTAGCATAAATTTCATCAGCAAAAGACTTAAAAATCTTATAGGCGACAAAACGCATATGTTTGAAGTTGTACTTTAATCTTTTTAACTCTTCCTTGTTATTAGCCTTTAACTCTTTGTCAGCTATTTTAGCTTCTTTAAGTGCTTCTTTAGCATTAGCTACTTCTTGCTCTCCGTTTTCAATAGCTTTTAGTGTGTTCATACAATACTTGTAGTATAAACTTGCTTTAAGCAGTTTGTTTTCAACTTTTAAAAGCTCATATTGATCTTTTTCTGAGTAGATTTTTCAATCTAGAGTTGATATATCTGAAATAACCTCTTGTAAATTGTGATACTTTTCAGTAGCTTCATCTACATTAGCAACTTTTTTGTATGAAAGCAATTGAGCATCAAGATTAGCTAAAAATTCGCACTTAGGATATTCTGATTCATTTTTAAGGTCGTTATTAAGCTTAAGCAAATTAAAATGCTTTTTAATTTTGTCTTTTTTAAGCTTGTATGACTTTTTCAAGCTATTAAATGCTTTTAAAATTGTTTTTGAAATTGTAGCTAATTCCCCTTCATAGTGGATTTTAGCTAATTTATAATCAGTTTTTGCCTTTTCAATAATTTTATTGTTTTTGACCACAAAATTATTAAGTTCATAATCAACTTCTTTATCAATATTAGTATAAATATTTCATAGATCATTGATTTTGTTAATTTCTTCATCAGAAGCACCAAGGCTTTTTAAATATAGGTTTTTGATTTTGATAATTGCACTATTTTTTTTGTCAATTGCTTTATTTTGTCACTTAATATCATTTTTTAATGGGAATGCGATGTTATCAAAAACACTCATATGTGGATAAAGTGCATAGTTTTGGAAGACAAAACCTAATTTTCTTTGCTGAGGTGATAAATTTGTCACATCTTTGCCATTAAAGTAGACGTTACCACTAGTTATTGTTAGTAACCCACTTATAGCATTAAGTGTTGTGGTTTTGCCACTACCAGAAGGACCTAAAAGAGTAACTAACTTACCATTAGGAATTTTGAAACTAACATCATCAACTGCCAATGTTTCACCGAAGTCAATGATTACATTTTTTAATTCAATAGCAGGAATTTCTTCTGCATTTTTATCTGAATTAAGTATTTTTGCCGAGAGCCTATCATATTCAGCTATATCATCATCAGTGACTTTTGCTGTTGATAATTTAACATTATCAATAAGTTTTTTTAGTCAAATCATATCGCTCCTTATTTATTTTTGTATGAGTTTTCAGATAAATTAATGCCTTCTATGTTATATAGATTTCTAGCAGATTTCTTATCTAATAAGGTTCATTTTCCATTTGGCTTCATTTTATAAATATTTGATTGAATTCAATAGGGTAATGCAAAGGTTTTAAAGAATCCTTTTTTGTTAGTTTTTGCGTATTCCAATGCTTCAGCTAAACGCAAAAGTGCATAGTGTTCCCAGTAAATTGGATCTTTTACAAAATTAAGCGCCCTAGTTATATCGTCATAGTATGGTAATGTTAGGCCAGAGCGGGTTATTTCTACTGAATATAGATACTTATAATTTTCACCAAAAAATAAGTCACCAACTAATCTTCCATATGCATCACTAGAATCTGCATAAACTCTAACTTTTGAACCTTTTGGTATAGCTTCTTCAGCAAATTTTGATGAAATCTTTGCATAATTGTGCTCAAGTTCTTTGCTTTTGATACCGCCAACAAACTTTTCAGGTGTATCAATGCCAGAAATTCTTATTTTTGTCTCAGCACCTTTTTTGGCATTTGTATTTGAAGGGTCAACGTTAGTGACTTTCACCACAGGAGTATCACCATCACTTCAACTTACTATTTCTGCATCAAAATATTTAGCTTTTAATTTATCTCAATGTATGTTTTTAAACTCAAAAGCATTTTCCTTGTTACTTTCAAAACTGTTGTAAATAGAATTAAGTGAATGAAGAATGAACTTGTCTTTTTTAATGTTAAGTTTCTTTTCTCACCCATCAACTATTTCTATGCTATTTTCAGCAGA
The DNA here is from genome assembly GCF_005061465.1 of Mycoplasmopsis bovis 8790. Lineage (GTDB taxonomy): Bacteria > Bacillota_I > Bacilli_A > Mycoplasmatales > Metamycoplasmataceae > Mycoplasmopsis > Mycoplasmopsis bovis_A. The sequence goes on from NZ_LAUS01000004.1 coordinate 68,922, forward strand.
GTTTTTATAAATTATTCTAAATGTTAAATTAATTTCAGCGTTAACTTCCTTGTCTCTATCAAAGGGAATAACTGTGTTCTCATCAATTGCTGGTGGGGCTAAAGAATAAATTTTTAAAAAGTAATCTTTTTCGTCTGGTATCTCGAATGTGGTTCCTTTTGTATAGTCAATATTACTTAATTCTAATGTATCAGCTTTCTTAAAAAGTCTTTTCTTTTCAAAAAAACCCAGTTTCTTAATTTCAAAATCATCTGGAACGTGCAATTCAGCAACTTCATTAGCTTTAGTTGTTGTATTTTGACATGTGGCAGATATAAATGGAGATAATGCCGTAACGCTCGCTAAAGGAAACAGCGCATTTTTAATTTGTTTTTTCATTAGTTTGTGTCCATTTCATTAAATAAACCAGTGACCTGGTTTATTTAATATGTGATTAAGATTAATTTTTAAATACGTCACCACTTGATGAAAGAATTGTGCTAATAATTTCTTGGTTAAAGTCTACAAGTTGTTGTTTATTTTTGGCTTTCAAATATGCCGATTTAAAAGCAGAACCTAAACCTTCTCTAAATGCTGATGAGTAAAAACCAGCAGGCTCTTCATAGATAACAACATTCTTGTTTTTAACTGTTTCTTTTAGTTCATTATATGTATGTACTATATATTTATTCTTATATTTAGATATGTCAGTATTTTCAAAACCTTTTACAGGGAACACGTATGAAGCAGCATCACTAATAAAGAATGCAGGCGTAACTTGTGTATATTTTTTAATATCCTTGGTTTTTGTGTTATCTTCTTTATAGTTACCAAGTGTAATATCGATTTTATCTGATGAAGTAAGGAATTTAGCAAAGTTTTTAGCAGCTCTATCAGGTCTTGCACCTCTACTTATTCCAATAAGTGAAGGGCCTTGAGAATATATAACTCTCTTTTTATTAGATTTTTCTCACTTACCTGGGACTGCAAACGCAAATAATTCATTTTCTTGAAGTGTTCCCTTTGATGAAAGTTCTTTTTTCTCCAAATTAGTTTCATTTTCAAAGAATAGAATTTTATATTTGGAAGCATCCCCAGATTTGGTTTCTATAACAGAACCTATTTCAGTAGCTCCTTGTTTCTTTGCAGCTTCAATATCATCTTTTTTATCCTCGTTCAAGAACAACATTCATTGGTTGTTGTTGCTACTTTCTGCGCTGTTATTTTGTAATTTTTTAGATATTTCATCCAATTTTGCATCAGTTGATGAATCAAGAGATTTAAAACTATATTTAAGTGACTTTTTATCTTCATCGCTTAATTTGTTAGTGTCAACGGTTGAATTATAGATGTTATTTGCATGGCCGCTTGATGAAATAACACGAACTTTTGCATCGTTGCTTTCGCTCTTGATTACATTTCTAAATTCCATACCTTTTTCACCGCTGACACTTTTATCTTTAATAGTGATGATAACTTTCTTATCACTACCTTTAATAAAATTATGTCCGTATCCCGCAGTTGAACCAATACCAAAGGCATATTCATGTTTTGTTTGATATGCAGATGTATATTCACCACTAGCTAATAAAGTTAGAGATCTAGTCTGTAAAGAATCTTTAAATTTATTATAAATTTTTGCAAGAGCTTGAACAGATTTGTTGTTGCTATCTTTTATTTGATGGTAATTTATTTTTGTTTTGCCGTTAACATTTCTTGTTTGAATGTAAAAGTCTTTAAAACTTGCTCCAATCATTGAATACGGTAGTGTTTGAACTAATCCGGCAACATCGTCAACACCTAATATATGTAATCTTGAGTTATCAGCAGCAGAATTTTTAAAGCTCTTTTGAGCAATATCTGCAAATGTTAGTAGTTCATCAAAATGTTCGAATGTACTGTTACTTATTTTTAAATTCTTAACAGCACTTGTTTGACTTTCAACAAAGTCACCTCATAATTTCTTGACTTCTTCTTCGTCTCCTTTACCTTCTTTCATTATTTCTTTGTATCTATCTGAATTCAAAAATGACTCATCAAATTGAGCACCTTTTTCTTTTAGTGTCTTAAAAATATATTGTAAAACTGGTGCATTAGCAGACATAACATTGATTGATTTGAAAGCAGGAATTATGTATGTACCTTTTTTAGGAAGGTTTTCTGTAGACGAATTTGCAACTGTAAATGCTTCAGTAATGTTTTGTAAATTAATACTTATCTCTTTGTCATCATCTTCAAAGTTTAGAATTTTATCTCTTTTGTACTTGTCATGTATCTTGTTTGATGCCAATTTAGAAGCTAGTGACGCATAGTTAAATGTTAAACTAACTGTCTCTTTTTTCTCCGCTTCTAAATCTTTAATAATTGTATTTTCGCCCTCAGGATAACCCGAACCCAAATGTACTGGTCTTACTGGTAAAAAGTGTTTATCATTTTTATGATTTTCATTATAATAGTTTATCAATGAAGCCAATGAATTTCATTGTGGCTTACCAGCAGAAAAAGTTGCGCCAACTAATATTTCTTTTGCATCTTTTTCTAACTCTTCATAATCTTTATCTACACCACACTTAGCAGACACTGCTGCTAAAAGTGGGATAGCAGTAGATGAAAGCCCAATCATTAATTTATTTTTCTTACTCATAATATGTCCTTAAATATTTTATGTGCAATGCGCCATATTGTAATTAATAATTACAATTTCACATTGTATTTACATTTTACTATTTTAAACTTACTATTATTTTGATAGCAGGCAAATAGCTCATAAATAGAAGATAAAAAAGGCAATTTTATGGCAATTTAAACTTATTAAGTGCTTATCTAAATAATTAATTTATAATTAAATATCAATTAATAAGATTTAGATTGAATATTCATTAGTTAATTCTTAAATCTTCATATATCAGGTTTTAAAATATTATGAAAAAAACTAAATTTTTGCTTTCGTCAATTGCTTCAATTACACCTTTAATTACAATTTCATCCACAGGCTGTTTTGTTTCTGATAAGGAATATAAGCAGTACCTAAAAAATCTCAAGGTTGTAGATGACTTTGAAATAACTAGACCAGTTATTAAAGATAGCAAATGAGATGAATATAATCGCAGTTATAATGCTTTTAAAACCTGATTAAAGAGCAGAAGAGAGAAAGCTCCACAAAATCCATATGCTAATCAGGCTTTTGCTACAATGAACTTATTTTTAACTAATGCGAATAAAACATATATCATATGATATGATGCAGTTTTAAACAATAAAAGCATTAGCGATGATGAAAAAATTAGACCCGAATTTTGAGAAAAAGATTTAAATAAAAATCAATAGGAAAGCACCCTATTGATTTTTACTCATAATCCTTATTTTTAATTCTTTTGGCTATATTAAGTGGAACTATTTTTGATAATTCTTCAACTGAGGCGTCATAGATATTCGCATAGCTTTTAAAGTGATTTAAAAGATTTTGTTCCATATTTGGACCTAGTCCTTTTATATTTCTTAGTTTACCTTCTAGTGAACTAATTTTTTGTCTGTTTCTAAAGTGCGACTTTGCAAACCGGTCAACCTCAACTTGAATTTGTGCTAAGTAGTTGTATAGTTCTAAGTCATTAATATGAATTTCATTCATATCTAGGTCAATTAAGGCTTTAGTTTTATGAAACTCATTTTTTACTAATCCAATAACAGGGATGTTAATATTAAGCATTTTCAGTGTCTTCTTAGCTTCATTAACTTGTTGTACTCCACCATCTGCTATAACCAAGTCATAATCTTTAGTGTTTTTGTTACTACTAAAGAATTTAGAAATTGATTGCTTAATATATTCAACATCAGCACTACGCTCATTCATAGCTTCTAAATTAAATTTTCTATATAAGCTTTTGTTTTTAATTCCATTAGTATAAACAATTGCAACTCCAACAGGATTAATGTTATTAATATTTGAGTTGTCAAAAACAACAATGTTTTTTAATTTTGGCAAATTTAAGTATTTATTTAAGGTATCAAGCATATTGCTAGCTTTGTCTAACTGATTTTTTATTACTAAATGTTCTTTTTCATAGTAATCATTTAGATTCAAAATAGCAAGATCTAAAACTTTTTTATTATTTCCTATTTTGGGACTAATAAATTTATATTCACTTGATAAGTTTAGATCAAAGCCCAAAAGCTCTTCTTGCACAATAAAATTATCTGGCAGTATTTTATCCTCATAGAATTGTTCAAAGAAAACTCTAAGCGATTCATCAACACTTAAACCTAGTGGAATTGTTAAATTAACCTTATTAATTAATATTCCATAGCGGTAGAATAAAACTGTAGCAAAAATTAATTTTTCGTCTGTTTTATAAGCAAATACATCAATATTTTTATATTGACTTAGCTCAATTATTTGACTTTCTTTTAACTTTTTTAAATATGTTAAGCCATCGCGTAAAAATAATGCAAGCTCAAATTGCATATTATTAGCTGCTTGGTGCATTTTGTTGGTTAGTTCATTAATATAACTATTATTTTTGAAACTTAAAATTTCTTTAATTTTATTAAATTGAGTAACCCAGAAGTTGTGATCTTTGTTTTTTATTAATAAGCCATTTTCGTATAAAGTTTCATGTTGCAAAAGTTTTAAAATTGGTTTAGCACCATAGCCAGAAGGAAAGGGACCATAGTAAAATGTGTTTTTACTATCTTTTGCATTAACTTTTCTAGATAAATTTATAAGCAATGAATCTTTGAGAAGCTGAACTTTTAAATATGGATATTTTCTATCATCCAAAAGCAAAATGTTAAATTCAGGATTATATCTATCAATCATTGCTTTTTCTAAAAGCAACGCTTCTTTATTTGTTTTACAGATATAAACATCAAAATCATATATTAGCGAGACTAACTTATTAGTTTTATATGAATTAATAGCGCCATCAAAATACTGAAGCATTCTCTTACGTAAATTTTTTGCTTTGCCAACATACAAAACATTTTGTTTAGCATCTTTTCATAGATAAACACCAGGGCTAGTTGATACACTTTTTAACATTAAAATAATTTCATTTTTGTCCATAATGCCTAATTTATAGCCTCTTGAAGTCAGTCAATAATTATTTCTTTAGGATACAAGTTATGCCCAGCATTATAAATGTTTTTGTTTTTGATTATGCAAAATGTCGGAGTTTGTAAAACTTGAAATTTATTATTTGGCACCTGATATAGTTCAGCTTCCATTGCATCTACTTCTATAAAAATTATGCCATTGTAGCCATCAAAATGTTTCTCAACTTTATGAACAATTTCTTTCATTAGTCTACTGTTTAGATCATTGTCCAAAACAAATAATATGAAAAATATATGATTAGCATATTTGTTGTTTTCGTAAAGACTCTGAGCGTCTTTTCAAAGCATTTTTTTCATAAAGATCCTTTAATTTATTTGTTATCAGAAAGAATTGGACTTATTCATAAATTGTCATCATATATGTTTGAATATGTTTGCTTACTATGGACATTATTAAAATGATTTTCAGAATTATTTTCAAAATTAAAGTCAAATATTAAATCGCTATTTATTACTTGAGAATTAGCATCAAATTTATCTAATTTAATTGTTTTATAGGATTCTGAGTCAATATCCTGGTGCATAATTTCAGTTGTGTTTACTAAAAAGTTAGGTTCAATATTTGAATATATGTTAGTATCATTTAAATTTTTTTCTTCTGATTTAGGCATATTTGAAACATTTGAAGGATGAGTATCATTTAATGAGCTATCATCAACAATAATTTCAACAGTATCAATGTTGAAATTAGGACTATTTGTACTTGCATCAGCATTAGTATTTAAATCAATATCATCATTTACAATATTATCAGATTTAAAATTGAAAATAGTATTGTTCTCATTATGGCTATAAAATAGCATTAATGGGTTATTTTGCATATTTTCTGATTCATAAAATTCATTATTTAGAATGTTGTATTCACTAGAATATGAGCTAAATTCAGTTTTTAGATTTTTGTTTTCGTCAGTAGTTAAGTAATCATTTATTAAAAGAGAATTAGGATTAACTGCAGAAATTAACAAATCAGGTTCAATGCTTGTCTTTTTAACTTCTTCTGTGACATATGATTCATCTTTTAATGAAGCATTTAAGTCTTTCTCAGTTTTATTTTTAGACATAAATTCAATAAAATCTTGATGATTAACAATCAATTCTATATTGTTTTTAATATTCTTAAGTAAAGTTGAAAAAGAAGTTTTATAGATCTCAATTTTTAAAATATTCGCCATTAGTGCATATAACTCAAATATTTTTTTAGTTTGTAAACTTAAATAAAATCCAAGTTTATTTTTTAAAACAAATTTTTGAATAGCTGGCATTGTGTTTTTAGAGTTGTTTAAATTTTTTATATAGTTTCTAGGTGAAATTGTTATTAATTTTAGCCATGAAAAGCTAAAAATAATAAAGGAAATTATTCATGATAAATAAGGCGAAAAAGTCAGTAAAACAGGCAAATTGAGCAATGTATCAGCATATACCCCGATGTTAAAACTCGCATTAGGCAATTCTTTACTAAATTTAGTCTTTAAAATAGATCCTTCATTTGTAAATGAGTAAATTCACCCTTTTTTAAATACGTCTAATATTTCGCTTTTTGAAATAATTGTTGTATGTAAATCAACGCGGTAAAAAAGCAACACTGAATGATAAATTATTGCAATAACCAGTAAATTTGTTCATATAAAAATAGTAGTTTGTTTCTTAAGAGTTAGATAATTAACCTTTTGATGGGCATAAAATCAGCGGAAGTATTTGTTTTTTAAAAAAGGGATAAGTCAATGGAGAATGAGAGTTAAATAAAAGCCAATCAAAAACAGAATCATTAAATCACCAAAAGTTAAACCGAATGTATATAGGTAAATTAGTCTTAAAATATCAGTTTTATTGCTTTTAACAATAAAATTGTTATTGTACTGAAGCAAGATGAAAAAAACAGTAATGAACAAAAAAACTATTAATTTTAATAACTCAATTCCAAAATTGAGCTTTATAAAATATAATGGCTTGTCACTATCATTATTTTCAATATTGCTTATACCTATTTTAGTAATGATTTTGTTGTAATTAGCTTTCATAGAATTAAATTATATTAGTTATTTAGAAATATTATTTTGCTTTATACTCAAGCAGCATTTTTATTTCTTTATCATAAATAGGTTTGTTATCAACTCAAGGAGTTTCTAAAATAATAGGTATGTTATCAAAGTCAGGATCGTGCACAAATTTAGCAAGGGTATCTAATCCAATATAACCTTTATCTATATTAGCGTGTCTGTCTTTATGGTTGCCAAGGTCATTTTTTGAATCATTTAAATGAATTACTTTGATATGCGGCAATAAATTATATTTATTAATCTCGGCCTTAAATTCTTCATATTTTCTTATATCATAGCCTGAGTCAAAAACATGACATGTATCTAAACATACAGCAAATCTATCGCTTCTGATTTTGTGTATAAAATAGTTGATTTGGTCAAAATTGATACCCACTTCAGTACCTTTTCCAGCCATAGTTTCAACACATATAACTACATCTTTTGTTCGGTTCAATATTTGTTTTATTGAACTAATAAATGTATCTAATGACTCCTGAATTGAAAAGGAAGTATATGAGCCAGGATGAAGCACTAGGTATTTAGCTCCAATATAATTCATTTTTTCAATTTCTTGAACCAAAAAATCAATTGCAAATTTATTTTTACTTACACTAGAAGGATTGACAATATAAGGAGCGTGAACAACAATATCACTTGGTGCAATTAATTTTGAATATTTTTCTAAATATTCATCATACTTGTATTTTTCTGTAGATACTCTTTTAGTTGTTTGGGGTGCTCCTAAATAAATCATCATACAATTAGCATCATTTTTAATTGATTCAGCAGCTGCACCCAATAAATAATTGGGAGCTTTAAACGAGATGTGACTTCCTAGTTTAATCATTTTAGTTTTCCTTTTTGTTCTTTCCTTTGTTAATAAAATATTTTCAAATTCCGCCGTTTTTACTTTTTGGAGCTATTTCGTCAGCAGCATTTTTGAGCTTACTAGTGCCGTTTTTCATTGCAACTAAATGTCCAACAAATGGCCTGGTTGTAAAATCTGAATCAGAGTCACCGATGTGAACTGCATCCTCAGGATCTATTTGTTTATCTTGCATATAAAGTGAAGTAGCTAATCCCTTGTTTGTTTTAATTGATGTTACTTCAATTACATAGTTTGCACTAGCTAGGTGAGAATTGCAGTATTGACCAAAAAGGGCATTAAACTTAGCTAAAACTTTGTTAGCTGTAAACTTATTTTTGACAACTAAGGCAATTTTTGTAATGTTAATATGATTCGCAATATTTAATTTTTTGAATGTGCTTATGATGTGAAATTTAGATGAAGCAAATAAATTAATTAAAAATCTTTCTATAGATCTTTGCAAGTAAATTGATTCACCATTTTGGTCAAAAAAAACTAACATTAATTTATTGTTTCTGGCAAAGTCAACAATCATTGGCAATATTTCATTGTCAATGAAAAAAGCATATTTTCTCACATTATCAATATATATTTCAGCGCCAGAAGAACATATTGCATCTGTTATGCCCAGTCTATGCATTGTATGCATAACATGTTTATCAGAATAGCTTCTGCCAGTACTTATAACTATATTGGCAAAATTTTTAACTAAGAGCATTGCTGAGAGATTTTTATGGCTAATTCTATCTCCAACCTTCTTATCAAACAGTGTGCCATCTAGATCAATGAAATATGTTTTATTGTTTTCAATATCCATAATTCAATTATATAGAAAATATTTAGGCAACTGTTTGTTGATTTTATAGTGTAAATAAGACCAAATGATTTTGTCTAATTAGCCTATAAATTAAGAAAATAGGCCTAAATACAAGCCTATTTCTTTATGTTAATAGAATCTATTTTTGTTCTGTTGCAACTGACTTTTGTCATGGGAAAGTCTTAGCATCATCACGAGGTTCTTTAAGCATAACAACGCCACCAAGAGCAATTAATGTTGTTACAACAATTATAATTGTTTGAATTAATGCAGCTGTTGGTTTTGAAATATTTGTGCTCATTGGAACTACAGAAATAATAATGAATATTATTGTGTAGAAGATGTAGCCAAAACCTCAAATTAAACTAAACATTCAACCAATTGTTTTTGGATCTCTGTCAGCGTATTCGTGAGGTAGGTTAAGCATAACGCCTTGGATACCTCATGTACATAAACCAGTTAAGAAACCAAAGATGTATAAGAATACTAATGCAACATAATATTTAGCGCTAGAAGCACCTAATTCACTAGCTACAAAATATGTACCTTGGTCTTTTGCAACACCATAAACAAAGACAATTGTAGATAAAACAAAGAATAGAACAGCTAGTGAGATAATCATACCAACAAATCATCTTCTCTTAAGATTGAATCTTGATCATAGACCTATTGAGATAGGGCCAACAAAGACCGCTGCTAGGAAAATAACTTGTCAAATCTTAGCAATTTTTTGTAGTTGTGGTAATATCTCGGCTGGTATATTAGCCATATTTGGTCAGATGACATGTGTTAGTGCTGTTGGGAATACAGCAATAGCTAATCAACCACCATATAATAGAATTCATGCATAGGTTGATTTTTTCTTTAGGTAGTCACCAAGAATTGCAAAACCACTTCTTTTTGCAACTTTAGGTGCATTTGGATCTGTTGATTTAACAGGAGCATCAAATTTAGTGCCAAATACTCCAATTACAATTAAAGGAATAATTGATAGTGCACCTAAAAGTGTGAATACAAGAACTCAATTTTTTTGTAATGATTCAACGTTTTGACCAAGAATAACAAATGGAATAATTGAAATAATTGTACCTAATGGGTAGAATCAAATTCCAAATTGTGAAATCAAGGCTTTTTGTTTTGGACCAAAGAAGTTTGCAACAACTGGTTGAGTTAAAATAATTAACATTGTACCACCAATTGCCATTATAGTTCTTAGAACAATAAAGCCTACATATCCACCACCATTTCCAGGCATAAATTGAGCTGGAACACCAACTAAACACATTGCAATCGCAATAAATGTTGATCATTTGTGGAATATTCTTGCTAATAGGAATGCAACAGCTACTGAACCTAAACCACGACCAAAGGTTATAGCTCAGTTTGCCGCTGTATTTTTAAATTGGAAACTTGCATCTGGAATAATTTGAAAATGTCCCAAAAATCCAGGGGAAGCTTTTCCATCTACGAAACCCTTACCACCTAGCCCAACTGTGAATCCTCAGTTAGCTATAAATAGTAAGTATGCAAATGAAATAAAACCTCAAATGATAAAGCCATATGCTACTTTATGCTTTTGAGATCATTCATGAATTTTTTGATTCATTGAATCCTTTCATATTAAATAATTATTAAAGTTATTTAATAGTAATTAAGGTTTTCAGTAAGTTAATATATAGAGAAATAAATTAATGTTTACTAATCCTATGAACAATTACCGGCATATATACAAATCAAAGTTATATGCAAATTTATTATACCAATTTTATATTAAAACAGGCCTATTTGCATAGATATCCATATTAATATTAGTATTAAATTTAAATAAACAACATGTTTGGCAGTAAATTTGGGCTTAAATGAAAAAGCCACACAAGAGCGTGGCTAAAAAATATATTTTTAACTATTTATTAAGTTCGAATAAATCTTCTATACCAAAAGCAAATGTTTTTGAATCTCTTAATTTATAAACAAGGTTAGGATCGGCATAACCTTTAGATTGTTCCTTGCTTAGCATTGATATGTTGTTTAAATACACCGGTAATTCTTTTAGTGGTTTATTTACTAGTTTTTCTTTGCCATCATCTGTTTTTACTTTTGTTTTTATTGCTTCACCGGTTTTAGGTTCAACTTCAAAAACTCCCCTATCTGCGACGCCTTCAACACCAATATTGCCAACATTTGTGTATTTTGGTTTATTATCTTTTTCAATTTTTTTATACTCTTTAACTCTTTTGTCAATGTTTGATTGAATTGCTACTTTGCTAAAATGATTTGGTGAAAGTCAGAAATTTCTGTTTGTGTATAAGTTGACATGGGCATGTGCCATTCATCCACCATTAGTGTCCTGAGTTCCCAAAAAGCCTATAATTTGGCCTTTTTTGACTTCAGTAGGTGTATCAGCAGACACAGTTGGTGCAACCTTAATTGTTCTATCCTTGCCCAATGTCACTGTTTCTGATTGTCAGCCCAAACTGTTATTATTTAAGGTTTTACCAGCATCTAAGTGCAAGAATGACATATAAATGTGTTTATCATTGTCATTAAGATAGATTTCCTTTTCCTTTGGGCTTCAATCTAAATTAGCAACAGGTATTTTAATAACAACAACAGTACCAACTCCAGTAGCAACTACTTTAGTTGTAAGTTCATAAGCAGCAACAATTTGTCCGTCATAAGGAGCTAAAACTGGTTGATAATCTGGAGCAATATAGTCTTCACCGATGTGAACAAACTTAGGCACAACTACATTATCTGCATAGAAAGCTCTTGCTGAAGCATAGCCACCTGAAAATAGTTGAGAATTATAGTGACCAAAAAAGGTTTTATCAATACTTGGTAAGTTTTTAGTTGTTATTCCTTCAGTAGCAAAAGCAGGAGCTTTAATATTTTGTTTTGTGAATTGCTCCTCAAAAAGCAATGAGTATCTACCTACACCAAGATGTTTTTCAACTTTAACTGATTCCTGTGAGTCTTTAAGTTTAACATTTAAAGCAACAGTTACATTTCTAAAGTCTTGTTCACTAGTTGTAATCTTATCAATTTCAACTTTTTCAATATTTGCATTTTTTACATTAATGAACAAGTTTTCTTTTGTTAAAGTTGATAGATCACTGTTATGCTCAATATTGTCAATTGTGTGTACATCAATTAATTCGGCTAACTGCAAGTCACTAATGAATTTTTGTTCTTTAGGTACTGTAAATAAGCCATAAACTGTTTTTCCTGATTCTCAAACAGTAGATTTTTTCTTGCTGTCAAACAATGAAGCAGCAATTCTAATTTTTGCTTTAGCATTCGATAGTGAGCCATCATTTAATACAACATCCTCAATGAATTTATTGAACTTAAGCGTGTATTTGTCTTTTTTATTGCCAATACTGATTTCTAATTCTTTGTCATTGTCTTTGAATATTTCATCTAATTTAGAACTAGAAAACTTTAATAACTTTTCATACTGCTTTGAGCTTAGTTCATGAATGCCATATTTTGTAATAGCTTGTTTTAACTCATCATCAATATTTTCTAGCTTAACTTCAAAGTCTTGACTAGTTAAAGCTTGAATTTTTTCATCATAAGGTTTTAATGCATCAGCAAAAGGTTTTTCAGTTTCTTTAACTTTTACATTTTTGATTCTAAAGTCTATGATTTGTTGACTATATAAACCACTTTCATATTTACTTTTATTGGTTGATTCTAGTGGAAGGCCAACTTTAACCTTAAATAGCACATCATAATTATTTCCTGGGTCACGTGTAACGTTGTTATAGTCATATGAGAATTTAAGTCTGCTTAGTAATTTGTCACTAAGTTTTAATTCTTTTTTAACAATTGCTTTGAAAGCTTCAGTATCAAAATTGATGTACTTACTCATATAGTTATTTTGCATCATTAAACTATATTCAACTGTCTCAGGCTTGCCCCCTTCCTTAAATTTTATTAAATCTAAATGTTCATTTTTATCAAAGTAATCTTTTATATTTGAAAGTAAGTTAACTTGATTATATTTTTCAAATTGTTCAGTAGCTTTATCAGAGTTAGCATCACGTTGATATATGATAACTTCAGAATTATTTTTAGGATCATTTTTAGGATCGTTACATCTTGCTGATAAAACTGGAATTAACGCACTAAAGCCAACTGCTTGTGAAATAAATATTGCTTTTAGTTTTCTAGATTTCATAAATATCCCTATAAATAAGTTAATAAAGTATAAAAAAATGTCAAAAATATTCCTATTTATGACACAGAAATAATAACACCTGTTTTACTCTTAATTCCAATTGCAATAAATGCAATTATTATTGGAATAATAATTGTTAGAGCCAAAACAATTAAAAATCTATATAAAGATTGCAAGTATGCTTTTAGATTTTCATTTTTATTTTCATTATTGCTTTTTATCAATAAGGCTGTTTTAATGACTAATTCGATTAATGGAAAAATTAAATGGAATGCAAAAAAGTCAAAATATGAGCTTGTGAAAATAATAATTCCTACTACAAGCAACTCAATTAATTTTATTTGGAAATGATTTAGTTGGTAGTTGGTTGTATCTATCATTGCACTAAAAGGTAATAAGGCTATAAGCATTGTAATAAATAATGCTTCTTTTGCACTAAACTTGCCTAAAGTTAAATGATGTTCTTTAGCAAATAAGTTTGATAGCTTAAATGACTTTAATCATTCATAGTCAACATTAGTTTTAAACATAGCTTTGAATGAGTAAAATAAGCCTATAAATAAGGTAAATCCAGCAAAACCACCTAATATTTGTGCTCCAAAAATATAAGGCATACCTTGCCATAATGGTGCACCAATTAATTTATTGTTGCCAACCACCTGACCTGTTTTTCCAAAGCCGCGAAGAAAGCTTTGGAAAATTACAATTAACGGGTTAAGCATAGGATAAACAGGTAATTTTGATCCTATACTTGCAAATGCTCATGGCAAGAAAAATGCTAAGGCAGTTGCAATAGTATAACCAACTGATAAAAATATTTTGCTTTTGTTCTTTTTAGATAAAAAAGACAAAAACATTCATGTAAACACAAAAAACACTAAAAAAAGTACAGTAAGAAATTCAAATGCAAAAGCAGTTGGATTTCAAAACTTTCTTAAAGCCGATCCGGGTAAATTTGTCATTTTGTTCCTTAGTTATGTGAATTAACTAGTTCTTTAACATATTTAGCAATTACTATTTCCTCATTTGTCCGCATTTTATAAATTGGTATTTCAGATTCTTTTGAGGAAATAAGCATATAGTCTTCATAGTTAGCTAAATTACTTTCTTCATCTAAAAATAATTTATATGACTTAACCTTGTCAATAATCATTTTTCTTAGAACTGTATCATTTTCACCCATTCCAGCAGTAAAGATTATAGCATCAGGATAATGAATCTTATTAAGATACATAGCCATATAGTCAACCACTCTTTGAGCATACAATTCAATTGCAAATTTAGCATCTTCATTTTCATTAGAAAGTTTATGTAAATCTCTAATGTCACTAGAAATTCCAGAAACGCCTAATAAACCTGAATTTTTAACTAGCATATCAAAAACTTCTTGGGGATCTTTATGTTCTATCCTTACTAGATAATCAACTATTCCAGGATCTATTGCACCTGATCTAGTGCCCATCATAAGCCCATCAGTTGAGCTAAAGCCAACTGAAATGTCAAATGATTTGCCATCTTTAATAGCACATAGTGAGCTACCTGAGCCTAAATGAGCAACTACAATATTAATCTTCTCTTTGCCTAAAATTTTCTTCATTCTGCCAGTAATATAATCATGGCTTAGGCCATGGTAGCCAAATTTTTCAATGTTATATTTACTTGCCCATTCTTTATTGATTGAAAATTGCTTATTAATTTTAGGAATATCTGTGTGAAAAGCTGTATCAGGAGCTACTATTTTAGGCACATTTGGTAAGTATTCAATGAATCCATCTAAGGCAGCTAAAAATGGTGGAGTGTGCAATGGAATAAATTTTTCTGCATAAGTTACTATACTATCTCTAACTTCAGGTGAGTAAAAAACTGGAGATAAAAACTTAAAGCCAGCATAAGGGATTCTAAAGCCTATTGCTTCAATTTCATCTAATTCAGAAATAAAATTGTGCTCTTTTCAATATTTGAGCAATTTTTCAACAGCTACTAAATGAGTAGGCAAGTCTTCTTTGTGCTCATATTTATTAGCTTTGTCTTTAAGAATTAAATTGCCATCTAAAGCAATACGCTCACATATACCAGTACCTAGTAGTTCTAAATCCTTATCAGCATATAAAGCTCACTTTAAAGAACTACTTCCAGCATTAATAACTAATATTTTTTTAATTTTTTCTTTCATATAATAATCCATTCAAGCCTTATTTAAAGGTATATCCGTTCAAAATAGTAATAGATGTTACATCAATAACATCTGCAACAGTTGCGCCACGACTAAAGTCATTGATAGCTCCATTTACTCCTTGTAATATTGCGCCAACTGCACCATATTTACCCATTCTTTGAGCAATTTTGCAGCCTATATTGCAGCTTTCTAGGTTTGGAAAAATAAATACTCCAGCCTCTTTTTGAACTGCACTAGGGAACTTAGCTTTTCTTACATTTAGATCATATGCTGAATCAAATTGCATTTCACCATTAATTACACTTAAGCCTCTTTCAGTGGCTATTTTTACAGCTTCTCTAACTAAGTCAGGATTTTCGCCCTTGCCCGAGTTATTGGTTGAATAAGTCAAAAAAGCCCCTAGACTATTCATATTCATCATATTAGCAAAACTAATTGCATTAGCAGCAATATCAACTAATTGTTCTGCACTAGGTTTTTGCACTGTTGATGGGTCTGTGAAAATAAGTTGCTCATCATCTTTGTGCATAACTATAACACTAGAAATAGTCTTAATTCCTGGTTTTGCACCAATGCATTTAAAAGCAGCACGTAAGATATCAGCTGTTGAATATATTAATCCACCAACAGCACTATCAACATCCTTTAATTTGATCATCATAGCACCATAGTAAGGTCTAGTGTGCATATTTTTTAAGCAAGTTTCATAGTCTTCCTTGCCATTACGAATTTTAACTAATTCATTAGCATAGGATTTAATTGATTCTTCTTCTTTGCTTAAAATAATGTTTTCTAGTCCATCATCAACAACTTGAGATTCATTTTCCAAAAGCATAATTGGCTTAGCTAAATTATTTTTCTTAAAATATAAAGCAGCTTCACGGGCTCTTTTATCATCGCCATCAATAAACAAAACTGACAAAATTTGTTTTTGGCATTTCTCTTTTAGCAAAGAGCTAATATAAGCACTAAATTTTGAAGTAGTGTGCATAGTTTCTCCTCTATAATAATTGTTTAAAAAGTATATTAAAAAATAAAGACCCTATGACAATTATATTAGTTTATACATTAGACTTATAACAGTGTGTGGAAAAGTTTCCCTTGCTTTAAATATTTTTAGTTTTAAAATTAACTTTTTTTGTAACAATATATATGGTTTTAGATCAAAACAATGAATGCTTTTTGCATACATTAGCAAACCATATATAATTTAAGAACATAAATAATTTATAATATAAATAATAGTCTACAAGATATCCCTAATTCAGATATCATGGATTTTTAAATAATAAGGAGGAATTAATATGTTTAAAATGCAATTTACAGACGTTGGTGAAGGTCTTCACGAAGGAACAGTTGTTGACGTTTTTGTAACTGAAGGTCAAGAAGTTAAAGAAGGTCAAGACTTATTCTCAGTTGAAACTGACAAAATGACAACAGAAATTCCTGCTCCAGTATCAGGCAAAATTGTTAAAATTTTAATTTCTGCTGGTCAAGAAATTCATGTTGGTGAAGAAATTTTCCACATCGAAACAAACTAATTTCAAATTAGCAATATAGGAAAATTCAAGGCAAATAAAGCTTTGAATTTTTTATTGTTTTGGTCTAAAAACAATAAAGAATAATATGGAATATATTTTACATTTTGAATTTATGGTCTGTATATTTAGTAAAATAAAATTAGTATTAAAAATGTGTTTTTAAAGCATATTTAATTAATACTTATTAATTTATAAAGGACGAGTTTATGAAAAAAATTATTGTAGTTGGACTAGGTAATGTTGGATTTACATACATCAACACATCAGTAGCAAGAGGACTTGAAGCTGAATGAGTATTAGTTGATAAAAATGTTCAAATCGCTGAAGCACACGCTCACGACTTTGAAGACATGGTTTCATTGATGCCAAGAAATGGTTCAACATTTAGACCAGGTACATTATTAGAAGATTCTAAGGATGCTGATGTTGTTGTTATTACAGCATCAATTCCAGCTGACAAGACATTCTCAGACCGTATGGCTTTAGCAGGCGCAAATGCTAAATTAATGCAAAGCTTTGCTAAGGATTTAGATGCTGCTGGTTTCAAAGGCATTGTTGTAGTAGCTGCTAACCCATGTGATGTTATGGCTGCTGCCGTACACTATGGAAGCAAAATTCCAGCTAACAGAGTTATTTCTGCAGGTACAAACTTAGAAACTGGTAGATTGAAGAAAATGCTTGCCGCAAAATTCAAAACATCACCTGATGCAATTAGAGCATCAGTATTAGGCGAACATGGCGCCACAGCTATGATAGCTTGATCAACTGTTAAAGTTGGTGAAACAACTTTAGAAGGTTTAGTAGAATCAGGCAAGATTACTAAGGAAGACTACGAAGAAGTTCTTAAACAAGTTATTGCTGAAGCATTCTACATTTGATCACGTAAAGGTAATACACAATTTGGTATTGCAACATCATTATTTGAAATTACAAAAGCAATTTTAGATAATAGACGTACTGTGATGAATTTAGGTGTTAAGATTCCTGAAGGTTACAAACACGCAGGTAT
This sequence comes from Mycoplasmopsis bovis 8790, assembly GCF_005061465.1. Classification (GTDB taxonomy): domain Bacteria; phylum Bacillota_I; class Bacilli_A; order Mycoplasmatales; family Metamycoplasmataceae; genus Mycoplasmopsis; species Mycoplasmopsis bovis_A. The sequence goes on from NZ_LAUS01000004.1 coordinate 86,646, forward strand.
TTATGTATCAATTCCTGTAATTATCGGTGAAAACGGATACGAATACTTACCATTCAAACCAAGTTTATCAAAAGAAGAATGAACAAAATTTGAAGCTTCAACTGAAGCAGTTGCTAAGGTTCATACAGACATTCTTAAGTCAATTGGTGTTGACATTAAATTTGAATAATAATTAATAGTTCAAATAATTAATGAGTATTTAAGTATCCCCCTCCATCTTTTTCCAATTAATGTATTTTTTCCTTTCTTTGTGGTGGGGGGGGTACTTTATTTACCCTTTACCTTTTCTTTATTGCTTTAGGTATTTAAGTCCTAAAAAATAAAGTAATTGTTCTTTTATGTATTACCTTTATAAAAAATAATTTTAGAACTCTTGACAGATAGTGGAGGGCTCAAAAATGGACAATTTTATAAAAGTAATTACAACGCAGGGAATGTGAGGAGCTGTTATTTCTACCATTGTCTTTGTTGCAATTGGTTTTGCTGCAACTAGAGCAAAAATAGTAACAAAAGAAATGAATGGTAGATTATCTAAAATGGTTCTAAACTTCTTTTTACCATTTATGGTGTTAACTGCATTTATGCAAGGAGCTAGCAAAGAAGATGCTGCTGCTGTCGGCATTGTGCTAGGTTCAAGCTTAGTTTTCTATATTCTATTTACTATACTCTCATATTTATTAGTTAAATTAGCTCCAAAATTCGTTTCGTCACGAATTAACAGAAAAGCAGAAGAAGTTTATGCGCGAAATATTGCAAATACAACTGAAGATTATAAAAGTAACTTAGCTGATATAAAAGCTGAATTGATTGATGACTATAAGATGAAGCTTATGACTAGTCAATTTATGCTCATCTATGGCTCATTACAATTTTTTGCACTCCCATTAGTGCATTCATTATCGGATGGCGTTATTTTTCCAGTGTTTACCAAGGCACTTTTACAAGTTTGGTGTGTGCCATATCTTATTGGTGCCTTTGGTCATGTGCCTATGTTCTTCTCAGGGCAAAAAATAACCAAAAAAACTACAGGAAAAGTATTTAAGTTATTGGCTTTGAACCCAACTATAATTGCATTATTTATATCACTTATGCTTTGAGCTTTACAATTTATACCTGGATTAGATACTAAATTCGTTGGTGTTTATAAAGTGTCAACAGACGGAACAGGAATGACATTTTGAGGTGCATTCCCAACTGCTTTACCTGCTTTATACAAAACTATGCAAATAGGCACCGGTTTAGTTTCTCCAATTTCATGGTTAGTTATTGGTGGCTCACTTGCCACTGGAAGCATTAGAAAAGCTATTAAGGACAAAGATGTTTTAATTACATCTGCACGCAGAATGATCACAGTTCCATTAGTTGTGCTCTTAGTAAGCTATGGTGTTTTCGCTGGCTTTGTTTATGGAAAGGCTCTTACACCTGAAGTGGCTGCTGGTATTGGTACATTAATTGTGCTTCTTGCAGCAACCCCACCAGCTGGTGTTCTATCAATTTACTCGGCAGCTAATGACCATAAATATACTGTATATATTGCACAAGTATCATCATTAACAACATTACTAGCACTTATTTTCTTGCCATTATGATTGATTATTTCATACTCAACATTTGGACCAGTATTAAGTTCTGTTGTTGCTTAATTTGATATCAGAAGTAGAGCAATACATTTTTAGGGAATAACTTATATTTTGTAAGTTATTTCTTTTTATTATGAAGCTAAAAGACAAATAAATAATATAAAATGTTAATTACTATGAATAAGTTAGATCTAAAAGAAAAATTAGAAAATAAACTTAAAGAGATTGCATCTGTTTTAGGCATTAAAAGAAATGTTTTTTTAACCGAATCAAAAAAACATGGTGATCTTAGTACTAATATGGCCTTGGGTAATTCCAATTTAAATCCAATGGAATTAGCTACAAAAATTATTAGCATGATTGATGCTAATGAGTTTGGAATTAAGAATATGTCAGTTGCTAATCCAGGATTTATAAACTTTAGCATTGGTGATGATTATTTAGTTTCAGGAGTAAATCAGATTTTACACTTAGGTTCAAATTATGGAAAAGGGAATAAGTTAGGCAAAGTAAATGTTGAATTTATTTCCGCTAACCCTACAGGTTTTTTACATGTGGGTCACGCACGAAATGCAGCCGTTGGAAGCACGATTGCAAATATTTTAGAATTTGCAGGCTATAGCGTCAATAGGGAGTATTACATAAATGATGCTGGTAATCAAATAAATGTATTAGCCAACAGTCTATGGGCTAGATATAAACAAATTTTTTATCCAGATTTTCAAATGCCTGAAGAATCATATAAAGGCGAAGATATTATTTGGGGTGCTCAAAAGTTTTATGAAAAGCATAAAGATAAGTATAAAGATTATGAACTAGATACTGAATTAATTGAGATAGTTAAAATAGAAGCAATTAGTATCTTTATGGCTAAAATACAGGAAGATTTGGCAAATTTTGGTGTTAAATTCGATACTTATTTTAGCGAAAAATCATTGTATGAAAATGATGGTGCGAAAATAAAAGAAACAATTAAAAATTTAAAGAATGCATATGAAAGTGATGGTGCTTTGTGATTAAAAACAACAATTCATGGTGATGATAAAGATAGAGTTTTAGTTAAAAGTGATGGCTCATATACATACTTTTTGCCTGATATAGTTTATCATCAAGACAAGTATAGAAGAATGGGTAATGATGCAACTATTATTAATGTCTGGGGCGCTGACCACTCTGGATATGTTAAAAGAATGCAGTGCGCAGTTAAAGATTTAGGTCTTAATGATAATAATTTAATTGTTTTATGTATGCAATTAGTTAGACTAATAAAAAATGGCGAAGAGTTTAAAATGTCAAAAAGAAAAGGCACAAGTTTCTTTTTAAACGAATTTGTTAAGATGGTTGGCAAAGATTCAGCAAGATTTTTACTTTTAGATAGAACTCTTAATTCAAAATTAGATTTTGATATTGATTTAGCCACTAGCCAAAGCAATGATAATCCAGCAATATTAGTTCAATATGCTAATGCAAGATGCCACTCTTTAATAAAAAAAGCTAGCGTTGATACAAATAATTTAAGTGCAATATCATATGATAAGCAAAGCAATAATAATTTAATTACAACATTATTAGAATTTCCATCAGTAGTTGAAAAATCAGCTAATAAGTATGCAACACACTTATTAACACAATATTTAGTTAAATTAGCCAAAGAATTTAACTCGTGATATACAAACAGTCCAAAGCTTATTGGCAGTGATAATGAACAAAGCCAAATTGCTTTAGTTAAAGCTGTAAGTATCACAATTGAAAATGGACTAAGACTTTTAGAAGTTTCAGCCCCAACATCAATGTAAAAGTCATAATAAAAAAGTAAGCAAATTTCTTCAAAATGAATAGCGCTTACTTTTTTTGAGTCTTCAAATTTGCTTTTTGCTTTTGTCTGTTAGCTTTTTTAGTCATTGAAATATTAGAAAAAGTCATGACAAAAGGAAAAAGCAAACAAGGAATAGAAACAATTAATGTTGGCACCACAGTTCCTCATGAAAAGTATGTCAACACTAATACTGCAGCTCCAAATATAAATGGAACAATTGAGTGTATAAAGATGTATTTGAAAGGTATTTTTACAGACTCTTTGGGAGTAACAATGAATTTTATCTTTTTATTAAGCAGTCTATTAAATACCGAAAGAACTAATGATGTATTCATTGCAGTATAAACTATTGTTGTCATTATAAAGACTGGCAAAGCTAAAAGAATATTTTTACTCTTAGCAAGATTAATTGCGCTAAGTAATAATGAGCCAAGCAGAAAGACCATTCAAATGATTACAAAGGTTAATTCTTTGGGGCTTACTGTAAAACCTAGAAAGCCAATTATCAAAAAGTTTATTAAGAAAAGCAAGGCAAAAACAGGAATTAATGGCAATGAATAGTGATTTAGTATCAGGTCTATTCTTTCAAATCATCTATATTTTGATTTCCTATTTTTCTTCGCATATTTCTTTATATACTGCACATTACCTGCAGTTCAACGGCATTGCCTTTTCTTTAGGGCAATATAATCATTTGGAAAGTCTTCATAGCAAACAATGTTAGGAGCATAAACTATGTCATAGCCTAGCGATCTAATTTCAGCACTCATAGATGTATCTTCAACCAAAATGTGAGGAAAACCATTAGTTTGACGATATACATCTTTTCTAATTATCATTCCATGGCCTAATAAAGAATTTTCACCATAAATCTGTCTCATATAGTGATTATCTAAAGACTGCACATTAGCTGAAATAGACATTAGGTATTGAAAAAGGTTTTTTCCTTTTTTATTTAAATGATAAGCTTGCAATGCACCAATTTTTTCATTAAACTGAAAATACTTAAGTGACTGTGATATAAAGTCTGCTGGAATAACTTCATCGCTATCTAAAACCACAAAATAGTCAAAGTCATCATTATTTTTTAAAAAATTATTTAAGTTGCCAGCTTTAAAACCTTCTTTGTTTTCTCTTCTTATAACCTTAAGTTTGTGTTTATTAGCAAATTCATTTACCTTTTCGATATATTCGTTGCTCTTACTATCATCCAAAATGACTGTTTCATAGTTATTTCAGTCTTGCACCATTGATTTTGATAATGATTCTTCATGAAAGTCATCACAAGTGCAATAGAGAAGCACAACCTTTTTATTCTTAAATTCATCAGTTAATACAGAATTAATTATTGGCTCGAATTTTTTAGCTAACTTTTTCTTTCTAAACAAGAAAATCAATGAGAAAAGCATATCTTTTGTTGACTTTAATCAAAAGAAACAAAATATTAATGCATTTACCGATAGCAGGATAACAATTATAATTTTGACTGCCAATGAATAAGTACTTTCTGCACTAAACAGATTAATGAATTTAAAGATTAATGGCACTATTATTGCAGATGATAGCATTAGTCAAATGATTAACACAAATATAAAAACACTTTGTTTCTTCTTCATTGTTATTATGATGTTCCTTAAGGCAAATTAACGGTTTAGCAATTATATTAAAAATTTTGAATTTAGTATGCTGTTAGTATCTAAAAAGCATAAAAAAATAAAAGCTCTTGCCTTTATTCTATTTGGTTAAAAAAGTTTCTAGAATTTTGATAAACTCTGGCCAGTTTTCCTCAAACATCATATGGCCAGTTTTAGGAATAAAAGTAGTCTCTATGCCTTTGACATGCTCTTTAAAGTATTCTAAGCACTCTTCTCTTCTTATGACGCCGTCTTTTTCGCCTAAAATCAAAATAGTTGGCACAGTTATTGCATCCAAACCTTCTTCAATTTTGTTATGTAATTCTAAAACTGGAAGAGATTCGCCAAGCTTAACTATAGTTTCGTTATTGTAGTCATTTTGATTAAAATTTTTCCTTGCATTTTCCATTCATAATTTGTTAGATGTAAACGTGCTTATGTCATAGTACAATGACTTTAAAAATACTAAAAAGTCATCAAATGTTTTAGGAAAATAATCATTTCTGTATTCATTAGCTAGAGCTAATGATGTTTTATTCATAGGTGCAATATAAACCATTTTTTTAAATAATTCTGGTCTTAATTTATATGCTAAACTAATTGTGCCGCCACCCATTGAATGACCTATTAATGTAACATTTTTGAGATTATTTCTTTCAATAAATTCAATTACTAATTTTGCATACTGATACACTGAAACTTCATGGTCATTAATTGGAGCAACATTATTATTGCCCGGAAACTGAAGTGCATAATAATTTGTCTTTGTTCAATATTGCTCAAATAACTTAAAGGTTTTAGGTGAAGAGTTAAAACCGTGACAAAAAATTATATTTTCATTATCATTATTATTGTCTTTAAAAACTACATTATAGTCATAGATGATTTTTTTCATATTAATCCTCAATAATCAAAATAATAATAGCTATTAGATAATAGCTATATAAAAAATTGGTTTATTTACTAAATTATTTTTGTAATTTAAAATCTCAAATACTTTCAATTAGCTTTGTGTCAAAAGCATACCCAGATGCAGATTTAATCGTTGCTTCTTGATATGATCAAGCTTTCTTGTCAGGCGCAGTTTTTTCAAAGAACTCAATTAATGTTTTATCATACTCAGTAACATCTTTTTTGATTCTTTCATAGTCATATTTATCTTCAAAGACTCTGTTTATTTTAGGTCTTACAGTGCCACTTCCCTTTTCATAACCAACAGCCAATCCAACTACTGGAAATGCTTGGCCTTTAATGCCTAACATATCAATAAGATATTGCACCATAACTCTGGCTCCACCTATAAAACAAGTAGATAAGCCTAATTCTACTGCTACATCTTGGGCCATTGTTGCTTGAATATATGCATCACCAACAGCAACTGTATACGCTTCAGATGAATTATTGTCATATTTGTATTCTGGAAATGCTTTTTGTGCAAGATTCATTCTGTTAAAATCTGCTACAAAAACCATAAAGAATTGAGCATCCCTTAAGTGTTTTGTAAAAGGCCTAATTTCAGAAATCTTTTCTAATAATTGACGGTCTTTAATTATTATGACACTAGATGAGTGTCAATTTGACGATGTAGGTGCCGAATTAACCACGTCAATAATTTTTTTATAATCTTCTTCTGGAATTTTTTTATCAGCATCGAAGCTTCTGACTGAATATCTATTTTTTATCTTTGTAATGAAATCCATATTTACCTCTTTATATAAATTATATTAAATAGGAGATGCAAAGTGTTAATTTTAAAATGATATGGAATTTTAAAGACATTTTCCTAAGAGGCTGTTTTATAGTGCTTTTGTACAAATTTATCAACATAAATCATATTATTTAATACATGTTTTACTAACCACGAAAACTCAAAATCAGGATTATATGTTAATGATCAGCTTATGCCATACAAGCAGACTATGGCTTTTGTTGCATAGTATTCATCGTAGTCAAATTCAAAGTTAGTATACTTAAGGTATTCATTAATAAATGCTTTTTCATCTTCAACTGAGTAGTCCAAATCACTGCAATGGTAAGCAATATCAAAATATCTAGTATTCATTGACGAATATTCAAGGTCAATAAACATTATCTCATTGTTATTGGCTAGCAATATGTTTTCTCGATTTAGATCATTGTGGCTAGGAACATCATTTTTTAAGTATTTGGAAGCAAATAATACTTTGCTTTTAATTTGGTTGTTAAATATTTGATTAAAAAGTTTATGGTCTTTATTTTTTTTGTAATAGAAAGCAATTCTTTTAGAAATTTTATTTTTAATAAGTTTTATTTTTGCATTATGCAAATTAGCAACTTTCTTAGCAATTTTGAAACGAATAAGGTTGTTTTGAAAGTCTATTGGTATTTTATTAATAAAGTGACGTACTATTATTTCGTCATCTTCATAAATTACATTTTCTGTTATGCCAAGGTTACTGAATTTCTCTAATTTATTCAAATGGTTAAAGCCGTTTTTTTGTTTTACTTGAATAAATAAATCATTTTTGACATATGATAGATTTGTATATCCATCATGAAGTTGAATTTTATTATCGTCTAGGAGTAAATCTTTATAAATATGTTCATAAGACATTTTGGAAAATTCATTACATACATATAAGGCTTCTTTATACTGCTTTTGGGAAATATTAAACTCTTTTTTAACTAATGAAGGATCAAAATTCATATGAATAAGTGACATTGCATCAAAAAGTGGGTTTGATTTTCTAACTCACTCAAAGTCAATTAATTCAACCTCATTGTTTTCATTTATTAAAATATTTTTAAGGTTTAAATCACAATGGCATGTAGCAACAGATCCAGCATTTGCATATTGTTCAACATACTTTTGATATTTCTTAGTACCTTTACCATAGTAAAAAAGATCGATAGCAGGCAAATCAACTTCAATTTTATGAAACTCTTTAATTTTGTCTATAACAGATTTTTGTACTTCCAGGCTTAAATTAACTTTTTCCAGTGTTTTACCTTCAAATCATTTTCTTACTAATATGCCTTTTTTATAGTAATAAACGCCTGGAATCTTATCCATAAATAATGATTCAATTGAATGATCAACTAAATCAGAAATAGGTACCCTCAATTGGCAAGTTTGTCCCTCATATTCCACTTTAAAAGTGTAGTTATGAAAGCCCTTATAATAAAATTCTATGTTAGAAATTTTGATAAGTAAATCATTCTCAACTCTAGACTTTAAAAATTCATATTCATTCATAGTGATTTAATTATATAAAAAGCAAATTAATGAATTGCTATATTAAGCAAATAAAAACTGCAAAAATATTGCAGCTTATTTATCAACATTTGTTTTTAAAATATCCAAGAAAGCTTCTTGTGGCACTTCAACAGAGCCTAGCATTTTCATTTTTTTCTTTCCTGCTTTTTGTTTTTCTAAAAGCTTCTTGTATCTACTTATATCTGAAGCATGAAGCTTGTGAGTTACATCTTTTCTAAACGCTTTAATTGTTTCACGGGCAATAATTTTTCCACCAATAGTAGCTTGTACAGGAACTTCAAAGTTTTGTCTAGGAATAGCATCTTTTAGTCTTTTGGTTAAATCTCTGGACTTTTCATATGCTGAATCTTTATGTGTAATGATTGAAAAAGCATCAATTTTATCTCCATTTAATAAAATATCAACTTTGACCAAATCACTTGTTTTATAGCCTATTAAGTCATATTCAAAGGATGCATAACCTTTACTCAAGCTTTTCATTTTGTCAAAAAAGTCAAAAACTATTTCACCTAAAGGCATTTCATAAATTAGCCTGCTTCTAGAATCATCAATATAGTCTAATGACTTATAAATGCCACGTTTGTTTTGGCACAAGTCCATAATATTACCAATGTATTCATTTGGCAATATAATTGTTGCCTCAATATAAGGTTCTTCAATGTGATCTATATAAGTGCGATCTGGCATAAGTGAAGGGTTTGAAATCATTTCAAATGAGCCATTAGTTTTAACAACTTTATATTCAACACTAGGACTAGTTGCAATAATTCCGACTTTATACTCCCTATTTAAACGTTCTTGAATAACATCCATATGAAGCATTCCTAAAAAACCAACTCTAAAGCCGAATCCAAGAGCTTTTGAAGTTTCTTGCTCTCAAGTTAATGAACTATCACTAAGAGAAATTTTGTCTAAGCTCTTTTTGAGTTCAGCATAGTCTCTAGTATCAATAGGATAAAATCCTGTAAAAAGCACAGGTTTTTTACGTTTGTATCCTGGGAGTGGTTCTAATGCTGGATTTTCAACCAAGGTTATAGTATCACCAACATGAACTTCTTTTGCATCTCTAATTGTAGCTGCGACATATCCTACTTCACCAGCTTCTAAATATTCTTTTTTATTTTCCTTAGGATTTCTTACACCTAGCTCAATAACATGGTATTGAGCATTATTTGACATAAATTTGAAGTCATCACCAACTTTTAATTTACCTTGGAATACTCTAATAAGCATAATAACACCACGGTATTCATCAAAGTATGAATCAAAAATTAACGCTTTTAGTGGTTTATTATCATCTGCATCAATAGGAGCTGGGACATAATTAACAATTGCATCAAGAACTTTTTCACAATTTAGGCCTGTCTTGGCACTAACGCATACAGCATTATTGGCCGGAATACCAATAACATTTTCAATTTCTTCTTTAGTTTTTTCAATGTTTGCCGATGGAAGGTCAATTTTGTTAATAATTGGAATAATTTCCAAATTATTTTCTAAAGCTAGATAAACATTAGCAAGAGTTTGAGCCTCAATGCCTTGTGTAGCATCAACTAACAATAAAGCACCTTCCGAAGCAGCCAATGATCTAGAAACTTCATAAGTAAAGTCAACATGACCTGGAGTATCTATTAAGTGAAATGTGTAATCTTTATATTTAATTTGCACAGCATTAAGCTTAATTGTGATTCCTCTTTCTCTTTCTAAATCCATTTGGTCTAAAAATTGCTCTTCTAAATCTCTAGCAGCTACTGTGTTTGTTAGTTCTAAAATTCTATCTGCAAGCGTACTTTTGCCATGATCTATGTGCGCTATTATTGAAAAATTTCTTATTTTGCTCTTGTCCATATTATTACCAACATTTAAAAAATTAAGAATTAAAATACTATTAAATAAATTAATTATATAGTATAGTTATAAATTATGGATTATCAAGGAAGCTTTAAAGAGAAACAATTTATTAAAAAAGGGCATACTAATATTTCGTATTTACATAACGGAAATTTTGTTCAGGAAAAAATATACACAGGATTTAATCATAAAATTGACTATGAGATATTGTCAATTTTTGACTTTGTACCTAGATTAATTAATAATGACGAAAAGAAAGTTGAATGAGAATTTATTAAAGGTGATGAGCCAAAATTAAGTAATGAAAATTTAGTTAAAATTGCAAAATGCTTATATACTATTCATCATTCAATGCTTAAGTTTCCGCCTTCAAATCACGCTGCTAGAGTAAAAAGGTATCGTAAGATTTTAAGTGAAAAAAATGTGAATATCAAGGCCTTGAATGATTTTTATCGCAATGTCAATAAAACATTAAGTAACATGAGAACTGATATTCCATGTCACAATGACTTATGGACTTCTAATCTTGTTTTACAGGACGAAACGGAAAAATTGTATGTTTGTGACTGAGAGTATGCAACTATGGGTGATCCACTTTTTGAATTAGCATATTTTATTGAAAGTGCAAATTTAAGTAAAGAACAAGAAAAAGTTTTTTTAGAAGCTTATGGTGAATATGAAGAGCTATTTTTAATAAGACATAAGATGCTAGTAAACTATTTAGTTATTTTGTGGGTTTATTCGCAAGATAAAAAGCCATTTTCAACAGAAATGTATGAAGAAAGACTTTATAAATATGATAAAGAACTAAGTCAACTTAGAGGGTTTTAGACTATAAAAATAATTGCTAAAAAGCAGTATATCAGTATAATAGGAGACATATGGGAAAGCAAAAAGAAGTTAAGCTGAGAATAAAATGTTTTATTTTACTAACAATATTTTTATTAATGTCGGCAGCTCCATTAATAGCTTATGTTTTTCTTGCAAAAATGGCCGATTCAAATGTTTGAATTGTTAGGTTTGTAAATCTAACAGCAAATAACATTAAAATGAATTTTGTAGGCAATGATGGCAACACGAGTGGAATTTTTGTTAAATTTTACAAAACATATTTCTCAATTTTATCGTCAGATTGATCTAAATTAGGAATATCAGACATCCTTTTAATAATTTTAGCGTTCGTTGGCTCACAACTTTTCTTGATTTTATCAGTTGTATGGCTTTTATATGTGCTTATTGTATATTGCATATTTAATCTATTTAAAGGTAAAGTATTTATTTTGTATGCATTAATTTCGCTATTGCTATTTGCAGCAGCGGGTGTATTATATGGTCTACTTTATTTTGGTCCAGTTATAGATAAAACTTCACTAAAAGCGGCAATTGAAAGTAAGTTTATTACTTTTGTAAATAAATGATTAATTTGGATACTAACAGGAGTTATTTTGGCTCAAATGATTTTAATTTGCATTGAGATAGCTACTGTTAAAAGGGTAAATAGCAACCTAAGAGTACAAACCTTAGAAATGCAATAGTTTTATGTTAAATCAAAGCAAACTAAAAATAGAAATTTATAAGAACAAAACATTATGTTTTGTTTTTATTTTACTGTAAAACAGCCATATTAGTCAATTTTATGATTAAGTAGTGCAATAATTTAGAGCAAAATTCTAACAAAAGAATTTAGAAATTAAAGCAATTGTATTTTTAGAATTATATAATTATGATTAATAGATATTTAAAGGACAAATTATGGAAAATAAAAATAATAAAGCTAAGCAATACCAAAGCATTTTAAGCAATCTTTTGGATGTTAATCCATCTGACCAAGCGATATTTACGAAGGTTAATAACAAGTATTGTTTTGATTTTTATTCTCTGTTTGGGCCTGAAGCCTTTGATTTAATTTATTCAAACAAGAACTTCGATATTCCAATTTTAGAAGTTAATTTAATTAGAATTTGTCAGCTTTTAGAAAAAAGTGATAATGCCGATGAAACCATATCAATTTTAGAAGAAAATAATTATGCATTAAGCCAGCAAAGGCTAAATCAACTTAGAAAAGAGTTTGTTATTACAAAAAACAAAATAATAAATGAGATAAGAGCAAATTTTCAAAGGCAAGCCTTAAAATGAAAGTTATTTTTGAATAAAGCTAATGAAATAAATGCTGAAACAAATATCTGACCAATGCATTTAGGATTCTTATTTGTCCGGGTTTCTATAGAAGGCAAAAGTGTTTATGCTCCATTATTTTTTAAGGAAGTATATTTAGAAATAAGAAACGCTAGACCTTTTTTAATTTCTAATGGTGACATTAAACCTAATGAAAAATTATTATTTTTATTAAATAATGCTGGTTTTGATTTAGAAGTTACTGAAAATTATGGTGACTGAAGCATTAAAGAATTAATAAAAAGTTTGCATGAAGTTTGAGGACAAATTTATGAGTTAAAAGTTAATTTAAATTCTGAATTTGCTTCTTTTAGTGCAGAAGAAATTATTAATGAATCATTACAGTTTTTAGGTGGCGTTGTTCTAGGTTTATTTCAGCCTTCTGGTGGTTATATCAGAAACAGGATGTTAGAAATAATTAATAACAATGAGATTAATAAAATATTGCAGGTTGAATTTAACAAAAATATCTATAAAAAAAGGATAAATGACGTTTTATTCAATCCAAAAACTAGCTTATTTAAGATAGCAGCAACTAATTATTCGCAAGATAGAGCTATAGCTAGTGCCCTTAATCAAAACACAATTATTTGAGGTCCACCAGGAACAGGAAAAAGTCAGACTATAGTTAATATATTAACCAATGTTCTGGTTTATTCAAAAACAGCTATAGTTTGCTCACAAAAAAAGGCTGCCTTGGAAGTTATTAGAAACAGAATGGGTGACTTGAAAATTTTCTGTCTTTTTATGCTTAATTCTAAAAATATGAACAGAAAATCGTTTTATGAACCTATAAAAGAATATTTAGACTATTTAGAAAACTATGAAGAAATTGATGATTTAAAACCGCTTAGAGTAATAACAAATGAAGAAATTGATTTTGTTAATAACATACAAATAGCTTCTAATGACAAAAGATTTAACCACGCGGTTAAGTTAATTAGTCCAATTAAAAAGTCTGGCTCAGATTTTACAAGTGAAATATGAACTAAAATTACTCAATTGCCTACAGATATTAAATATCCAATGAAATTTAAGTTTTCTAGTGCTTGAGAGCTTAGAAAATTTATGCTTAAAGAGAATAATTTAAGTTTTAAAATATACAAGAAAAATTATTGACTAATTAGTAAACTCTCTAAGCAATTATTTGACGAATTCAACAATTTTACAGGTAATTTGGATGAAATAGTACGACTAAAAGGAAATCTTAGTGCATCTGATTTTGACTACATTAGTAACTTATTATGCATTTTGCCTAACTTTAACCAAGCTCAAACTAGTGACAAAAACGAACTAAGACGCTTCATTACGAAAAATATAATTAATTCAATTATGCATTTTAATGAAGATGAAAAAGCTGAGTATACTGAATTTGCTGCAACAGCAAGACTTGCAATAATTGAGCCATATAAATTTATGAAGCGCTTTTCTAATATGATAAAGAAGCTTTTTCCAATATTAATTGTTACACCGGAAGCCGACTTATCAGCCTGAAACAAAGGCGAATTGGACTATGGAATACTTGATGAATCTAGCCAAATTTTTATAGAAAAAGGTTTGCCTGTTTTATATTTATCCAAAATCAAGATTTTAGCTGGTGACGATCAACAAATGAAGCCTAGCAACTGATTTGGCATTAGAGTAAGTGATGAAGAAACTATTTTTGGTAAGGTTGATTCTATGCTTGATTTTGCCAAAGGGGTAGGTGTATATAATGTTTTATTAGACAAAAATTATCGTTCAAATTATGCCTCTCTAATGACTTTTAGTAGTAAACATTTTTATAATAGTTCGCTAGATGTTGTGGATACGAATTTAAATGCAAATAATTATGAATCAATTGAAGTAATTGATGCTAATGGAATTTGAGAAGATAATAAAAATGAAATAGAAGCGAATTTAGCAATAAAAGTTGCAAATGAAAACTTAAACAAATACAGGAAAATAATTTTGCTTTGCTTCAATGCTAAACAACAAGACTATATAACTACTAAAATATTCAGAGAAGAATCTGAATTAGAAAAAGCAATAGTTGATGGAAAGCTACTTTTGAGAAATATAGAGAATATTCAAGGTGATGAAGCTGACTTAGTTATTGTCTCAATTGCTTACGATAGTAGTGTGTTATTTCACTCAACATACGTTGGCCGTCCAGGCGGAAAAAACGCATTAAATGTAGCTATTTCCAGAGCAAAAGATAAGATGATTGTTCTTAAAAGTCTTAACGCAAGCGATGTAAGCGTGTTAACTGGCAATGAAGATGTATATATTTTTAAAAAGTGATTAGAATTCTTGGAATTAGATTCTAAAGGCAAGCAAGAGTTTGTTTCAAATGATAATTTAGTCCAAAATGAGCCAAATATAGGAGTAGAAGTAGCAAAACCTGATTTTGAAATTGAACTAGAAAGTTCAATTAACGAATTAATTAAAGATTATGACAACCTAACACTTTCTACTAATGAATCAATTGGCACACTTAAAATTGACTACATTCTTAAACATAAAAATAAAAACATTATGTGCTTTATTATAGATAAGTATGAATACCAAAATGATGTTGAAAAATATGTATTACAAAAGGATTTATATAAATTCATAAAAAGCAAAAAATATAATGTACACTTAATTAACAGCTTGACTTGAGCATTTGAAAAAGATGCAATTTATGATGAAATAATTCAATACATTGAAAGTTCTGTTGTGTCTAACAACGATCTTTATAATGATGAAAATGTCTATACTTCATTAAGCGCTAAAGCCTATGAAACAGACCAATTAGGCAATCTAACCTCTGAACATACTGATAGTTATGACAGCAATAATAACTATGATTCATCAACTAACACAGAGTTGATAAATGCTAAAAGTTCTGAAGATTCTGATAGTCAAAATGATAGCGATAATGAAGAAGCATTTGAAGATAATGTTAAAAAATGAGAACAAATCTTAAGTAAAGAAGTAATAATTGACACAGCAGTTATTGAACAAAAGAACTAAAAGCAGGGAGCCCTGCTTTTTTATTAAAGTAACAAAAAAACAGATAGGATAGTCTATCTGTTTAGTAATTATTCAGAATCACGAGCAATTGCAATTAATTGTGAAAACACTTGAGGTTCATTAATAGCTAGTTCTGATAACATTTTACGGTTGATAGTAATGTTTGATTTTTTAAGACCATTAATAAATTTTGAATATGATAAGCCTTCTAGTCTAACAGCAGCACTTATACGTGAAATTCATAATTTTCTATAGTCTCTTTTAACTTGTTTACGGTCTCTAAAAGCGTATGTTCAAGATTTTACAACAGCTTGTTTAGCAACTTTATAACCTATTGACTTGTGTCCAAAATAACCCTTAGCTAGTTTTATTCATTTCTTTCTTCTAGCTCTTGTAACGGTTCTACCTTTTACTCTCATAATATTACCTTCTTAATAAAATTATTAAATTAATGCCTTAAATCTCTTAAGATCAGAACTGTGCATTTGCGCAGATTTACGAGATTGACGTTTTTGTTTTGTGGTTTTATTTTGGGCTAAATGTGAACGATAAGCTTGTTCACGGATAACTTTACCAGTTGCTGTTACTTTAATTCTTTTTTTAAGAGCGCTTTTAGTCTTCATCTTTGGCATCTTTTGCTCCTTTTTTGTCATCAGATTCATTTGAATTTGACTCTGCTGACTTTTCTTCAACTATATTATGTTCTCTTTTATACTTATTAACTTTGACCTTATTAGGTTGGAGATACATATCAAGAAAACGTTCGCCAATTATTTCAGGTTCTTTTGTTTTTTCGGCTACTGCTTCTACTAATTCATAAAATTTATTCATCATAGTGTAGCCTAATTCAGGTCTAGTGATTTCACGTCCTCTAAATTTCAAACTAACCTTGATTCTGTCGCCATCTAATAAGAACTCAAATGCTTTTCTAGCTTTAGTTTTTAAATCATGATCACCAGTCATAGCTGTTAATCTAATTTGACGATTTTGAATTATTGTTTGTTTTTCTTTAGCGGCCTTTTGCTTCTTTTTACGTTCATATTTAAATTTACCGTAATCTAAAATTCTAGCAATAGGCTTTGGCTCAACAGCAATTAAAACTAAGTCTAACTTGCTGTCTTTGGCTATTTCAATGGCTTCAAAGGTATTTTTTACACCTATTTTTTCACCATCAGCACCAATCAAGAACACCTTTTGAAATGGAATATTTTCATTAATCATATGTTCTTGTTCAGGCTTTTTTATTTTCTTGAAGTTTTGTATAACTGCTCCTTAGTTTTTTGATAAAAATTAAAACATAAAAATAAAGTGATTCTCATCACTTCTATCTACAAAAAACATCATTGATATTTTTAATTGTAGCTAGAACCCAAGGCTATGGCCATCAGGTGAGAATTTAATCTACTTCTGCAATTAAATATTGCTATAGTATTTTAACATAAACATTATAATTTCACAAGGTAAAAAATATATATTTATTTGCTGTAAATTCTTATGTTTTTGATCACTGAATTTAATTTTATTTTACAAAATATGCACGCCTTAAAAATTCTGACATAGAATGAAATTTGCACTTGTTTTATTACAAAACTTTCAATGTTTATAACTATAGTTTTCAAATATCATTTTTGTAATGCTTAGTTATTACACTAATTTTCACTCAACTTTGTGCTATAAAAAATAAATTTATTAATAAAGCATAGCAATTATGATTTTTGGTATATGATACTTAATTATAGGGAAAAAAGGAGCTTTTATGAATAGAAAATTACTCAATTCATTTATAGCTGGTGGTTTATCAGTATCATTGGTGTTTGCATCAGCACAATGCGGAAAATTAGATAAATATAAAAATGAAGATGCCAAAAATTTTAATGAGCAAGTTAGGGATAAAACACTTAGTCAAATCAAAAAGATTCTTGACAAGGATCATCCAGAATCATTAAAACAAGCGCTTAAGTTAGAAGATGAAATTAACAAATGAATTTTTGCCAACGATAAAGTTGACTTTGAAATTAAAAAAGAACTTTTAAGTGTCTTTAGCGCAAATGATTATAAGCTTTTACAGGATATAAAAGGCAGCGAGCCTAAAGCGCCAAACCAAGAAGACAATAAGAATTTGAAAAAAGATCAACAAGAGGCCTTGAACAAAAAATATAAGAAAGAATTAGCATCATTTGTTGATAAATTTAAGCTTGCAGTATTATCAGCTGAATTTAATATTTTTGAATCAAAATATAAAGAAGTTGCTCAAAAGAAACAATCATCGCATAAAAAAGATGTTGAGAAACTAGAAAAAGCTCTTAAGGTGCTTAATGAAAGCTTAAACAGTGAAAAAGTCAAGAGTGAAGGTGACAAAGTTTTTGCTTATGGAGATTTCTTAAAAGAAAACTGACCAACACTTTTAAAATTAGTAAAAAGCTAATTATAATAACAAAAAACCTATAGCGCTATTTTACAAGGCTATAGGTTTTATAATTTTTCTAACACTCATGCAATAATTCGTTTTATTCTGGATGATGTATACCTTTTAGATGTACACTTTTCTATAAACAAATCATATGAAGGTTCATTAATTCATTTTACTATTAGATTTTCTAAACCTTCTGAAACAACTGGAATATTTTTAATTTTATCTTTGTTTTTAATTACTTTCTTTTGAAACATGGAATAAAGATCAGCTGTGTGTTTAGGTATTTTCTTAAATATCATTGGAGAATAATATGAAATATCTTGATTAGCATAAATCATTTTTCTTAATAATGATGCCGAAGCATATATATCATTAGTTTCATCAGAGTGATAATGAATGTTTCTTTCAATTGCATAAGGAGCAATTGGTAAATCATTGTTTACAATGATTTTTATATATTCAAAAGCCAAAATATCATTCGGCATAGTGAAATTATGTCCAAATAGTGAACTTATAGCCATTGCAGACGCTTTAGGGAAGCTAATTTTTTCGCTTTTTTGATATTTTTTAACTAATTCAAAAAACTCTTTTTCTTTCTCTTTGATTCCTTTTGCAATTGTAATCATCAAGTCAACATTATTTGTTTCTGAACCAAAAACAAGTTTATCTATTTTGCCTTTTTTATAGAGCTTCATGATGGCATTGTGTGCAAAAATGTGTGCGGCTTGTGCAGTTTCTTCAAAACTAAGTTTTAGCACTCTATCAACACCATATTTTTTAGCTATTTTAGCTCGTTTTGAAAAAGAAGCAACAGCTAACTCACCCCTTTGCGTATATTTATCGCTCATCACAACAATAATATCTTCATTTGGAAAATTATTTTTTATTCAATTAATTTGCCTAATATGTCCATTGTGAAAAGGGTTATACTCAACAACAATACCAACTGACATTTTTCCTTTCTGCCTATAAAACAGCAATTTTAGTTAAAAACAGTAATATCCTGATAGTATGTAAAACCTGAATCATTTAGTGGTTTTGTATAAAAGTATTGCACTATTATTTTTTCATAGTCATTAATGAATAAATAATTTGTTTCATTTTGTCTTATTAATAACAAATCATCAATTGATCTAAGCAAAGAAAATTGCTCAGTTTTGTTAAATTTTGAATTTATTGTTTCAATGAATTTGGATTTAAAATCCTTTAAATTCAAAGAATATGTCTTTAAAATTGAACTTAAATTATTAGCATATTTATTCATTAATACATCAGAACTCCAGTTTTTATTTATTAGTTGATTAATAACATTATCAATTTTCATAATATCTTCATAATAATGTGGTTTTGAACTTTTATTTTCATAATAGTGCTTTAAAACAGCAATATTGGTCAAAATAGATGAATTGTCTAAATTCATTAAGGCAACTAAATTTTCAGCAAAGGTGTTATTTACTAATTCATACGTGTTGTAAGAGTATATATAATTTTTTGAATTCTTATCAACATATTTATAAGCAGGTTTTAATCTGTTGTCTAGTTTATTTATAAATACCACTAGCTTTTTGTAGTAATTATCAATTCTCAAAGCTTTTGGACTGAAAACTGGAATTGTCCACTTAATTTCCTGGCCAGATAAATCCTTATTTTCAGAAAAGAATTTATCTAGTAAGTTTTTCATTATTTTCTTAAACATTTGTCAATTGCAGGTTTCTAATTGTTTATTTATATCTAAAATCTTGTCTTTTTGATATGAATCGCTTTTTAAATCAGTTTTGTTATTTAAAAAGTCGCTTAATTCAATAACGCTTGTATTAAATTTGTCATCATCATAATAGCTAAATCTTATTCTATTGATGTCATTAATTAGTGTGAAAAGATTATCTTCATCATTATGATTTGTATCAAAATAAAGTGACTGAGACATAAAAGAGTTTCAATATGTATTATTACCAAGCACTTTTGTTGCTATATATTGGTTTAATAAATTATTTATAATGTTAAAAAATGTTAATGTTCTAGGAGAATAGAAGTTAATAAAGCTTTTACTGTTTAAGTCTTTTTTATAGACATTGAAGACTAATTTGGAAAATGCATCATTTGCTTCTAAATCCTGATTTATGTTTTGGTTATAAAAGTACTTATTTACATTAGAGTTGCTCTTGTTTGAAAAAGCAAATGACAATCCGTATATTTTAGGATTGTTTTCAATATCTTCTTTTTGAGTATCATTGAATAAATTGTAACTAGCTTCAGAAATTAAATTTTGTCTATAAGCATTGTATGATTGAAGCCTGTATGTAGGTTCATCAATAGGCACAGGATTAAATTTTAGTATTATTTTTTTAAGCGTTCTATCATCATTAGCAAATGATTTACTTGCATAAAAATTATTTTTTAAATATACTGCTTTATCAATTCCATAAGTATTAAGCACATATGGACTAGCGAATAAAGCATCAGATTCATTAGCTTCTTGTGAGTATAACGGGCTAAATAGCATATTATTTGTTAGTACCTTTGTTACAAACAGGTCTAATTTGCTTTTATCAGTTTTACTGTTAATAAATGTAAGTGGACTATCTTTATCTATTTTTGCAATGTCATAATTGTCTGCAATATATTTTAAGTCAGCAAAATTATTTTTGTAATTATATGAGTTTCAAAAATGACTTTTTTTTACTAAAGAGCCTGTTTTATTGCCATTTTTGTCAACAAAATAAATATTATCTTTAAGTGTAAAATCAACTTTTTTAGCATTCTTTAGATGCTCGATGAATAAAGGATTGTTAATATTGCCTGCTTCATTTGAAATTATCCTGACAATTCCTTTATCGCTAAGTTTTGAATAAGGAGAAATAGAATCTTTAGTATATTCAACAACTTTTCCATTTAAAAGTGTTATTGTAATTTTCTTTGCTAATTCGAAGTGTAAATATTTATTAGTCACACTGAAAAACTTTTTATTAATGTTGTCAAATTTTGCTTTCCCTGATGTTTTTCATCTAATTAATGGTGCACTAAGCAATGAATCGTGATCTGTTTCAATAAACTTATTTCTATTAGTTATACTGCTATCGATATAACTTGGATTATTAAATGATTTAATATATTCAAATCTGCTTCTATCGTTTCTAATATTACAGCTAATAGCCAAGGCAGGAAGTGTGCAAACAGGCAAAAGTGATATTATCATTCTTCTCATATACTACTCCCTTACTCTTGATGTTCTATACATTACGATGCTAAAAATCTTATTGACTATTATAAAAAGACTTGTAATTAAAACTACAAATATTGTGTAGCTAATATTTGTTAAATCAGCCACTAAATCTTTAAAAACATTACCAATGTTCAGTGATTCTTCGACATTTTTTATATTAAAAAATGACAGCGCTGCTAAAACCAGCATATTTAGTGATAGATTATCTGAAAGTAGTGTTATATTTAGTCACAAGTTTTCAACAAATACTATATGGATAAGTATTCATGATGATGATGCACCAAATGAGCGATATGCAAAAATAAATTCCTTATTTTTAAGATCTAATGTATTGGCATATGCAATGTAGAAAAAGCTTATAGAACCAAAAATGCTTAAAATAATCACAGCGTTAACAAAGCTATACCCAAGAATTTTGAAAAATATTATATTTATTATTAAAAATGGAAAAATGTTAATTGAACTAAAAATATAATAACTAATCTTGCTAGATGTTTTATTTGAATAAAATCCAATAATAGAGCCTAAAAATGTCCCTAATATATATTGAAAAACTATTGCAGTTAATGAAAGCGCTATTGTTACTAAAAATGAGTACACAAAAAATGAATATCTGTCAATTCTTTGTGTATTAGTACCAAATAGAAAGTAATAGTTTTTACCAGATAGCGACTTTATCAAAGCATATGGATCATAGTCCAAAATTACATAGTCATTAACATTTAATGATGACTTAATGATTTCATTGTGCAGTTCGTTATTTTCTCTTATTAGCTGTAAAATAGGGCTGTCGGTAAAAAACTTTCTACTAATAACAGGGCTAAAATAATTAGGAAGATTTGCTGATAACTCGCTGTCTAAAGCTGGTTCATACGGTGAATAATTAAGTAAAAATGCTATAGATGAAATACAAATTATCGTCAAGATAAAGGATATAAAGATCGCTAGTCAAAAGTAATTAATTTTTTTAGAAAAGAACCTACTTCAAAAAAGTTGAAAGCCACTTTTATAGTTTATTATTTTAGCAACTTCTTTTTTATGCTTTGATAGTACAAAGGAGTTTTTAGATTCTTTATTTAAAAGCAAGGCATCCATATTATCCATCTAAATTTCTCCCTTTACTACTTTTGCTGTTCTTCTGAATTTTATACGATAGTTAAAATTGTTTTCGACACTTAATACGTCATAAATAATCTCAGTAATAGCCGAAAATAAAAATATTACAAAAGCTTTATAAAACACTAAACACATCAAAACATTTATTTCACCATTTGTAAAAGCTGAAGTTAGTATTAGGCTTTGTCCAGGGATCTGAAATATTCTTTCCATAACAATGCCTAGACTGATAATAAATACTAAAACTGTAAGCATTCTGTTTATTGTTTCAATAATTAAATTTTTAAAAACACCTATAAGAAAGACTTTTTTGTTACTTAGTCCCAGGGTTTTTAACACCTTTATATAATCTTTGCTTAGTATATTAAGCATTGCGTTTTTGACTACAATAGCAAAAAATGAAACAGTAACTATTAAAATAATTGAAATCGGAAGAACTAATGATAATAGCATGTAGCCTGCATTTAGAGAATCAACAGGAATAAAATTAACTGGCAAGTCCGTGTATTCAGCTAAAATAATCATAAGCGGAGCTAAAACAAAAACTGGAATTGAAGCAAAGACAAAAATAAGCAAACTTATTATGGCATCACTTGTTTTTCCATTTTTATAAGCTAGCAATATGCCTAATAAATATCCAAAAATAATACTTAAAATGAATGTAATAGATTCAAAAAGTAGACTATATTTAAAATAATATCCAAAGTACTCCAATGCACTGTCAAAGCTACTAGAGTTATAAACTTGCCCAAAATTAGAAAAAATAGAACCTAAGAAGGCAAAAAAATGCTTACTTAAAGGTTCGCTGTTAAATTTATCATTAATTATGAATTGTGATAAAAGTACATAAAAAAATAGCGTTATAAGAAAAATGCCTAATAAGGCAAAAAGTATTTTTTTAAATGCGTATTTATAAAAATTCATTGCAATCTTTCTACAATGAAGATTAACTATTTAATAATTTTGTTATCTTTTAGAACTTCTAAAATTCCTACAGATGCAACTTCTTCGTCATCTCCATTAAATTTGATTGTAATTGAGTCATTTTGCTTAACACCTAGTGTTAATACGTTCATTAATGACTTTAAATTGGCTGTTCTATTGCTTTTATTATTTGTAATAAGAATATCACATTTATATTTTGAAGCTTCTGCAGTTATATAACTAGCTGGTCTAGCGTGTAAGCCAATAGGGTCGATCACTGTAGCTGTTAGTTCCTTCATAATAATGCTCCTGCTATTTGTTTTTTTTAAAAATTAATATTTTAAATTATACACAAAATTAAGCACTGTGTCTTTTATATAAGTTAATAGGCTCAAATAATTTAGTGTAAATATTTACACACACATTTTTGTGTTTATGCCTATAAAACAATTTAATTTGTAAAAATTTACTTATGTATTTTTATAGAGCTTTGCTAATTAAAATAAATATTATGAAAATATATTGAAACATAAATTAAATATATGACGAATGTTATTTTGACAGATAAAACCTTATATAATTGATATATAAATTAAACTCGGAGGTTTACAAATGGCAAAACCAAAAAAAATTCTTTCTATTATAGCTTCACCAAACAACCCATCATTGTCTTCAGCAGCAAATATTAAGGTTGCTGAATTATTAAGAAAAAAATATCCAAACAGTGAATTTACTCTAGTTGACTTGAATAACACTCCTTTTGCAAACAATTCACTTACTGTGCAATCTAAACCAACATTTTGAACAGAAACTGAATCTGATTATTGAATTGATAAGCTTAAAGAAACAGATATTTTAATTATTTCAACACCAATGATTAATTTCAACTACTCAGGCGCTCTTAAAAACTTTATTGATTCAATTTGTGTTGCTGATAAATCGTTTACATATAAATATGTAACAAAAGGCGCATCAAGAGGGTTAATTGACAAACTTAGAGTTATAATTGTGGCAACTCAAGGAGCACCAAAAGGATGATATTTATTTGGGGATCACGTTAGAAACTTAAAGGGCACATTTAGATTTCTAGGCGCTAAAAAAGTTAATTCATTGTTAATTGATGGTACAAAAGTTGCTCCTAAAAATAAAATGAGCTTCAATGATATTTTAGCTGAATTAGAAAGCGAAATGGAAGAATTAGTTGAAAAATACTAGTGTTGTATAGCAAAGAGTTTATGGCTATTTAAGCCTGTTTTATAGTAGATTTCGAAAGAAAATTTAAAATTAAAAATGCTAATTTTTAAGTTAGCATTTTTAATTGTTACTTCTCATCTTGTTTAATTGCTTCATTAATAACAAAGTACTTATATATGTTTTGAATAATAGCATTAACTAATTTATAAAAGTTTGATTCCGTTTCATAAAAATATTTTGTTATTTCAACAGCTTCATTTATAACGACCCTAGGGCTAATTGAGAATAGCTCATGTGTTGCATTGATTAAAATGGATCTAACTAAAGCGGGAAGCTTAGTCCATATAGTATTTTGATTCAAAAACTTTAAAATAGTTTTTTGATAGTAATCATAATTTAAACTTATAAGCTCTAATTGTTTAAATTGTTCATTGTCAATATCACTTTCTTCAGAAAAAATTTGACCTGATGAAAGTTTTTCGCCCAAAAGCTCATATTTATAGATAACATTGATTATTCCTAGGCGATAATTTCTTCTTGACTTCATGTTTTAACTTCTTTCAAAAAACTAATATGAAACTTTGTTTCTTTCACCAATATATTTGTCACAAAGTAAGTTTATTACTGGGTAAATTGCACTTAAAACCATTGTGTATATTGGAATATTTATCATTGATTTTACAACAATTGGAATGGCAAATGTTAGATACTTGTCGGCATATGATCAATTTTTATTATCTATGTAATTACGATATTGAATATAAAGAATTGGTCCAAAAATTCAACGATAGACAACTTGAATGAATGTAACAATGCTAAAAATTAACAAGTAATCTAAAAACTTTGGATTTTTGCTCTTAACGTAGAATGAAATAAGAGCAACTACTGTAATTAGTGAGAAAAACAGATAAATGATCATACCAATCAGCGGTATCAGATAAGGATACTTAGTTTCCCTATCCAATGGTCTTGGTTTTACGCTATTGCTAAAGCTAATCCCTGTATCACCATTAGGAAGCTTAACAACTCTTTGAGTGTAAATGTAAATCATTATAGCCATAGCAGAAAAAATAACTACAAATGGAATTACAATACGGGCTATAACCGATGATTTAAATAAAGCAAAATAAATTGCACTAAGAAATGCTATGATACCAGGCACTAGTTGATATGTCCAATATCATAAGCCAATTCTCCCTGTCAATAGCAATGAAAGAACATCAGCTATTATTCCTAGAAAAGCCCCTTTAATTGGTCCGAGAACTATTCCATACAGAATGCAAAATAGAATTTCAGCTCTAAAAATTTTACTTAAACCCATAAAGTGCAAAATTGTTGATGTCACTAAAAACAAACTAATGCACAATCCTGATATAGCAAGCTCCATAACTGTGAAGCGAAAAGGCTTTTCAAAAAGAGCCTTAATGTTTGTTAAAAAATTATTACTTTCTTTCTTATTTTCGGTGTTATCAATAAGTAAACCAGTTGTGCTTGTAACTGGTTTTAATTCTTTGCTACTATATATACCCTCCATAATGAATTTATAATACCACATTATTTAATTTGTATAATAATACTATGAATAAATTAGAATTCGGAACAGCAGGAATCCGTGGAAAAATTGGTTCAGGAATAGAGCATTTAAATATAGCTCATGTAAGAAGAATTATTCATGGATACGCTAAGTATTTAGTTAACAAATATCATAATCAAGAAATCAGAATTGTTATAGGCAGAGACAACAGGCGCAAGTCATATAGCTTTGCACTTTGCAGTGCACAAATTTTAGACTCTTATGGAATTAAAGTCTACTTTTCAAAAGAGATATGTCCAACTCCTTTTGTGAGTTTTTCGATTATGCATTTTAAAGCTCATGGAGGAATAAATATAACTGCTAGCCATAATCCTAAAGAATATAATGGCATTAAGCTTTACAATGAATTTGGCTTTCAAATGCTCCCTGAAGAAATCGATGAAATTACTAGTTATTTTGAAGAATATGAAAAGTATGATGAGGCCTATAAAACAGCCAAAAATGTTAAAAAATATGATTTCAATAATCTAGAATTTATATCAAATAAAGTTAAAAACGAATATCTTAGCTCTGTTGCACAAATAGCAGATAATTTAAATGATTCAATTGATTTAGTTCCTAAAAATATTAAAATAGTTTACTCTCCATTACACGGAACTGGAGCAAAGTTTGTTCCTAAATTGTTTAACAAATTATTTGCAAAATCTAACGAAAATATAAGCAGCAGCATTTTCTATGTTAAAGAACATATGAAAATCGATGCTAATTTTAAATATGTTCAATATCCTAATCCTGAAAAACATTCAGCTTATGAACTATTAATTAAATTAGGGAAGGTAAAAAAGGCAGACATTCTATTAATGAGCGACCCTGATAGTGATAGGGTTGGGCTTGCAGTATGGCACAACAATGATTATAAAATTTTAAACGGCAATGAGACAGCTATTATCATTTATAAATTTTTGTTGGATTTAGCTAAAAACTCTATAAAACAGCCTAATGAGCACTACATTGTTTATTCTTTTGTTTCATCAAATATTCCTGAAATACTTGCTTTAAGGGAAGGAATTAATTCAGTAATAGTTCCAACAGGCTTTAAATGAATTGGCAAAATAATTAATACAATGTCAAAAGAAAATAAAAAATTTATGTTTGCTTTTGAAGAAAGCTATGGTTCACTAATTAATGAAAATCTTTCAAAAGACAAAGATGCGTTACAATCAATTGCAATTCTCACAAAGATGGCTTCATATTACAAAAAACAGAACAAAACATTAATAGACTTATTAAATGAAGTGTATGAATCTGTTGGATATGTGGCAAGTGAAAATGTAGAAATTGAAGTAGATGAAAGTGTTGATTTACATTCATTACAAAAAAGATTTAAAGAACTAAATTTCGAAGGCAAAATAGTTGAAGACTTTAATTTAAAAACTGATTTTATGAAGTCCAACATGATTCAAATGAAGTTCAAGAATGATAATTCCTGATTAGCACTAAGACCATCGGGAACTGAACCTAAAATAAAGTTTTACATCTTTGCTTTTGATAAAACAATTGAATTAGCAACAGAAAAATTAAATAGATTTAAAGTGACAATAAAGTCTATTTTATAGGCATATAAAAAAATTAAGGGGTTCCTTAATTTTTATTATTGCTTAAGTCTACATCAATAAGTGTTGCTCTTAACGGGTCACCACCAAATTCTTCGTTGAATAAGGTTTTAAATGTTGAATGATTGTCATTATAATAAACTAATTCTGCTTTAGCATATTTATAAAGATCAAAATTCTTAATTTCTGTGTCATTATTTAAAACACTAGGATAAAAAAATGTATATGTAAACACTGAAACATTTGCCGGTTTTGATAGGTCTTTTTTGTCTTTTGATAAATCGACACGTAGAATGTTTCCATCTTTTAAAAGTAGATAGACATTCTCTTCATTACTTTCAGAATCTTTTTTGCCAAAAACAAATTTTGCAACATCATTTGTTTTTGGTTTATGAAAGGCACCAAGGTCAACACTGCTTTTTTGAGCATCAATATTTGCCTTCTCGTGCACTGCCTTAAATTGGTCAGATACATCATATAAAACAAAAACAAATCTATTTAAGTTAAATAAGAATCATAATCAATTTTTCTTGTATGCTTCATCCAGCTTTAGGTCTAATTCATCAATAGGATATGGCTCACCCCTACTACCTATTGAATCATCAGATTCAAAACTACTTACAATATTGTTTTTGTATGCTAAGTAAGACTTTATGTCTTCTAAATATTTTGGCGGTATGTTTCTTTGTTCATTAATATATTTTTCTCTTAGTTCTGTATTATCTCCATATGCTTTGTTTAAAATACTTTGAACATAGTCATATTTCAAAAACACATCTCAACTTTTACTTTGGTTATCATTTTTAGTTAAATTAACTTTGGCATTTTCTCGCTTGTTGTTGCAAGATACAGATGATAGAGTAGCTAATGGTAAAATGGAAGGGATTATGAAAGCAAAATATTTCTTATTTTTTATCATTAGTATTCTCCCCTAAAGTAAGAGTTGAAATAAATGGGTAGCTATAGTTACTTTTGACTAAATCTTCTTCAAAGCTAATAAAACCATTTGGATCTTGGTGATATGTTCCTGAATGAATAATGTCAGAGATTAATTTAATTGAGATTTTTGTATCTTTTGAATGCAAACTAAAGTGAATAAATTTATCTATTTTAAAGGGGTTTTGGTCATCTTTTGAAATTATTGCTCTTATAATAAGCTTATCTTTTTTAATATACATTACCTTACGCCCAGGGGTATGTGTTGATTCACCACCTTGAACTAATGAATCAAGATTTTTGTTAAAAAATGAAAAGCTGTCTAATCCAGGGTTTTGGTCTTTACTTTTATTTATAAAATCATCAGTATGTTTTGCACTGCCAGATGGTTCCAATGTTCAAACTTTGAATGGCCTAATAACAAATTTATCAATATTTTTAAGCATAAATAATCAGTTCTTAGAGTAAAAATTATTTAATTCTTCATAATGCTTTGCCATTATATCAAAATGATCTTTTCCAGGCTTATCATTATTTTTCTTTTTAACAAAAAAAGGAATTCTTTTGCTTAGTTCTTTGACTTCATTAAACAATTTTTCTTCATTTTCCTGAGACTTAATATACTCATTCTTTCTGACTATATCATCTTCAAAAGTAAGCGTTAAAAGACTTTTTATTATATTATCAGTAACTTCATCTTTTTTGCTAGTTACTTGCGGAATAATGTCAAATTGTTTTGGAATATGTAATGAAAGAGTAGAAGAAACATTTAAATCAGAAGTTTTTATGCATGAAACAGATGAAATTGCTATAGGTACAACAGAAACAGGAGCTACAAAAATTAATTTTTTAATTTTCATTGTCTATGTTCCTCATAGTAAATCTGTATATTGACAATTCATCCTTGTTTATAGCATTAATTGCATCAACAAAATGTTGATTATACTGATGTTTTGCATGAAATTCAAAGAATTTTTTATCGCCTTTTAATTTAATCACACTTTCTAAAATCTTAGAAAGATCAATTTCCTTCTTTAATTTTGCAATTGTTTCTGTATTGGTGTTGTTATTTCCGCGTCTTGTTGCAGTACTTTCACTAGGTTCAATTTCATCCATCTTTTCATCAATTTCTTCATCAACTTTTTCATCAATAGCTTCTGCTAAATCAGACTCGCGTTTACTACTTATTTCATTTTCAATCTTTGTAATTTGCTCTTCAATATTTTCAGAATTTTTGAAAATCAATAAGTCAGTTAATATTTGCAATTTGGGCTTGTCATCTTCAATATATTTCAAGACTTTTAAAGCTTTGTTTGAATCAAAAATTAAATATCATGACTCTATTTCGTTTATAGACTTATCGGCAAGAACTTTTATATCTGCCTTCTTGAAATTATTCTTATTCTTTTCAATCCATTTGCTAATTATTGAACTGGCATCTGCGAACTTAAATTTTAATAATTTTTCAGGATTATTGTTTTGTATTCGAGCATTCCATGAACCTAATTCATTGTGAACTTGCTCATATAATTCTTTTTCCTTATCAAATTTTTTGTACAAATCACCATATGGTGAAAAAATAAATCAGAAGTTGCTGAGATTATTGATTGTCCAATATCAATCGGCCGATAAGTGCTTTTGTATAGCGTTTTTTGCCTTATTAATTATTCTTTGATATTGATGAGTTTGACCTAATGCTCTATTTGAAATAAAAATAGGATAGTAAGTTAATGAAAATTTCAATTCGTCAAAAAGAGCGCTTGATCTATTTTCTTGAAATGAAATGTAATTTTTTTTGAGGCTATTATTGTTATTTGTGTAAAAGTTTAACATTTCATTAATGAAATGATTTTTGTATAGTGGCTCTTTTTTTGGTTTCGAACTTTCGCTTTCACTTTTGTTCTCTATCTTGCCAGTTGTTATTTCACAAGATGCTAATGATATTGGAGTAAGTGCCACAGGTATAACAACTGCACTAGTTGTTAATAACTTTTTCATAAAATAAAGTCTCCAAATGACCCTTTTTAGAACCAGAGTAAACTATATGACCATTATGTATAAGAGTCACAGAGTTAACATATTTATCTATTTCAGATAGAACGTGCGAACTAATTAAAATAGCTATTCCTTCATTTTCATTTAATTTTTTTAATAATGAAAATAATTCATATCTAGCTGTTGGGTCTAAATTAGCAGCTGGCTCATCTAAAATAAGCAATTTTGGATCGTGCAATAATGCCTGAATAAGTAGCACTTTTTTCTTTTGTCCGGATGAAAAATTATAAGGCTTATCATTAATTAAGTTTTCTATATTGAATAGTTTTAAAAATTGTTTAATTTTCGTATCAGCCTGTTTTTTAGGTATATTAGATAAAATAGAAAAGTTGTACAAATATTGATAAACGCTTAGCTCTTTTGGAAAAATAGCATTTTCAGGCACATAACCAATAATCGATTTAGCACTAGCATCTTTGATGTCTTTACCATAAATTAAAATTTGACCAGAATAGTTTGGATACGCACCAATAATTGACTTGATTGTAGTAGTTTTTCCCGCACCATTTTCGCCAATAAAAGCATGAAAGTCACCAGAATTTACTGAAATGTTTATGTCTTTAATGCCTCTGTTAGTTTTGCTAAAGATTTTGGTTAAATTAATTACTTCTAAAACTTTATCCATAATTATTTATATTCCTTCTTTCTATATAAGGCAAAAACTGAGGCAAATAAAACAGCATTTAAAATAATTCAAATTGGATAGTATGCGTTTTTATTAACGATTTGACTACTTCTGTTTATTGCATAAACTTGGTCAGCAGATTGGAAAAGGTAGTTAGTATTGCTCTTATCTAAGTCGTATCTAATTTTAATTTTAGGATTTTTTATTACGCCATTACCTTCCCTTTTTCCAACAGGTGTCACATTTTCAACAAATGAGCTGTATCCCCCTATTTTATAGTCTTGTCCAAGAATATTAATTGTGTATTGATAATTTCCAAATGACTCTTTTGTATCAGGATTTTTAAGCATTCCTTCATATATTTTTGTTTCTGGATAATTGAAATATATGTAGTTTAAAAGAGCAACTGTAAAGTAAATTCTTTTTTCAAAAATTGACTTTAATTTCTTTTGCTTCAAGGCATTAGGGTCAAAAATAGTTACATTGGCATTTTCATACTTGTTAATTTCACTAGCATTGTCAATATCATCGTTATTTATGAACTCGCTTATTTCAGCCATTAATAATTTATTTATTTCAACTAAATTATTTTGTGAAGCAATTTTTGAATTGAATTTTTCAACAAAGTTTTTTGCTATAGAGTTAAATTGTTCATCTTTAAGTGCTTCATAAACATATCTTCATTTAATTCTGCCAACTAAATTAGCACCTTCATTACTAAAATTAGCATCATCTTCGAAAAATTCAATGTTCGGATCTTCAGCACCAGCACGAGCATATATTATGTCGTAGTTAAATAATCCATTATCGCCAGTGTTGTCACTAAATATAGAATTTGATTTTAATGCACCTGGCACAATGTACTTAGGACTGTTGCTTCCATCAGTAGTTATATATTTCTTTAAGTTGGCGTTTGTGTCTAATTTATAGTTGTATGTGACATCATCCAATCCCGAATAATATACATAATTATCTAAGTTAGAGAATTTTTTTACTGATGCGGTTTCAAAAACATTTTTGTTTTTGAAATTAAAGATGTCAATTAATTGATATGGAACTGAAAGTCATGAATATGCTTGTCATTCAGCGCTAGAATTATTTGAAAGATTCATAACTTCTTGCAAATATTTTATTTGCTCATCAGAAAAACTCTTATTATCAGCACCATTAGGCACAAGTAATAGTTCATCCTTATTATTGTTTAAATAATATGGCTCTATATTAGCTTCATTGCCTGAAGCGTGATATTGATATGGTCTATTAATAAAATGAGCAGCATTATTGATATTCGAAGTTGAGTTAGCTGAAATTAATGATCCACCTAATGCTAATGGAATAAATAGTGCAATAGGAATAGTAATTGCAATTTTTTGGCTTAATTTATAGCATATTAAAGCTGTAAATAGGCCAAAAAGTAAATATGTCATTAATCCAACAAATAAAAATAGTAAGGCAACTAAAAATATTTTTGTTACATCATAAATTGCATAAAGACCAAATAATGAAGCAATTAGCATAACTAAAGACCATATAAGTCCAAAGTATAATAGTGCTAATAGTTTCCCAAGAATTAAGTTGTTTCTAGAAATAGGCTTTGATAAGGTAATTATTTCTAAGCCCTCACTATCAAAATCCTTAAATATATTTAATGCTTTAATTGATGAAAAAATAACTGTTGCAGTAGCATTTGCAAAAATAAATATATAAGCTGAAAGATCATAATATCTTTCACCTACAGCGAATTTATAAACTAGTCCAATTGTAAGCGAAAATATTAAGACTAGAATAGGCAATATAAATGTACTTATTTTTTTAAAAGTAATGTTAAAAGCAAACTTGGAGTACTTAAAAGCAGACGTGCTCATTGATTCTCCTTTGTTTAATATTTTAAATGCAGTTATGTATAGCCATAACTGATTTTAATTTAAGTTTAATTATTGTTTGAATTGCCTATATGAATAAAAATTATTAGTTGTTAGTACAACCTTTAATAATTTCTATAATTATTTTATTACAAAAGTGGCTGTGAAAAAATAATTTACTCTTATTGCCATAAATTGACCAACAAGACTATAAAAAAATGAAATAAGTTATTATTTCATTAATTCTTAACAATTAGTAACTCACAGATATAACAGAAGTTTTCTTAGTTTTAGTGTTTGTAATTAATTTCTTAATTTCAAAGCAAATTGTATTAACAAATGCCAAAGGAAGTGACCATGAAAGCAGTATTCCATTATCAAAGGTTAATAAGTGTTCATACATTCTGAAAACTTTAGCTAAGTTCGGAACAAATGCTACTAGAATAACTGAGAGTGAGCTAAATGAGATAGCAGCAAAAACAGGTCAGTATTTTTTAATATTAGCTTTGAAAATGCTGCTGTCATTAATTAAATTAATAGCATTTATTGAAGAAGCAATTCCCATTGTAACAAAGGCACAAGTTGAAGCAATAGTTAGTAAGTTTAAACCACCATAAAATCTAATTGTATATAGTGCGCCAGCTGTATATGATAATAAAGAAACTAAGCTTATAACTAAAGACTGTCATAGTAAATTAATTCCCATACCACGAGCAAAAATGCTTTCACTCTTATTATAAGGTGGTCTGTGCATAACATCAATTTCTGAATCAATTATTCCTAGTGCTATAGCTGGCAAACCATGGGTTAATAGATTAATTCACAAAAGTTGAGAAGCACTAAAAACATAAAATTCGCTATCTGAAAAATAATTTTTGAATGCATAATAAAAAGCAATTAGACCAATAAGCATTACAATAACTTCAGTAACTGATGAAATTAATAAATTCATAATTACTGTTTTTACTTTGTCATATATTTGTCTGCCGTTTTTAACAGATCTTACTATTGTGTTGAAATTATCATCAGTAAGTATAAAGTCAGCCGACTGTTTAGCTACATCAGTACCAGTTATGCCCATTGCACAACCTATATCACTAGCTTTAAGAGCTGGTGCATCATTGACACCATCTCCAGTCATAGCAACAACTTTATCATATGATTGCCATGCTTTGACTATTCTTAGTTTATCACTAGGATTTACTCTAGAATATACCGCAATTTTTTGGACATTATTTCTTAATTTATCATCATCTCAGTCTTTTAATTCGGAACCATCAAGGCAAATATCATCACCATTAGGATCATAAATACCCAAATTTGTAGCTATTGACTTGGCTGTTATTAAGTTATCTCCAGTTATCATGACTACTTTTATGCCTGCATTTTGAGCTTCTAAAACACTTTTAGCAACATTTGCTCGTGGTGGGTCTATCATTGCAACTAGCCCAATGAATTCTAAGTCTTCTTCGTCTCTGAAGTCAATAGAGTTATGATTAACAGTCTTTTTAGCAAATGCTAAGACTCTATATGATTTAGCTGCCCAGTCATTATTTATTTGCATAACTTCATTTTTATCTATGTTATTGCACTTACTAATAACAACATCTGGTGCACCTTTTGTTATCATAATTTTATTACTTTTGTCATCTTTAACTAAGACCGACATCATTTTTCTATCACTGTCAAAAGGTAATGTATGAATAATATTATTTGTCTTAAGTAACTCTTGCTTTGTAATGCTATGTTTAAGTGCAAAAAGTAAAAGTCCAGTCTCAGTAGGGTCGCCAATTTCTTTTATTTCATCATTGTCAATAGTTAGGTATGCATCATTACAAAAGCAAAGAGAGTTTAATAATTCATTAAATTCATTGCTTTTTACATCAGCTTTGTCTAAAAAACCTTTTTTATTGAGATATAAGTCAACAACTGTCATTTTATTTTCAGTTAGTGTTCCGGTCTTATCAGTGCAGATAATATTAGCTGAGCCTAGCGTTTCGACCGCTAAAAGGTTTTTAACTAACCCTTTTTCTTTGCTAATTTTTGACACTCCAATAGATAAAATAACAGTAGTAAAGGCAATTAAGCCTTCAGGAATAGCAGCAACTGCTAAAGATATACCAGTAATTAATGAGTTAGTATAAACATCAGGATTAGATCAGATTCCGCTTGATACATTATTGAAAACTATTTGAAGAAGCATACTAATGAAAAGCAAAATAATTCCTGAGTAGCCAAATCATTTGCTTAATTTGTTTAACTTAGTTTGTAAAGGTGTTAAATTTTTCTTTTGATTTTGTAAACTTGAGTTAATTTTACCTATTTGAGTGTCTTTTCCAACACTTTCAACAATATAGGATGCTTTACCATTAGATACAAAAGTTCCTGAATAAACTAAATGTTTATTCTCAGCTAAGGTTTTGTCATCAATTGCATTCCAATTAGCAGTTTTTAAAACTGCTTCACTTTCACCTGTTAAGCTACTTTCAACAACATAAAAATTTGATGCATTAACTATTCTTCCATCAGCATTTATAGTGTCACCAGCTGATAAAAGAACTAAGTCACCAACAGCCAGCATATTAGCAGGGATACTTTGTACTTCATTATTTCTTATAACAGTTGAATTGGATATAGTTTTGCTCTCTAAAGCCCTAACAGCTTGATCACTTTTAACTTCTTGATAAGCACCAATAGCACTGTTTAATAGTATCACAAGCATAATGATTGCAGGCTCAACATATCCAATGATAATTTGTGTGCTGCTTCTAGAACCTTTTATATGTTCAAAAATAGCCAAACTAACACTTATAATAGCTGCAATTATAAGCAAAATCACCATAGGGTCAATAAATTGCTTAAAATATGCAACTATTGGGTTTATTTTTTTGCTTTTTGTTAATGCATTTTCACCATATTTTTGTAAATTTATGGCAACTTGTTCATCACTAAGCCCATTAAATTTTTGTGCTTCATCCCATTTCATAATAAGTACCTCTTAATTAATGTAAATATAATACATTAAAATCCAATAGCTAAAAAGACTATTATTAGTTGTTTTACTTGCTAAAAAGGCATAAAAAAAATGGCGGGGAAGAGAGGGTTCGAACCTCCGCGGGTGTTTTATCACCCCTAACGCGTTAGCAATGCGTCCTCTTCACCAGCTTGAGTACTTCCCCAGCGCATTTAGCCTTTTTATTATAGCAAAAATATTTTATATCACAAATATATTTATTTTGCTTTATCATAGGATTTTTGTTCAAATTTACATGTAGATTTTATTATAAAAATTATATAAATAATGGCCACATTTCGTGGCTTTTAGATAATAAAAACTAAATTCTTGTAAATATGAATGTAACCAATTAGGCTGTTTTATAGGAATTTGCGTTACTTACTTAGTTTATTGTTTATAAATTCTGTTAATTCATTCTTAAGCTCTAAATTATCTAATGCATAGTCAATATTGGCTTGGACAAAACCTTTGACTGAGCCTAGGTCATATCTTGTTCCTTCAAATTCAAATGCATAGATATCTTGCTTATATTCTTTTTGTAATTTTTCAAATGCATCAACAACTTGAATTTCATTAATCCCATCATATTCAACTTTGCTTAATATGTCTAATATTTCGCTATTGAATACATATCTTCCTAAGATTGCTTTATTGCTTGGCGCTTCACTTAATTTTGGTTTTTCAACCGCACCTTTAATTTTAAAAAATTTGGCATTCTTTTCATTTTTATCTAAAGGAGCAACAATTCCATATTTAGGAACATCACTGTCACTTACTGATTGAACTCCTAAGATATTTGAGCCTGTTTTATAGTAAAATTCAATCAATTGTTTAATTGCTGGAACTTCTGATTTTATCAAATCATCCCCTAAAATAATCGCAAATGGCTCATCTTTAATAACGTCTTTTGCGCACGCTAAAGCGTGACCTAAACCATTTTGATTATGCTGGATAACAATTTTAATCAAACCTTCTTTATTTGTTGATTTCACCTTCTTTAATAGTGACAACTTATTTTTTGATTCTAGTTCGGCTTCTAATTCTTTATTAACTGCAAAATAGTTTGCAATGTCTTTTTTTCTTTCGCTAATAATAATAATTATTTCCTCAATACCAGCTTCTAAAGCTTCATCAACGAGTAAACTAATTAATGGCGTGTCTAAAATTGGCAAAAGTTCTTTATGCACAACTTTTGTCATAGGTAAAAATCTAGTGCCTCATCCAGCAGCTGGAATAATTAATTTTCTAACCTTTTTATTCATATTATTCCTTAACGTGTATTGATATTCAAATTGCATCAGCAGAAGTTGAAATAATTTTATGTCTGCTGTTCTTTTTTACAAAAAGACAGTCGCCAGCTTGCATATTAATTTTCTTATGATTATCGTCTAATAGTGATGCAGAGCCTTGAATTAAAATTGCAACTTCATCATGTTCATTATTAATTAATCAGTCTGTAGAAGCAGAATTAGAGTATATTAGCTCAATGTTACTGTTACCCAATTGAGCTATATTATAAAATTTTTCGCAACCTAAAATTGGTTTAATAAAATTATTAGAGTATATGTTATTGATTAATTTTACATTATTGTCCATATGTATAAATATTATCATTTTCAATTAAATAAATAAGTAAGGAAAATAAAAAAAATGGCTATAGCCATTTTGGACACTAAGTGAAATGGTGCGAACGAATGGACTTGAACCATCGACCTCACGATTATCAGTCGTGTGCTCTAACCAGCTGAGCTACGCTCGCATAATATTCGCCATAATATTATAAAGGCGAATTGAATAAAGTTAATGATTTTTTTGCAAAAAGTTAACGTTTTGAGAATTGACGAGCACGACGCGCTTTGTTAAGACCTGGTTTTTTACGTTCAACACTACGTGCATCACGAGTTAGCATACCTGCTGGTTTAAGTTTAGCTCTATATGTATCGCTTGCTAATAATAAAGCTCTAGCAATACCTAATCTTATAGCACCGGCTTGACCTTTAAGTCCACCACCACGAACATTAACTAAGATATCGAATTGACCTTTTGTTTCTGTTAATACTAAAGGTTGTTCAGCATCTTGAATATGTAAGTCAGAAAGTAAGTAGTTTTTAGCTTCACGGTTGTTAATTATGAATTTACCTGAGCCAGGTCTAAGAATAACTCTAGCAGTAGATGACTTACGACGACCTAAGCCTCTATATTCAATCATTGATGAATTAGATTTTGCCATATTATCTCACCTCTAATCTTTCTGGCTTTTGTGCAGCATATTTGTGTTCTGGACCAGCAACAACAAATAGATTTCTTCTTTGCTTGTTTCCTAATTTGGTGTGTGGAAGCATTCCGTGTATTGCTTTTTCAACAATAGCTGTAGGTTTTTTAGCTCTTAATTTTGCAGCTGTAATACTTTTTAGCCCGCCAGGGTATCCTGAGTGGTGGTAGTAAACCTTGTCTTCTTCTTTTTTAGCTGTAAAAATAGCTTTTTCAGCATTAATAATAATTACATAATCGCCCATATCAGCATTAGGAGTGAATGTAGGTTTTGTTTTGCCTCTAAGAACAGAAGCCACAAAAGCAGCTAAACGACCAACTACTTGGTTTTCAGCATCAACAACAAATCACTTCTTATTAGCTTTTTCACGATTAACAATTGTAGTTTGTCTCATGTGCATCTCCTTTTCTCTATGTTAACTATTGCAATTAGTAAATAGCCTTTTTATTATATAGTAAATAATATTTTTAAAAAGTAATTTTCTAATTTTTGTTAATGCGATTTATATGTATTGTTTAAATAAAAAATGACCCAATTAATGAGTTAAGCAATTATACAAAAAAGTTAGTAAAATATATAAAAAAACTCTTACGAATGTAAGAGCTCTACATCTATAAGCCACGTTCTGTTCCACATTATATATATGGTGCTAACAATTTATCTAATCAAGGCGAACTTGATTCTTTCCTAGATTCATTTATCATCAGAAAGTTCCCCTACCAAAATTTGGGTTTCTAGCTCATGGAGTTTACCCGTTTCACTATTCTCGTCTCTGTGGCACTAGTCGTCTAAGCCTGATTTTATTAGAATCAGCATGAACACTACAATCGTCGCAGATTGTGCTAGCGTGGACTTTCCTCTACTAAAGTAATTAGCAGCTGTTAGCCGATGTCATTTAATTATACTCTAAATATTTAATTAAAAAAAGTTATCAAAAATCTTTCAAAGCCAACTTTTTCACTAATTAAGCCATTTTTAACATCTTTATCTAATTTCGAAAGCGACAAGATCATTTTTTTAATTTTATTTATGCCGATTTTGCTTAAAAAGTAACTAATTTTTTTGATTCTATAACTATTTAATTTTAAGTCTTTACTTAATTGGTCGATACTTAAATGACACACTTTGTAAGCATATATTTGATGAGCGATTATAAAAATCTGGCTAATTTGACCTATTAGCACACTTATTTCTATACCTTCAAGCATTTTTTCTTTATATTTTGACCAAATAATACCTAAATCATTAGTCTCTAAGGCATTACTAAAAGCAAAGGCATCATCACTTAGCAAATTATCAATGCTGTTTTTTACAGTCTCGATGTCAATTTTGCTCTCAAAGTTTGATAATTTTTTTAATTCGCTATTTAGTGTTAAAGTATCATTATTTACTTTATCAATGATTAACTTTAAGGCTTCATCATCAATATTTAATTTATATTTATTAGCAAGCGATCTGGCTAAAGAAATTAAATTGTTGTCACTAATTTCTTTAACTTCTACCATAGTAAGTTTTAATTCAGAATCTTCAAACAAAAATTTAGTTCAAGCATTACTTACAATTTTGCTTTTTGACTCAATATATTCATTAATAAACACGAATTTATCTTGGCTATTGACCTTTAAACCATTAGTAAGTATTTTTATGCTTTCTTGTTCTTCTTTAGAAATTGCTTTATCAAAGTATGGAAAGTTATAAATTAGGAATAATTTTGAAAGAGCAAACAAACTATTTGAAGTAATAGAAGCTATTAAATTAGAAATCAGTGCACCATCATCAAATCGAAAAAGTTCCAAGGTTTTTTCACTGTTTTCTTTTTTTATTTTCTTAACTTCTTGTTCAATTAAAAATTTTTCACTGCCATAGATAAATATCATATTTATTATTATATTGAATTAATGTTAATTATGCTTTTTACTAAAGATATTTTCTAATGTGTTGCAGGACAAGTATAAAAATTTATAATATTACAAAATAGATATCTTAAAAATCTTTTATATAGTATTTTAAAAATAAATAGCTAATTTATATTTTAGTTTACTGAAATATTTCATATCAAAATCACAATTAGAGAGGTGCGATGAAAAAATCAATGCAAAAAGTTGAACAAATTTTGCCAGACTTGACTAATGTTTTAGATTTTGATGAAGTATTAGATTTTGATGATATTTTTTCATTGCTTGAAAAATTATTAGGAAATGAATGCACTTTAATCAATATACAAAACAAGAGATATATTCAATATTCGAAAGGAATTAAAAAATATATAATATTGCCAAAATCTGTGACATATCTAGGCAACCCACACCCTAAGTTTAAAAAACGGATTCAAATTCCAAGACACTTTAAAAATATATACAACAGTAAAAAATATAGCGATTACATTTTTAGAGTATTTGGTATTTACAAATATAAAGATGCTATTGTTATATGTTCATTCAATCCTGAACAATATTTTTTAAGAAAATCAAATAATTCCTCAGCGCACATTTATACAACTGATTTGAAAAAAGCATTGAAATATGGTCATCACATAAAAAGAGACAAAAACAAAAATGATATTATATTAGTAACACCCAATAATTTGCATCGTCTATTTGAAGTGCAACCATACAAGGCTTCTGGAGAAAGTCTGGAATTAGTTAAAAAGTTACTTGAAACCTTTCCGTTTAACAAAAGCATCAGTGTTATAGACGCCGTTAAAGAAATGAAAGAAAATAATTTTAAAGATTGAAAGCAGAGCGAATGGGTTGGCTTTTACGTAGAGTTCTTAATGAAAAAAGCATTAAAAACCCTTAATGTTACTTCTATAATCTATTTAGGCGACGAAAATATTAATAAAAATTCCGAGAACCTTGACTTTGATCTGTTTTTTGAAAACGATAAATTTTTTGCAGATTTAAAAGCATCTGATATTGGCACTAAAAAGTCTATAGGCAATGACTTACACAGTGTGAGATCGGCTATTCAAAAATATAATAAACTTTGATATATCATATTCGAACATGATACTATAAAAGATAGCCAGGTACCAAAATCAGATTCATTAATTGAAGAGTGAAATAAATTAAAAAACAATAGTAAGTTAAATTCTTATTACAAGAAATTAAAACATAAGATAATGCTTAAAAATGTGATTATCATTGAATATAGAGACGACAACTTTGATGATAATATTGAAACATTTAATCAAGGTAAACAACCTGATGGGTCATCACGAAAAGCCAAATTAATGATTAATAAAAATAACAAAAACATAAAAATATGAGAAAAGGAATAATGTAATACAAAAGTCTTACGCTTTTTGTATAATTATTGAATATTTATATTTTTTTGTTTTGATTGAGGTCTTTGTGATGAAAAAAAGTAAATTTACATTTATTGATTTATTCTCTGGAATTGGTGGTTTTCACCAAGCTATGTCAAAATTAGGCGGGGAGTGTGTTTTTGCATCAGACATTGATATAAATTGCGCTAAAATATATAAACAAAACTACGGCATTGACTCGTATTCAGACATTACAAAAGTTTCGGTTGAGAATATACCAAAACATGACGTTCTTTGTGCCGGTTTTCCATGTCAAGCATTTTCCAAAGCCGGAAAACAAGCAGGAATAAATGATGCTAGAGGAACATTATTTTATGATATTGCAAGAATCTTAGAACATCATAAGCCAAAATTTTTTATATTAGAAAATGTTAGAAATTTTGTGTCCCATGATAGTGGAAATACATGGGCTATAGTTAAAAATATTTTAAGATCTCTAGGCTATAGACTCACCTATAGCCCCTTAGTCTTATCACCTCATCAATTTGGCGTTCCACAATTTCGCGAAAGAGTTTATATTTTGGGGCAATATGACCCCAATAATGTAGATATACCAATTGAAATTGAACTTCCTAATTTACTGTCCAAGTCAGACAATACTATTGATTCTATACTTGATTTATCAGAGAAAATAGATAAAAAATATCTCATTAGTCTCGATGAAGAAAAAATATTAAATATTTGAGATGAATTCTATAAGGGAATAAATATCAAGTCAATCGGATTTCCAGTTTGGGTAGATTATTTAAATAATAAAAACATTGACAACAGTTTCCCTTCCTGAAAAACAAGAATTATTGAAAAGAACCAGTTTTTATATAACCAAAATAAAGAATTTATTGATTCATGATTAGAACATTATCAATATTTAAAAAATTATTCTCCTTCTTGAAGAAAGTTTGAATGACAAGCGGGAACAAGTATCTCAAG
The DNA here is from genome assembly GCF_005061465.1 of Mycoplasmopsis bovis 8790. Lineage (GTDB taxonomy): Bacteria > Bacillota_I > Bacilli_A > Mycoplasmatales > Metamycoplasmataceae > Mycoplasmopsis > Mycoplasmopsis bovis_A. The sequence goes on from NZ_LAUS01000004.1 coordinate 128,996, forward strand.
TTTATGAGATGGAGTGATACAGTTTAGACCATCAGGAATTAGAATAAAAAGACCAGATGTTTTTTCAACTCTTGTTGCGCTTGTTCAAACACAAATTATTGGGAAATATAAAAGAAGATTAACAATTAAAGAGGCTGGAAAACTACAATCTTTTACTGACAATTTTATTTTTCACGAAAAGGACCATATTTCATATAGGCAATTGGGAAACAGTGTAAATGTCAGAATACTGTATGAATTAGGCTTAAGACTTTTTAGTAATGTATTCATTGACGAATTATATATAGCAAATAAAGAACAGTTAGTTGATTTAGTTTATTCTTTAATTGATGCCAAAAAGAAAAGTGATAATTTTTCTGATGCCATAATTGCAGATTATTTAGGAATGACAAGACAATCTTACCAAACCATTAAAAACAGAAAGAGTTTTGGAATTGATATGCTTTTCAAAATTCTAAAACTTTTGAATTGTGATTTAAAAATTCAATTTAATTCAAAAAAATTTTTCCAATAAAAAACATAAAACAATAAAAGTATAAAATAAGGAAAACACTAAATTACACTAGGATAAAAAAGTAGACATCAGCAAATTTGCTGATGTTTTTTGTTGGAGATAAAAATGGGTAAGCAGTTAAGTGTTAATGAATGAAAATATTTGTTAAAAGTATGAAAAACATAGATCTGGAGAACTCACTAAAAAATGTTTTTGAATAAAATGATGAAAGTAAAAAAATGTAAAGCGTATTTCTAATGGTCAATGACGGAGATTAGTGGTTAAGTATAAAAGATATAATTTAAGTACGAATACAGAATCAATGAGTGAAAGAACACCTAAAAAAGGTAAAGATTCTGGCAGGTCAAAAAAGACAAAATCAAATGATAAAATATTAGACGAATTTTTAAATAATCAAAATAAATAAGATTTGATAAAGATAATAAAAATAATTTCTACAGATGACAAAATTAAAAAGATAAAAAAAGGACAAATTTAAAGAAACGGTTGCTAAAATAAAGAATTCATTCCCCTTTAAGGTATCAAATAAAATTATTATGTAATTGCTTAAAATTAAAAAATCTACATACTAAAAAAGTTAAAAAAATGGAAATAACTAAAGAAAAAAATCTTGAATTAGAGAACACTATAGTTCAAGTTTTTAAAGAAACTGGAGGTATTTTTGGTAGAGAAAGATTGGCTGTTTATATTATAAAAAATAAACAAATAAAGCTTAATTATAGGACTTAAGGTAGAATAATGAAGAGGCTTGGACTAGTTTGTAGGATAAGAAAAGCAAAAAGAACAAAAGAATCTAAAAATCTAGCGGTAACGTTTCAAAATATTGCATCTAGTGACTATGATGGCATATATAATGATATCTATGCTACTGATGTTACATACATACCATCGCCAATAGATGTTGATCAAAATTTTGTATATATGTCGGCTGTTATTCATCATAAAACAAAAAAATTTTAGGTTTTAATCTGTCTTTGTACAATGATAATTCATTGGCTATTGATAATATTAAGAAGGTTAATTTCCCAAAAATTTTGTTATACATTCTGATCACGAAAGTCAGTATTCATCTAAAGAATATCTTCAGTTGATTGAAAGACTTAATGGAAAATTGTCAATGTCGAGAATTGGTAATTCTCTTAAAAATAGAGCAATTGATTACTTTTTCTCAGTACTTAAAGCTAAAAATTTGAAATTTTTGAGAAAAGTGTTATGAAAATGACGCTTAAGGAACTTGAGCGTCATCAAATAGATTCATTGATTGGTATAATAATGAGCCGATGATCAAAAATTTAATTACAAAACTCTGCATGAATTGTGAGTGGAACTTTGTAAAAAAGCAACAATTTGAGATCTACTTTTGTTGTCCTGGTTTATATTTCCCTATTTTTTATTGACTACTTTTTCTAATTTTTTAAGTCAATGAAATATTCCGCTTTTAGTAATTTGTCTTTCGTTTCTTTCATTAAATAAGTCAGCTATTGAACTTAAGCTTTCATTAGGATTTTGCTTAATTAAAATAAAAAGTTCTTGTTGATCATTTGAAAAATTATTGTTTAGTTTTAGTGAATTCATTAAGTCTATATTTTTGATATATTTTGTATTTGCAGCAACAATTTTATTTATGTTGGAAGTATCAATATTTCTTAATCTATTATTATTGTTATAAAAATCTCTGCTTATTGCGCTATCCATAAAAGTAAAAAAGGATGATGTGACTGAAATTGCTTTCAAAAAGTCGCTAATTTTTTCATGCTTTTTAATATAGCCAATGTATTTATTATTATGTTTAATTTTTGAAAAATTAAATTCATATTCATTTAACTTATTAATAATGATATCAATAAAGTTTTCATAGTTTGAAGCAATTTGTAAATGATAGGAAGAATTATTGAGATTACTAATTGAACCATTACCAACAAAGACACCCTGAAAAAATGATGATGGATAGTTAAATTCTTCAATCAAGGACAAATCATTTTTGTTAAGTAAGATAACTGAATTGATATTTTGATACTTTAGTCCAATTTTATTTAAGTTCTTTAAAATAGCATTTTTAGTCAATTTATCATAAATTCTAAGTTTAATAATATCATTATCAATAATGCATTTAGAATATATATATCCCCTTATAAATTCAACTGCATCATCATTATTTCTTTTCTTGCTCAAAATTTCTAATTTAATCTCTTTTGTAAAGTTCATTAGCACACCTACTTTAAAAGGTTAATTTTTATAATTATAAAAAAAGCAAAAGACTTTTGCCTAAAAATACTTTTGCTTTTGCTTTTTATTAAACTAATTTGTCAAAAATGTCTTCACCAGTTAATGAAACAGTTTCAACGCCAAAGTTACGTGCCACTATATTTCCTGTAGTTCCCAATCCGGTAACATCATTTAAAACTCTTGGTTCTTTAAATAGTTTTGAATAAATAGTTAGAGGTAACATTTCACGTGTGTGGTTAAAGCCCGGATATGCAGGATCATTTCCATGGTCGCTAGTCATTATTAATAAGTCATCTTTCTTCATTACTTGAATTAGCTTGCCAAGTTTTGAATCTAAAGTAGCCACGTTTGAAGCGAATCCGTCAACGTCTCTACGGTGGCCATAATGTGAGTCAAATTGCACTAAGTTTACAAAAATGAATTTATTTTCTTCATCTAATTGAGCTAATTCAATAGCCTTGTCCATACCATCAGCATCACCACTTGAGTGAATTGCTCTAGAAATTCCTTGACCTACAAAAATATCATTTATTTTTCCAATAGCAATAACTTCAATTCCAGCTTCTTGTAATTTATTTAAAATCATTGGTTCAGGTGCATTTGCATAGTCATGTCTGTTAAATGTTCTAGTGTATTTGCCATCTTCACCAACAAAAGGACGAACAATAATTCTTCCAACATTTCACTCAGGTTTTGATGAACAAATTTCTCTTGCAGCCTTACCGTATCTATATAAGTTTTCTAAGCCAATTCACTCTTCATGAGCAGCTATTTGAAGTACTGAATCATTTGAAGTATAAACAATTATGCTTCCGTTTTGTTTTTGTTCTTCAGCATATTGATCAATAATTTCAGTTCCAGAGCCAGCTTTATTACAAATAATTTTTCTATTGTCAAAAGCTTTTTCTAATTCTGCGATTAAGTCTTCTGGAAAGCCTGTTTCTGTAAATGTAGGGAATGGAACCTCGGTCTTAATTCCCATCATTTCTCAGTGGCCTGCTAGTGTATCTTTTGCATTTGAAACTTCTTGAATTCTAGAAATATAAGCAAGCGGGCTTTTTACATGATAATTGCCTTCTAATTGTGCCACATTACCAATACCCAATTTTTTTCATGTATCAATAAAAAACATTGAACTTAGAGATGCAGAATATAGTGTATTAGCGCCTGCATCACCGAATTTTTTTTGATCTTTATCCGGACCAATGCCTAAACCATCAGTGACTATCATAAAAATTCTTTTAAATTTAGCCATTTTACTCCTAATTAACCTATTTTAATGTATTGAAAGTACAATAAATTATAAACTATTGTATGTTATCTATAATTATAGTCTTTTAGTTGACATTAGCTATATTTTGATAAAAAAAATAGCCTTAAATGGCTATTTAAAATTATTGATCCTCAGTAGTTTCGTTTTCGTCTATAGACACAACATTATCATAGCCAAAAGGAGCTAAAAACATTAATGAAATATAAACTAAGTAGAACTCATCCAGAATTTTGTTAACTATTAATTCAGTTACTTCATCTTTATTTAAAGTAGGTGATTTAAATGATAAATCTAATAATTGTGTTGGTGTTTTAAATCAAATAAAAGCTTCTTGATTTTTTATAAAAATTGAAAGGTCTTTAGCAAAAGATTTATCTCTACGGCTGTTTTTAAGACTTATAGAGCTATTTATTGCTATGCTGTCAAATTCATTTTTTAAATCATTTAGGTAAGATAAATTACTTATATCATTAGCCCAATTTTGCATCAATGCAGTATCTTCAGAACTAATGTTAAGAATTGAAAACTCATCCTTAACATCTAGTTTCTTAAAACTCTCTGGTGTGTAATTATTAAATTCATCAAATAAGGTTACACTAACACTTTTATTTAAATTTAGTAATTTTGTAGCAATGCCAAAATATAGATTATGTTCTATTCTTTGAATTTTGTCTTTATAAACTTTAGCTTTTGCCTTTTTTAATCTTTTAATTTCTTTATTACTTAAGTTATTTATTGCAAGTCACTCTTCATTTCTGTATTCAATATTTTGCATTTTAATAAATTGTTTATTTGAAAGAGCCTCATACATTTCATATTTGTTGTTAATAACATTAAACTTACTTAAGTTTTTGAAATTAGATGTGTTTTTAAAGAAACTTATGTGTCCGAAATTGACTATTTTATTGCCATTTTCGTCATTTTCATATCTAGGTTTTAAGTTAATGTAATCAAGTAAGTGGTCGGTTAGATCTCTGTTGTTAACACTAGCAACGATATCCTTTTTTAAAAATATTCGCGCTCTTAATGCTATTGGATACAGAATGCTTCAAGCAATTAAAAATACAAATGATAAGCTATAAAGTGATGCCAATAAAGGGCGAAAATGATCAGGATTTAATAGTCATTCATTTTTACCAGTTTTAAAGATAACAACAAAAGATATTGCAATTGATGAAAGGAGCAAAATTGCGCCAATAATAAATAATGGAATGCTTGTGTAAATTCCAACTGTTGCAAGGTTAATTTTTCTACTATTTTTCTTGTCTGAATAGTATTCGTTTAACTTTGATTTAACAATTCCTTTAACAGGTGCATATTGTTGATGGTTAAATTTTTCTCTTGAAAGTATTAAATTAAAATTACTCATAAGCTCCCCCTTCTGTTAAATTATTTTATGTGCAAAGATATAAAAATTATAATTTATAAATTAATTTCATTTATTAAATACAATATTAAAAGTTATATAAAATCACTATTAATTTCACAAAGCGGAGGATATATGGAGAGTAAGAATGCAAAAGAATTAATTAAGTCATTAGTTGATAAAATTAATCAATGAAATTATGAATACTATCAACTAAATAAACCTAGTGTTTCTGATCTAGAATATGATAAAGCACTATTAGAATTGGAAAAATTAGAAAAAGAGTATCCTGAATTTGTACTCGATAATAGCCCTACTTTTAAATTAGGCTCTTTTGCTTCTGAAAAATTCACTAAATTTATTCATAAAAAGCCAATGCTTTCTTTAGCTAAAGCATATAGCTATGATGATATTGAAAGCTTCATAAATAATATTTCTAAGATTGTTCCCGCCGAAAGAATTAATTTCAATATTGAGCCAAAAATTGATGGTTTAAGTATCGCCTTGCATTATAAAAAAGGCAAATTAGTAAAAGCAGTTACTAGAGGAGATGGCATTGAAGGTGAAGATGTAACTGAAAATATATACCAAATTAAGTCTATACCAAAGCTTATTAATTATTTAAATGACCTAGAAGTGCGTGGTGAAGTATTTATTTCAAAAGATAATTTTAGGAAAATTAATGAAAGTAATAATTTTGCTAATGCTAGAAATGCAGCAAGTGGCACGCTAAGACAGTTAGATCCAACTATTGTTGCTAAAAGAAATTTAAGCGCATTTTTATATGAAGTAGTTGAACCTGAAATGCATAATATCAACTATCAAAATGAAGCGTTAGAGTTTATGAAAAACTTAAACATCCCAACTAACCCATTATCTAAAGTTGTTGAGATTGAGGAATTAGAAGAATCTATTAGTGATTTTGCAGAAATAAAAAACAAATTAGACTATGATTCAGATGGATTGGTCATTAAGCTAAATGACTTGCAAATGTGAGATAAATTAGGCAAAACTTCAAAATTTCCTAAGCATTCTATAGCATTTAAATATGATGTTGAAGTAGCTTCTAGCACAATTGTAGATATATTAACTTCAGTAGGCAGAACTGGTAAAATAACTTATATTGCAAATATTATTCCGGTTACACTTAACCAAACCACTGTTAAAGCAGCAACGTTACATAATCATAATTTCATCAAGGATATGAACATTAATATAAATGATGAAGTTAATATAATTAAAGCCGGAGAAATAATTCCTAAAGTAATAAGTTTAAAAAACTCTAAAAATTACGTAGACTACTATAAAAAAGCCACAAACTGCCCTTCATGTAATTCTGAATTAATTGAGTTTGAAGGCATTGTGGATCAGTTTTGCACTAATGATGAATGTCCAGAAAAAAATGTAAATAATATTTACCATTTTGCTTCTAGAAACTGTATGAATATAGTAGGCTTAGGTCTAAGCACTGTCAAGGACTTCTATCCTAAATTTATAAAAAATATTAAAGATATATTTAGTCTATATAAACATAAATTAGAGCTAATTTTGCTTCCTAGATATGGTGAGCAAAAAGTTGATAATATCTTAAACAGTATTGAAAGTGTTAAAAATAAAGCATTTAGCAGGGTTCTCTTTGCACTAGGTATAAAACACATTGGCCAAAGAGCTGCAAAATTAATAGCTGATAATTATGTTAATTTTGCAGAAATATTAAACGATTCTGAACTGTCAAAACTTAATAGTACTAAAAATATAGGTCCAAAAATCATTGAAAGTTTGATGGAGTATATAAATAATCCATCAAATAAAGATTTACTAATTTATTTAGATTCAATTTTTAATTATGAAGGCAAAACAAAAGTTATAAGTAACATTTTAAGTGGATATTCTTTTGTTATAACTGGCACACTTTCAGAACCAAGAAGCCATTTTGTCAAGATTATTGAAGAAAATAATGGAAGTGTTTCTACTTCAGTATCGGGCAGAACTAGTTATGTTCTTGCTGGTTCTGAAGCGGGAAGTAAGTTAGAAAAAGCCTATAAATTAGGCATAAAAGTAATCAATGAAGAACAGTTTTATGAGCTGTTAAAACATTAATTTTTAATAGTTTACAAATGCTGCAATGAAAATGTGGAAAAATTTCCAAAAAATTACTTTTTTTTAAAAAAGTTAGGGGGGGGTTATATATACTTTGTATATATTTCGCCAGCTAGATAAATCAGGCATGGGAAATATGCTTGATTTTTTGTTTTTTTAATTCGCTACATACGATCGGGAGTTAGTTTATGAATCTATTTAGAAAAAAGAAAAACAGAGTAATAATTTTATCGCTTGCTACAGGCGCAGTCATTTCTGCTTCAACTGGAGCATTTGTTTATTCATCAAATTCGGATTATAACTTGTCGAAAATTCTTTTTAATAATTCAAGAGATGCTGAGTTAGCTAGCAATAAAAACAATATAAACAAGTCAACCGATTCTATTAAAGATAATAATGTAATTGAAAATACTAAACCTATTGCCCCTAAATCAGTTGAAGAAAAAGTTATTAATGTTCCTGATACTACTACTGAAAATAGTTCAACTCCTGAAGTTAATAGAAATACAGTTACGCCAGAAAGATCTGAACCGTTAATTGCTAAACCTAATGTAGTTACTAAGGAAATATATATTCATGGTGTCAGAGTTAATGCAACTATCGAAGTAGTTCCTGATAGACATATTTCTGAATATGATAAAAGCAGAGGAATAAATAACATAAATCCTTATCAAAACATAATTGTAAGTAAAGTGCTTAATGTTGAAGTTACAAAAGAACTGATAGATAAGTCTGTAAGCAATGCACTAGATGGCAAAGATGGCACAGGCTTATTTGCTGGTACATTTTTCAAAACACTTGAGAATATATTTAATAACAGCTCTGATTTAGCGGTTGCTGAAGATATTGTAAGACAAAATATGAGTGTCTATAGAGACAACATCCATCGTTATGAAAGACTTTTAAACAGTCCAAATGTAATTAACTTTTTAACTGAAGATGGTAGAAAAAAATATCCATCAATGAAGTTTAATAGCACAATTCAAAGAAACATTTGGCTAATAAATCATTTAGACAAATCTAAGTTTACAAAGTTAGCTAAGGATGCAGAAGCATTTTTAAGCCAAGGTTTAGCAATTTCAGGTAGATCATCAATTATCAATGAAGATGGAACATTAAGTTCACATGGTTTTGCTCCTGATGATCAATTTAACACAGTAACATCAAGAGTTTCTAGAGACAACCGTGAAAGAAGAGTCTTTGGTTATGATTCGCCTTATGGCCGTTCTCCTGACAGTGTTTGAGAAGGTTCATATCAAGGATGACATAAAGAAGATGTTACAGAGAAACCTGAATATAAAAAGTACAATGTAAGCAGTGCTGATGGAATTAAATTAACTAAGCTTACTAGAGAAAAAACAGACAATAGCCCTGGCGCACTTAATGAAGGCTTAGTTGTTGAGATTGACGCTGCTAATGAATCTGGCTATGGTAAGACTTTAGAGCTTATAAATAAGCTTAAAAATGACAAAGTGGAAGTTACTTCTTACAGAATTAAGAATATGGGTTCTAATGATCCAAGTCAAGCATTTAAGAACATACTTTTAGCACTTCCAGATAATATTCCGCAATTAGAATTATTCTTTTCAGCTGAAGCAACGAACACCAGCAGTTTAATTGCTTTAGAAAACAAGCGTATAAAAGAATTATCTCTTTATACTTTAGGTAATTCTTTGCTTCATAAATGATCATTTAATCCTTTAGCATTAAGAAAAACTGAGTGAATTAACACAGTTGATTACAATGTTAGCAGAGACTTTTTACCTAATACAGCCATTCCAACTAGAATTACTTTTGACACAATTGCTTTTGACAATGATGATTTTAAAGATAAATCATTTGACAGAATAAATGATGGATTAAGAATGGTTTACTTTGCAAGAAACAATGAACCATTTTTCCAAGCAGGTTTAGGGCCTGGACTTAACCCTGACCATGATGAAGGCAACAATAGTTATCCAATGGGCATTGATTTTTCTAGAGTTGAAGGCATTAAATCACTAAGAAACTTAGTGTTTAATGACGTAGTTAATCCTAATAACACACCTAGAAAAATAAGAAGGCTTACATTATTTAATAACAAACCTTCATTTGAAATTTCTTCGGATGAATTAACTCACGCAAGCTTCGAGCATTTTGCCACCGACGCTATGGATCAGTATTCTAAGCCAAAAATTATGTTCAGTAATGGCGATGTAACTGATTCAATTAGAATATCTGATTCAAACACTTTAGATTCAAAAGCTATATGAAACTTATCTAAGTTTTTTGAGTACAATGAAAAACTTAAGTCAACAAAAAGCATTAAAGTTCCTGAAAATGCTAGCGCACTAAAAGAACAATTGATTAATTTAGGTTACAGGGTTGAAAGTAGTGATGGCAATATTACATACACATAGAATTTACTTTTTTAAAAAAGGAAATTAATTTATGAAAATAACTAAAAAACTTTTATTAATTAGCTCTTCAGCTTCGCTTTTTTCATCATTATTAATTGCTGCTAAATGTAATAATAGTTTTAATAACAATGGGGATGAAAAAGTAGGTCTACTTAGTGATGATCAATTTGAAAATTTAGTCAATAAAACAAGTAATTTGAATGATATTGCACAATTAACTTTTAACTCTGGCTTTGGGCCAGCCAAGTCTTTAGACAAAACATTACCAACTGAAATTGAAGAAAACCCAGGGAATTTAAAAATTAACATTAATGATAAGTATTCAGACAGCATAAATGTAATTCTAAATAATGCAAAAACAGAAAGAGACAGAAGTAGAAATGTTTCTAATATAAAAGGTGAAGTAACTGTTTTTGTAACCTTTATAAATAAAGGCTCTAATAAAGAGATATTTAAAAATTTTAAGTTAACAGGATTAGCAAGTAATCCAGTTGGCGCTGATCATAGAGGAGGCATATCTGGCGATCCTAATGCAGCAATTGGTGGTCAAAAGGGATTACTTGAATATCATAAGCTAAGTCAAGAACAACGTTTTAGTAAGGATAATGATTCATATATAAATCAGCTAAAAAGTATGTTAAGTCATGGCGGCATAAAAGAAGTTGACGTTATTAAATCTAGGGGCTTAAATATAACAGATCAACAAATAAAAGAATTTGATGAAAAAGCTAAAAGTGTTAAATTTGATTCATATTTAAATTCAGCACTAAAAGGCTTTACAGTGCCTACTTATGAAAATGGAGAAATAAAATTAAAAGTTTTAGATGATGCTGAAATAAATAAAGGACCATCTCCTATTGACACAGTCAACAGAAATCCAGTTAGATCAAATGGGCTAGCTAGAACAGTGTTAAATGAAACATATAAAATGATTGCAGAACAAACATATCAAGTTTCATTTACTGGTCTAAATACTTTTGAAAAGGAAAAAGCTGAGTTAAATAATTTAAAAAATCAAATTACTAGCTGAACTAAAGAGCAAAGAGATGCATTTACTTTCAAAGATAGAGCAGCGCTTAAAGCCGACTATGAATTCAAACTTTATAATTTAGAATTAGAAAAGAAACAATTAGGTCCAAATGGACTACACGGTTTAGAGCAAAGTTTTGAAGATAGAAAAAACAAGATTGAGAGTGAGTATAAATCTGAAGACAACAGGTTAGCTAACATTTCAAATGAAGATTTAAAAAAGGAAATTGATAAAAAAATTGCTGAATATAGCGTTTCTAAATACACAACTGAATCTGGAACAATGTGAATAATGGACTTTATGATGCCTGAAAATGGTAAAGGTGCAACTAAATTTTACTTTGGAACCAATTCACACGTTGCTAGAGCTATAAAAAACCACACTTCTAAGTTTTCGATGACAAGACTTAATGAAAATGTTGGTGTTGGATCAACCCTAAGATTAAGTAATTTAGATGATAAATTTACTAAATTCCTCTTTGACAGTGTACCTGGCGGAGCAGTTAATGTTATTTTTGAAGCAACAGATTTTTTAGATTCTAAACCATCAGACTTTTTAGAAAGTAAACAAAAAGAACAATTTAAAGATGTAGAAGAGTTTATGGATTTTGCAGTCATTGAAATTGATTTTGAAAAACTTTTACCAGGCGATAAAAATAACCTAGGAATTGTGTCAAATAATAAATTTTTATCTGATAGTTTTAAGAGTAAGAGCGTTGAAGACATTGTTAAGTCTATAACTAATAATTATCAATATAAAACTGATAAGCATATTAAATTTAAAGCCGATTCATATCTAAAAAATTATGAGCAAATTGATAGACCAATAGTTGTGAATAATAAAAATAGTGATGAAGTCTCAAAATTTAATAATTTAGAAAGTCTATACATACTTGGATATCCATCATCTACAGGTGATTACTTCTTGGAAAACTATATTGATGAAGATCAGCAAAAAGAAGTAAGAAATAACTTTTCAATGTGGATTAATGCTGATGATAAATATTATAAAAATGTTATTGTCCAAGAAGGGGCTCCAGCAAATCACTCAAAAGAAAATTTAGAGAGAGGCGACTTTCTTTCTTATCAAATTGGCTATCGTTCATTTATTGATAAACCTGGTTTAACTGATGGATTTTTAGCCGCTAGTCGCACTGGAAATGACCTTTATTCAGTTAATGGAAAAAAATATTTTAACTATGGACTACATTTAATGCCTAGATCATATACACCTACTGGCGGAGCTTCAGGCTCAAGTGTAAGAAACAAGAAAAATGAATTAATTGCTGTTTTTCACACTTCTAATAGTTCGGCCAAAACTGGATTAGCTGCTGTATTTAGATCATATGGTTATGATTATAATGGCTTGTTTGGTAATTATAAATTACCTGCCTATGACTTAATTTATGGCGGTGCATCCGGCCAAAAAAATTCTTATAGGGATGCTTTAAATAAAAAGTACCCTAAAAATGGAACACAACATAAAACAAACCTATTCCAAAATGGTTTTGGTAAGGAACATATACCATCACAATTTAAATTTCCTGAAACAAGCGCAAGTGCTAAGTAAGACACACAAGATAACTAATTAACCAGTTTTATAACGCTTTAAGACATTTTTAAAAAAAGAAAATGAGGAGAAAATATGAAGATTCTAAAGACTAAGAAAAACAAAATTCTAATGTTTTCGCTTTTATCAGGCGGTATTGTTTCAGTAGCTGCTGGAGCAGCTATCTATAAAGCATCTTCAGATTTTGATTTAGCAAAATCTATTTTCTCTTCAGATTCATTTGATTCAGAACTAGCTAATAGCAATAATGTTAAGCATACTAATGATTCAATTAGAGACAAAAATGTAACTGAAAAGGCTGTTGAACCTATTAAGGTTGAAGAGCCTAAGATTGAGCCAATTATTGTTAAGACTCCTAAAGCAGAAGAATCAGCAACAATTGAACCTCCCAAAGAATCTCCAAAACCAGTTGAATCACAACCTATAATTGCTAGTCCAACTACTGAAAGAAGAAAAATAAATCTTAATGGCGTCGAAGTTTTTGCAATTGTTGAGGTTACCCCAGATAGAAAAATAACTGACTATGATAGAAGAAAAGGAATAGCAAATAGAGAACCTTATCAAAGCACTATAGTAAATAAATTAGTATCTGTTGAAGTAACTGATGAATTAAGAAAAAGCACAGTAGAAAAGGCTTTAACTAGCGGTGAAGGTGATGGACTTTTTGATGGCACATTTTTCAAAGTCATTGATGACTTAATTAATGTTGACAAAGATTCATTGGAAGTTGCTGAAGGTGTTTTAAAGCTAAATAGTCAAATATGAGAAAGCAATTTGTTCCGTTATAAAGAATTGCTTGATTCAGAAAACGTTGTTAATTTTTTAAAAGAACCTGCTAAAAGCGAATATCCATCCAAGAAGTTTGCTTCTGTTAATCAAAAATACATCTGATTAATAGCTAATTTAGACAAATCCAAATTCACAAAATTAGCTTCTACATCTGATAAGTATTTAAATGAAGGATTAGTAGTTAGCCCAAGGAATGCAAAAATCAATGCTAATGGTGAAATTGACGCCCATGCTTGATCACCTTCTCCTGAATTTAATACAGTAACTTCTAGATATTCTAGAGACAATAGCTTAAAAAGAGTTTTTGGATATAATTCATACTTTTGACGTTCGCCTGACGATACCGAAGAAGGTAATTACCCTGGTTGAAAGAAAACTGATGCAACTAATGAGTTTAGCTCATATGGTGTTTCAGAAGGTGATGGTATAACTGTACATAAATTGGAAAGAATTGAAAAAATCAAGGAAGAGCACGGCCAAATTAATGAAGGTTATGTAGTTAATATTGATGCTAAAAATCCTGATGGATATAACAAAACTAAAAAGTTAATAGAAGATCTTAAAAAAGCTGGCAAAAAAATTACTTCATATCGTATTAAAAATATGGGTGAAGCTGATCCAGCTCAAAAATTTAAGGAAATTTTAGCAGCTCTGCCTGATGATTTACCACAATTAGAATTATTCTTCTCAGCTAATGCAACTAACACAAGTAGTTTAATTGCCTTAGAAAACAAGAAAATTAAAGAACTTTCGCTTTATACATTAGGTAATTCATTATTGCAAAAATGATCGTTTAACCCTTGAGCTTTTAAAAACACAGCTTGAATAAATACTAATGATTACAATGTAAGTTATGAATATGGCAGAAACAAGCCATTAGCAACTAGAATAACTTTTGACACTATAGCATTTGACCAAGAAGACTATAAAACAGATAATAACTTCGAAAGAATTAATGATGGGTTAAGATTAGTTTACTATGCTAGAAACAATGAAAGGGCATTCCAAGGAAGTTTTGGACCAGGATTAAATCCTGACCATGCTGAAGGCGATAATAGCTATCCTGTAGGCTTAGACTTTTCTAGAGTTCCTAATATTAAATCACTTAGAGGTTTAGAGTTTCATGATAGTCAAAATCCAAGCAATAAAGCTAGAAAAATTAAGAGACTAACATTATTTAATAATTCAAATACTTTTGAAATATCAGGTAATGAACTTAATCAAGCTAGTTTCCATCATATAATGGAACCAGTTCCAGGCGATAGCGACAAGCCTAAGATTATGTTTAGTAATGGTGATACAACAAACACAATTAAAATTAGTTCTAAAGAAACATTAAGTTCAGAAGGACTTACAAACTTAAATAAATTCTTCCAATTAAATGATGTTCTTAGAGCAAGCAAAAAAATAATAGTTCCTGAAGGTGCAAGTGAATTAATTAGTCAGTTACAAGGTGCTGGATTTAATGTTGAGACTGGCACTGAAGGCATTACTTTTACATAGAAAAATATGCAAAATTTAGCTATGAATATTCCAATAAAAAAGTAGTGTTCCACAAATTTTCCATATTTGCAGTAAAAAAAATTATTTGTGCTTTTTAAAAAGAGCTTTCCCATTAAACTTATTGCTGTACGCCCTATTTATAGGCCTTTTAGTTAAGTTATCTAATCATTATTTAATAATAATTTTAGGAGTAATATGAGTATTTTCAAAAAGAAGAAGAGCAGAATTTTATTAATTTCTCTTTCTGCAGGAATAGTTGCTTCTGTTTCATCTGGTGCACTAATTTATAACGCTTCTATTGATAATAGTTTAAGTAAGTTATTATTCTCTAGCGAAAGCGATTCATTAATTCATCCTTCTAGCAATGTTGATTATTCTAGAACAGTTAACTCAATCACTGATAAGAATGTAAAAGAGTTATCAAAACAACCTAAAGTTATAGAAAAACCAGAAGAAAAAATTGAGCCTATTATTACTCCTAAAATTGAAGTAAAACCAGAAGAAAAAGTTGAAAAAATTACTCCTCCTAAAGTTGAAGAAGTAAAACCAGAAGAGCCTGCTGCTACTCCTGAGCCTCCTAGAATTACTCCTGAAATTCCAAATTACAAACCTGATGTTACTTCTTTAATCCAAAGAACTGAAAAAGTAAGAATTTTTGGTGTTGAAGTTAATGCAACAGTGCTAGCTCGTCCTGATAGAGTTGTTTCTGAAGCTGATCAGAAAAGAGGAATAGCTAATGTTAATCATTATCAAAATGTGACTGTATCTAAATTATTAAATATTGAAGTTACAGAAGATTTAAAGTCTAAAGTTATTGAAAATGCCTTAGGCAATGACAAAGGAGAGGGACTTGGTTTATTTAGCAATAACTTATTTAAGATTGCTGACATTATAGGAACATATGAAGGCTTAGATAAAGCTGAAGATGTTTTAGTTAAACAAAATCCTGGAACTTGAGGTGAACAAATCCACCGTTATAAAGCATTAATTGATTCAGGAAAGTTTAGAGATTTTCTAAAAGAAGGAAAGTTGGAAGAATATAACAAACTTGTTAAAGAAAACTTCTTCAAAACCCCTAATCAAAAGTTCCTTTGAATAATAATTAACTTAGACAAAAGTAAGTTTACAAAGATATCTCAAAATTCACTAAATTACCTTAAGCAGGGATTAGCAATCGATCCTAGAAATGCAATTATTAATGCTGATGGCGAAATTGATTCATTAGGTTGAGATGTACCCGATCAATACAATACAGTTACATCTAGATTATCTAGAGACAACTCTACTAGAAGAGCATTTGACTATGATGAATGATATCTTCGTTCATCTGATTCAATAGTTGAAGGTAAGTTCCCTGGATGAACTAAAAGCGATAAAACTAGTGAATATCAAGGCACTTATAATATCCAACCTAGTGATGGAATTAAAGTATTTGAATTAACTAGAAACAATCCAGTTAATGATGGAAGCAAAAGAAATAGCGGTATTGTTGTTGAAATAGATGCTGCTAATTCTTCAGGCTATAACAAAATAAAAGAATTAGTTGAAAAATTCAAGGCAAATAATAAAGAAATTACTTCATACAGAATTTTCAATATGGGTGTAACTAGTCCTAGTCAAGAATTTAAAGACATATTAAAGTCACTTCCTGATAAACTCCCTCAATTAGAACTATTCTTTTCAGCTCAGGCAACTAATACATCTAGTTTAATTGCACTTAAAGATAAAAATATTAAAGAATTATCTTTATATACAATGGGCAATTCATTGTTAGATTCATGATCGTTCAACCCTTGATCATTGAACAAGGTTGAATGAATTAACACAAATGATTACAACGTTAGCGCTCAATATCCACCTAATACACCAATAGCAACTAGAATTTCATTTGATACAGTTGCTTTTGATCAAGAAGATTATTCAACAGTAGGAGATTGAGAAAGAATAAACAACGGCTTAAGAATGGTTTACTTTGTAAGAAATAATGAACCATTTTTCCAAGGTAGACACGGTTCAGGTACTGAACCTGATTCATCTGAAGGCGGAAACAGTTATCCAACAGGTTTAGACTTTTCAAGAGTACCAAATATAAAATCATTAAGAGGCTTAGTATTCCATGACATTGAAAAACCTAATAATGGTTCTAGAAAAATTAAGAGATTAACTTTAGCTAACTCAAGCGATTCATTTGAAATTTCTTCAGATGAATTAAGCGCTGCAGGCTTAGAAAATTTAGCAATTGGTGAACCTGAACAACCTAAGATTTTCTTTAGTAATGGTTCAGAAACTAAAGCAATTAAAATTAAGCTTGATGGTGGCAAAAAACAGCTAGATAGTAGTGCAATAGAAAACCTTCGTAAATTCTATGCATATAGTGATTCATTAAAGGCTGGTGGCAAATCAATTAAGGTTGATTCTAATGCCACTGAATTAAAACAACAATTAGCTGGTTTAGGTTACAAAGTTGATGAAGATAATGGCCTACAATACACATAATTTACCTATAAAACAGTGAGAAACATACTATGAAACAACAGAATAAAATTTTATTAATTGCTTCAGCAAGCATCCTGAGTCCTGCTTCAGTGGTTGTTGCTGCACAGTGCAATACCAGCAATAAACCAAATTCAACTACCGAAGCAAGAATTAGTGACTTAAGTAGTGAAGATTTCAAGAATTTAATTGAAAAAACAGATGATTACAAATCATTAGTTACATTACAATTTGGTTCTTCAGACAGAAATATTCCGCTTAGTGAACTATTGCCTTCACAGATTGAAGATGATTCACAGAATCTAAGAGCAGTTGTAAATGACAAGTATGCTGATATCATTGATGCTATTGTTGTTAATGCAACAACTGAGAAAAAGTTACCTAACATTATCTCAAATGCTAAGGGTGAATTAAGTGTTTCTCTTAATTTCAAAAATAAGAAAACCAATGAAAACATTGCTAAAACATTTAAAGTTACTGGCCTAAAGACTAATAACGGTTTGCACCATTCAGGTTTAATTCTAAGAGATCCAAAAGATAGTTTTGATGGTGCTGGTGGTTTTAAAAACTACTTAGGATGAGATCAAAAGAAGCGTTTTGAATACGATAATAAATTGTATATAGATAGTGTTAAAGGCTGATGAGGCGGTGGCGATATATTAACTAAACGTGGTCTTAGTGCAACTGATGAACAAAAGAAAAAATTTGATGAATTAGCTAAAACTGTTGGTTTTGATAGTTATGAAAATGCAGCTATAAAAGGATTCTCACTCCCTGTTTATGGTAGTAATGGACAAGTTAGTGGTCTTAAATTGTTTGATAATGAAGTCGGAAAAACTGCTTCTCACGTTGACACTTTAGGTAGAGAATTACCTAAAACAAATGGTTTAGCTAGAACAATTCCTAATCAAACATACCAAACCATTGCAAAGCAAACATATCAAATTACATTCAATTTCAAAAAAGACTTTAAGCGTGAATTAGCTGAAATCGAAAAGAATATAAAATTTTTCCAAGATAAAGATGACAAGCAAATTAAAGATTATTTAGAAACACAAATTAAAGTGCTAACAGATAATCATAATCACGCACTCAGAGAAATAGAAAAAAGATGAGCCGTTCTTTCAGATGAAGCTAAAAGAGGTCTCGAAGAGGCTCATAAAAAAGAAATTGAAGAAGAAACTAAGCAATACGAAGCTGAAAAGGCTAAATATTCTTCATGAAAAAAAGATGATTTAATTAAGTGACAAAATGAAGAAAAGCAAAAAATAGAAGACAAGAAAAAAAATGGCGAGTTCGGCGACAGAGTTTCTGGAACTATTTGAATTATGGATTATCAGCTTCCAGAAAGTGGCAAAACTGCTACAAAGTTCTATTTCGGCACTAACTCACACGTTGCAAAAGTTTTAAAGGAACATGACTTAACAGGATTTTCTCTTTCTAGAGTTGATGAAAATGTTGGCGTACATTCAACTTTCAAATTCAATGATTTAGACCCTAATTTTAAAAAGTTTAGTTTTACTAACCCAAAAGATATGATAAGCAATGTTTTTGATGCTGTTGACTTTATGAAAACAAGTCCTAAAGATTACATTGATAATAGTCAAAAAAGTGAATATGAAAATGTTGAAGAGTATATTGACTTTGCAGTGATTGAAATTGATTTTGAAAAATTAAATCCTTCAGAAGTAATTGTATGAAGTGAAAACAGAGATATAGGTAGCACCATACCTAAAAAAGATGATAAATATGAGCTTATAAAATTAATTACAAATAATTATGAAAAAGACGAAAAGAACCATATTAAATTCAAATCAAAATCATATTTAGATAGCTATGATGAAATCGATGTTCCATTAGCAATCAATGATAAAGATCCTAATGACATTAATAAATGAAACAGCAAAGAAGGCTTATTCATTTTAGGTTATCCTCGTGCTGATAAAGACTTCTATTTAGACAGATACATAGATGAAGATGCTATTAAAGTTGCTAAGGAAAATTATTCACTATGAGTAAATGGTGACCATAAATGATATAAAAAATTAGCTACACCTGAAGGACAGCAACCTGCATTCCCTGAATACACAATTAATAATGGTGGCAGATTATCATATCAAATTGGATATCGTACATTTACAGATAAACCTGGCTTAACTGACGGATTTTTAGCAGCGCCTAGAATTGGAGATGAATTTTATTCAATAACTGATAAAAGCAACAATAAAACAGTTAAATATGTCAATTATGGACTTCACTTAATGCCAAGATTCTATGCTCCTAATGGTGGCGCTTCTGGCTCTAGTGTAAGAAACAAGAAAAATGAATTAATAGCAGTTTATCACGCATCTAATGACAGTGCAAAAACTGGTTTAGCAGCTGTGTTTAGATCTCCTGGTAAAGACTACAACAAATTATTTGGTAACTACAATCTGCCACAATATGACTTAATTTATGGTGGTGGCAAAGATCAAAAGAATTCTTATAGACAAGCATTAGAAGCAAAATATAAATCATTGAATGGAAACTTTAAAACCAAATTATTTGATAAAGGCTTAGCAGAAGACAACATTCCTAGTGAATTCAAATTCCAAAACCCAGCCAAATAATCCTACAAAATAGAGTTATTAGAAAACTAATAAATTAAATAATAAAGGAGTAATATGCATTCAAAATCAATTAATATTGAAGAAAAAAGAATATATGATGATAGCCAAAGCTTAGCTAATAAGCAAAGAAAAAGCTTTATTGTTACTCTATATAAATCCTTACTTTTATCATATTTCTTTGTTTCAATGCTTTGCTTACTGTTTTTAATGCCTCATGGATTATTTAGTAAAAAAATTATTGGTTCATATGCTTTTATATTTGACTTTTCATTGTTAACCACATTAGATGCTAACTGAATATTTATTTTTAGACTGTGCCTGTTTGGGTTTATATATTTTTATGGATTACTAAAGGCATATCTGAATATCAATAAAAATAAAGAGCATATACGGATATATGGTATTTGATTTAGCATCTATTGAGCCTTATCAATTTCAGGATTTCTTTTATTCTTTACTTATCACACAATTGAAGTTAAGAAACTAGTTTATGCCTTATTTGCATTAGTTATTTTCTTATTAACTGACATTTCATATGCTTTATTTAACTTTAATACTAAAAAGAAAACAGAACCAGTTATATACCAAAGTAAAATACCATTAGCAATTGACTTAATCTCTAGAATTTTACTTACAGCAATAACTCTTGTAGTATTTTTTGGGTGAGCATACTCATATACAGGAAGTCCAAATACATTTGTAAGAATGTTTGCTTTAGCTAATGAAAATAATAAAAACATTCCTTACAACGCCTTTTATACTACTGCCTTTAAGTTATTTAAAGTCAAAAGTGCTCTTAATTTTATTATTGTTATTTTGATGTCATTAATTATTGGATTACTATTATTAGGACTTAAAATATATTCAATTTGATCATTAGCATATAAGCAACTAAGATCACAAATTTTCAAGGACAGATTACAACTTTATTTAGTTGGAATACTAGCTTCAGCAATTTGATTACTTAGCTTATTTAAATTAAAATACCCACCGACACATGAATTATTTGGTAAAGCTGAATCATTACAATATTTAAATATTCTTTTTGGTCTATTTAACATAGGTGCTGCAATTGCCTTTATAGCATTATTATTTGTTAAAAAAATAAAGCTAAATAGCATATTAATTAAAACAACAATTATGGCACTATTTCAATGAGTAATTTGAACTAGTTATATGATTGCCAACTTTATTAATAAACAACCTACAATTGCCTTAGTTAATTTATTGCTCACAGCTTTATCATCATTAGTTATTTTCTACTTTTACTTTAGAAAAAGCAAACTTAGTGCAATTTCAAACTCACTTGCAATTAGCTTAAACACCATTTTATTATTCGTCCTAATTTTAGTATTTGGCTTTAATCAAGTGCTTTTGGCCGAAAACAATAAGAGCTTAATTATTTTAAGCACCAATTTATCAGTAGCACAAGTAATATCAATAATTATTGTTTTATTCCAAATGATTTATTTAACATACTCACTTACACAATTAATATTAGTTATCAAAAAGACTTCAGTACTCAGTGATGAAGTTATAGAAAAGAGAAGTTATGAAAAAGCATAAATTAGAAAACAATTCAATGTTTAATATTTATAACCAATTTGAAGAAGCTAAAATGAGTGCTGATTTTGTTGACTATAACAAATTAATGGCACAAGTTTTATTAGATTGTAACCTTGGCTTTAATTCACAAGAGTATGTTAAATTCAATTCAAATTTTGACGAAGCATTAAGCAAAAAATTTGACATTGTTTTAGAAAAATTTGTAATTACATTCAATGTTAATCCAAAATTTAGTCTTGATGCATTAGTGCCTATGCTTAAGTCTAGTGAGGATTCAAACACTGAAGCAGTTAATTTTGCAAGCAGTCAAGAACCTAAATTTAGTAACTTGCTAAAACTATATAATAAGTTAATTAATGATTTGATTATTTCTAATAAGTATGTTGAATTATTTCCTAATATCATTGTTTTTAGGTCTAAAAGCACAAATTCACTAAAAATTCTTTTTGATGCATCAAGTGTATTATTCAGAGGTGAATAATGGATTTGAAGAAGCTTGAGAATAAATTAGACAATCTAAAAAGAATTGAACAAAAGGTTAATAATGACAAAAACATTTTGCTTATTGACATAATGAAGCAAAATAGACTACTTTCTTTTTATGTAAAAAATGCTAGACATAATAAAAATATGATTTTAGCCTTAAGAAATGAGTATTCATTCAAAAGTTTATTAGTTTCAAAAGATGACTATCCATTTAAATCATTGGCTATTATTAAAAAAATAAGAAACTTATTTATTAAGCCAAAAGAATTATGAATATATTTAACTGAAGAGCAAAAATATGCAACTGATTCATATTCTAGGTATGAAAACAACATATTAACTAATACTAAAAAAGTCAATGCTGACTTTATAACAATTGGAAAAAGAGCAGCTGAATTTTGCAAGCTTAATAATTTAAACATTATTTATGAAATAGATAATTCAGATATATACTCAGACTTATCATGAAGACTATGTCAAATTATTAAATTTCTATTTGCTCAAGAAAATTATGAATCATTACATTTTGTTATAAATTCAAATAAAAATATAAATGGTAATTTTACTATTTTGCCTGTAAATGAGTTTAATATAGACATTTTAAGTGAATCAAGTTATGAATCTGAAGACATCAATATTAAGAGTTTTAAAATTTTCCCAAATATTGATCAGTATATAAGTAGTCAAATTAATTCATTTATAGAAAACTCAGTGCAATCATTATTAGTTGAATCATCATTTTATAAATCAAAAATAGGTTTAGTTTCGACTAACAAAATCATTAATGAGCTAGATGATGAAATGAAAAAAATAGGCAAGAAGATCATCAGAATCAAACGTGAAAACGAAATTGAAGAAATTGTTTTATTAACTAGCAATAACAAAAAATTTCTTACTAGAGGGGATAATAACTAATGAGTCAAAAAGGTTTTAATGTTGTTATCAACTTTATAGGAAATAAAGAAGCTACATTTAATAATGCTTTAGTTTACTTTAATGCTGATGAAGAAGGTGATTGAGTACAACTAGTTGATAATTCAATTTTAGGCTATGAAATTATCTTGCTTAAAATTGTTGACTTAAATACAAATAAAAATAAATATATATTTGCAAAAAACACAAATATTACTGTTTCAAACAACACAATTAATATTTATACATTTTCTGAATTAACCTTTTTTATAGAGACAAAAGTCAAAAAACAATATAACGAACAATATAAAGAGATCAATAAAAAAGTTATTGCTTTAGAAGCTATGCAACAATTAGGAATGAGCATTGATCAATTATTAGAGTTTAATAAGCTAAAAGAAGAAAAATACATTTTAAAAATGAAAAACATACATAAACTAAAGGAAGAGGAGCAGCATGAAGATTAAAAAAATACTTCTATTTGCTAAAGCAATTAGCCCAGCTGTTACTACTCCTATTGCTTTAGTTTCTGTTAGTGCTAAAGGTAATTTAGATAAGCGTTTAGATGGCAATGATACTACTAATGGCACAAGCGGTACTAATAATAATGGCAATGGTGCTAATAATGGGTCAAATAACTCATCCTCAAGCTCATTTGGAACTTCTGGCAAGAAAAAAGAAGTTAGCCCACAATTTAGTTCTTTTAAAGATAAGGCTCAAAAAGCAGTCGATGCTGTTTTAAAAAAAGCAGTTGAAAAAGTTATTACTTTCACCGATGAAGAGCTTAAAAAAATCGACTTATCAAAGCCCCAAGACCAAAGTCAAGGAAATAAAGAAGGCTACTTAGAAAAAATAGAGAAGCAGGTTTACTTAAAGAATTTAAATAAGCTTTTTAAGGATAATAAAGATAAACTTAATAAAACTGAAGATTATGCTAAATTAGGTCTTCCAGTTACATTCCCTTTTATCATTGCTAATGATGAAAAGTATGATGTAGGTACAGTTAATTACAATGGTAAAGAATATAAAGATATAAAAATTGGTAAAGAGAATACTCGTGATTATTCAAAAGTTATTGAAACAAACAACAAAGATAGCATAACTAAATCAAGTGAAGAGGACAATGTTGCTTCAAATCCACAATTTGAAGCTGCGCTTAATAAATACACTCAAGACTTAGAAAAATCAATTTTGGAAATGGTTTATAACCCTAAAGAGATTCCAAAGCTTGGCAAAGATATCTTTTTAGAAGATGTGAAATTCGATAGTAAAGAAGGCTTTACAGTCAAGCATCCACAAAATAGCAGCAGTTGAGAAGATTATATAACTAAAGGAATTAAACATAAATTTGTTGATTTTGACCTAAAACAAAATCAAGAGTTTAAAGTTATTGATGAAACTCAACCATCGCCAAAAGTTAATCCACCTAACTTGCCTGATATTACTAATAAGCCATTAGTTCCTGGCAAACCACCTACTAATAGTGAAACTGCTAATCCATTAGAGCAATCAGAAACATTATTATATTTAGAGCCTTATGTTAATTATAGATATTCATCAAGCTCTGATAGTGCAATAGCTAATTTACATAAAAACTCTAATGGTGCTGACAAAGAAAAAATATTTTTCTTTAATAACCCAATAAACACTAGATTTAAGTATACCGTTAATGATATTGATGGCTCAAACACTTTTACAGTCAAAATAACTGATACTGCTAAGCAAAATAGTTCTAGAACTTACAAAGTTCAAAAAACCAGGTTAACTTCTGACCCTAGATTTATGTTTTTATTCCAAAAACAATCAGAGGCTTTGAGCGCTAAATTTACTCAGTTATATAAAGCGCTTATGTTAGATGAAAAAATTGACTATTCTAAATTAGCCCATAATGAATTGCAATTGTCGCTTTACGGAATGGTAAATACAGCAACAAAAATAATTACCGATACAAAGTTTGTTGAATTATGGAACAACATTATTATTAAGTATGCTAATAAAATTAGTACTCCTAAATCTGATGATGATTTTCAGAGTGTAGTAAAAAGCTCTAGTCAAGTTGTAATTGATGAATTAATTCAGGCATTAAGTGCTTCAGAATTAAATAATCAGCCATTTTGAAGCTCATTAGTTAATGCATTAACTGTAGTTGAAAGCGATTTAAAAGAAATTGCTAATCATAAAGAAACTAGAGAGAAAATAATAAACAAGTTTAAGACTTTAAACTTGGACTTTAAAGTCTTAGATAATACATTTACACTTTTAAATGAATCGCTTTTAAAACTTAGAGCATCAGCTAATAACTGAGCAAAAAGTTTCCAATATAGCAAGTGATTTGATGAATATACGGCTAATGTAGCAGATGTAAGAGAGAACATTGAATTCTTAAGAGACTTCTTAGAGCCAGCAGTACCAAGCGAAAAGTCTGATGAACTTAAGAAATTACAAGATAGCTATAACAGTGCTATTAATAAGATAAAAGCAAGCAGAAGCAGTGTTAACAAGGCATATTATGCAATTGGTGGAACACTATTAATAATTGGATTATTGTTAACATTAACAAATGTCTTGATATTTACAATTAAATATAAAAACAAATTGAATAAAGCAATTAAAAGTGCATTTGGTATTTCAATTTCAGTTTCAGCTATAGTGGCTCTTGTTGGAATAATTTTAATATTACTAGGACTTAAAGGATAATAAATGAAAGCAAATGATAATATAAACATTATTACAAATGTCAATTCAGCTTATAATGATATGCCTAGAATAAGTGCTGTATTTGACTATATTATAGAAGTAAAAGGAAAATTTAATTACAGACAACAACAAGTTTTCACTTCTAGCAAAAACGAAAATGCAAGACTATTTTTAATTAGTGCTTTTGCTGATACTGCTTATTTATTAAGCAATGAAGAAGGCAGAAAGTTAGCTATAAACGATAGAATAGTTTTACTTAATGAAACTAATGAAGTATTCACATCAAATGAGCACTTTGGCAAAGTTATTGATATCTATGGTAATGCTATTTTGCCAGTTTCACAAACTATTAGCAAAACTAATGATTCAGTTTCATCAGAGATGTTTAAGTTAGCACATGACTTAATGAAAGTGCAAAGACTTAATGAGCAACTTTACACCGGAATTAATGCAATTGACTTATTAATTCCTATTGGTAAAGGCCAAAGAGAATTAATTATTGGTGATAGACAAACTGGTAAAACACATATAGCGCTTAATGCAATTATTAACCAAGCTGCTAAAGGAACTAAATGTATTTATGTTGCTATCGGACAAAAGAGAGAAAGTATATCTAAGATTTATAACACTTTAAATCAGCACAACGCGCTTAAAAACACAATTATCATTGACGCTCCTGCTAATAGTGCATATGAGCAATATTTAGCACCTTATGTTGGTATGGCTCATGCTGAAAATATTTCAGCCACTGATGATGCATTAATTATTTTCGATGACTTAACTAAGCATGCTAATATTTTTAGAGAAATTGCCCTATTAAGTAATAAACCAGTTGGAAAAGAAGCTATGCCAGGCGATATGTTCTTTGCTCATTCGCAATTATTAGAAAGAGCTGGTTCATATAAAAATAGAAAAACTATTACAGCGCTTCCTATTATCCAAACAGTTGATGGTGATATTACTAGCTTAATTGCTTCAAATGTTATTTCGATAACAGACGGACAAATTGTTACTAGTGCAAAATTATTTGCTAAAGGTATTTTGCCAGCTATTGATATTGACTTTTCAGTCTCTAGAACAGGCTCAAGCGTACAAGATAGAACAATTGCTAAAGTTGCTGGAGTAATTAATAAAATTTACAGAAAATACAAAAGACACCTTAAGCTTTCAATGCTTGATTACGAACTAAATAAAGAAGTTTCAAACTTAATGTACAAAGGAAAAATGGTTGATAAACTCTTTTCACAAAGAGGATACTCACTTTATTCATATAACTTTGTGCTAATGATGAGTAAAATTATTCAATGATCTTTAATTAAAAACGTTAAAGACGAACAAAAGGCATTAATGTTTATTGATGAATTTATTAATAATTATGCTGAAGGTAAAAAACACTTTGAGATAATAAAATCTAATAATGATTATGATGATGAAATAATGAAAAGCTACTTTGCATTTGCATTACAAGAGTATTCAAACTATGTAAATTTAGGTTGAGAGTTGCAAAACGAACACAGCTTTTTACCTATCCAAGAGAAATTTTTAAATGAAGTTGCACTTAAATTAGGAGATAAATAATGAATGGAAAAATTATAAATATACTAGGAGATGTTGTTGAAATTGAATTTAGCAAAGACAATTTGCCTTTAGTAAATCATTTGCTAACTACACACGATGGACAAACATATTTGTTAGTTAAGTCAATTATCAATGAATCTACTATCAAAGCAATAATAATTTATTCATTTAGTTCAATTTCATTAAGTGACAAAGTAGTAAATACAAAGAGAAGTTTTATGGTGCCTGTTGGTCCTTTAGCTAAAGGCAATATCTATAGCTTTAAAGGAGTTTCGCTAAATAATCCTACTGCTCCTAGCCCTGAGTATGTAGAAATGGACTCAATTATTAATAACGATAGAGAAATAAACACCAAGTTTGAATTAATTGAAACTGGAATTAAGGCAATTGATTTCTTTATTCCAATCGTAAAAGGCTTTAAATTAGGCATTTTCGGCGGTGCTGGTGTTGGTAAAACTGTGTTAATGAAAGAAATAATTTTCAACGTTAACAACAAAAACAAAAACACATCGAACATTTTTATCGGTTCTGGTGAGCGTTCTAGAGAAGGTATTGAACTTTATGATGAATTAGTTCAATCTAACTTGATGAAGAACTCGACTATGTATATCTCGAAGATGAATGAATCAGCTGGTGCTAGAATGTCAATTGTACCTATTGGTATAACTGCTGCTGAATATTTAAGAGACAAGCAAAAAGAAGATGTTTTATTATTCATTGATAACATTTACCGTTTTGTGCAAGCTGAAAATGAAGTTAGTGCAACATTAGGTAAAAAACCTTCTGTTGGTGGCTACCAATCTACATTGGAAAGTGATGTAGCTAATGTTCAAAATAGATTATTTAAAAACAAAAATGGTGCTATAACATCATTTCAAACTGTGTTTTTACCAATGGACGATTTAAGTGATCCTTCTGCAGTGGCTGTTTTTAACCACTTAGATGGTAACTTAGTTCTTTCACGTGATCAAGCTGCTAAAGGTATTCTTCCAGCTTTTGACCCACTTGCTAGTTCATCAAACTCAGTTGATGAATCAATTATTGGTAAGAAACACCTAGATGCAATAATTGAAGTAAAAAAAATATTAAAAGCTTACAAAGATTTAGAAGATGTTATACTAATTCTCGGTTTTGATGAATTAGATGCTGAAAGCAAGATTATTGTTAAAAAAGCTTTACAATTAGAAAACTTTTTTACCCAAAACTTCTTTATGACTGAGCACTTTACAAAATCGCCAGGTCAATATGTACCTATGAATGAAACCGTTGATAGTGTCATAAGAATTGTTAATGGCGAATATATAAAACAAAGCCCTGAAATATTTGCCTTTGTGGGTTCAGCATTAAACATTAAAACTGACAAAGAATTAGGACTTTAAGAACAAATTAGGAGTAAATATATGAAAAGAGATAAAATTAAGAAATTATCAATTTTAACCCTTTCACCACTTTCAATTGTTTCAACATTTGCAATTATTTCTGCTTCTTGTGAGCCTATAGAAAAGGTTGAGGCGCCTCAGGTTGTAGGCATAGAGAGTAGTGCATCATTAAGCAATCCTGATGTTAAAAGCCAAGATATTACAACAGAAAAAGAGAAAACTGACAATAAGTCAAAAGGTTCAGAAAATTCTTCAAAATCTGAAAAGTTTGCTACCCCCCCCCCTTACTATTGAAACTCCAAATATAGACCCAAACATTTTTAAAGAAACATTTGAGGATGTTAAGGAAATATTTGATAAAAATTCAAAATCTGCAACGGAGTTATTAAATAAATTTTTAACATCTAAAAATTACGATAGTCTGTATGAAGGAATCTCACTTACAGAACAATTGATTAGTAAACTACGAGATTCTTCTAAAATTTCAGATCAAAAAGTTAAAGATTTTTTAAAGGATCTTAACGATATAATAAGCGAGCAAAGCGAATTACTTAGTTCATTAGATAGCAACGATTTAGGCACAATTCAAGGCAAAAAAGATTTAGTTACACTTAAGAGTAAATTTGAAAAGCTGTCAACAAAAGATTTTGAAAAAAATATAAAAGATGTTTTAGATGTAGTTTCAAAATTAGTAAAAAATGTGTTTTCATCAGTTGAATACAAATTAAATGAAGTTGACAAACTTGGTGAAAAAGATTTATTCTTAGCATATAAATATTACACTGAAATAAGTGGCTCAAGAAGTCAAGCTCTAGAACACCTTATATTTTTAATCGATAAATACACAAAAGAATATCAAAAATTGAACCAAAAATATCAACCACTGCGTAAAGAGTTAGAAGGTTATAATAATGATTGATGATTTTCATTTAAATCAGTATTTTATCCTAGTTTAAGCACCAGATATAATCAAGTGTTTAAAGAAGTTAGTGAATTAGTTCCACAAATAAATACATTGGTTGAAAAAATTAAGAAGCTAGAAGCATCAAAAGCAGATTTGACCAAAACTCCTGTGAAAAAAGCAAAGTAGTCAACTTTGCTTTTTTTTGCTTACTTTTGTTTAGGATTAATTTTTATGCTATAAACACTGTCTTTTATTAGTTTATTTTTAATATCATTTCTCAAGTTACCATCAAAATTATTACTATATGTACTATGTCCTTCCATTAAGGAAATAGCATTAGAATAAGCGTTATAAAGCTGATCATGGGTATAAAGATAATTTATACCAACTAGGTTAAATGATGAATCAATTGCTAATGATCCTGAAGAACCTTCACCTAATAAATTATCTTTATTGTTGCCTAGAGCTAGAGTATACATATTGGAGTGCTGATTTATGGTGGTTAAAGGCATTCCATGCTCATTGTCAAAGTGTGTATTAGGCTTATTTATAAAGCTCTTAGTGTATTTTTCTCAATTATTATTTATTGAGTTTCAATCTTTGTTTTTCTCTTCATTATATTTAACTCATAAGCTGTTTATATTTGAATCAGCTATGACTCTATTTTGTGCATTTACTAATCCGCCTTGTGACTTAGCGCTTTTAAAATGAACATCATTTTTGTCTCCATAATCGCTTTGATTTACTGATGGATACCCACCATAAAATGTTGTTTTAATAGGGTGATGCTTACCACTTTTTCCTATGCCAATGTGTCAATCTTTTTCTTCATCAGTTTCAACAACTTTAGCAAATTCTGGAAGTATTTGAGCTAAATTTGCCTTTTTAATTCTTAAACGCAATAGGACAAAGTCTGACCCAGCATTTTTACTTTCTCCAATTCTTGAGTTTTCATCATATTTATCAAAGTATTGAGGTGCTATAGATGTATCATAGCCCATAATTCCATTTGTATAATACCTTGGAGTGTAATATGGCGCACTTAGATATTGTTCATATGCTTTAAATAACAGCTTTGCATCCCTAAACTGATCTCCTGTAATTTCAGAAATATTTGAACTAAGTTTATCGTCTTTTCCCCTGGCACCCATAAAATAAATGTTTTGGCGTTTTCTGTAAATGTCTGTTTCACCATCATTAAAATTATCTATGTCTCAAAAGCCGCCATATCATTTATTAGCATTTCTTGAACCCTCGTTATCAAAATATAACGATTTGTCAAAAGTCCTTCTGAGATTAAAAACATGCATATTGGTTGCTAGTAACAATTCATAAGAATCATCTTTTTCAGCTTCAGGACTTATTATTCTATCCATAACTCATACTGTGCCGACAGTTAGAGAAGTAGCAAGATGATCTTTTTGAAACCTATAAGGATCTCTTCTAAATTCTATAGTTCCAATCCTGATTGAAAAACTGTGATCATAAATATATTGATAAAAATCTAAGTCATTTCTTAAACTTCTTGAATTAGACTTATCAATATTTACAATATATTTATTTTTGTCTGTAAATATTAATAATTCTATTGAACCTTTTTTATCGTCAAAATTAGCTTTGATATTTACGATTGTATCATTAATACCTAGTACTTTTGATGCTGATTTATAGTCCATATAGTAAAATAATTGGCTTAAATTTGATGGCAAAAATCCAAAAGGATTTCTTGCAATAATATCATTTAAATCAATTGTGTGCTTTATTGCTGAGTCTTTTTCTGTTTCATTGAAATTAGGTAAGAATTTCTGTATATACATTCCATTTGCAGAGATGGTATTGTTATAGAAGTCCACTTTTTGTTCGGGTGTAGTTCCATAGTTGCCATAGATTCCAATTTCTTTAGTGTATTCTCAATACTTATCTAGCAATTCTTTATTAGAATTTACATCTCCATAACGAAAATTAACAGGATTGCCACTATTGGCAGTGTTCAATAATTCATTTATATTATTAACAGCATATTTATATTCTGCATTTTCTGTTGCTATATCATAAGAACTTTTTGATAACAAATAGTCTAATGAATAAGAATGCACAGATGCATTATTATTAGCATTTTCTGGCTTGTTTATAGGAGTTTTGGGATTAACTGATTCATTTGGCTTACTATTATTATGCTCATTACTCTTATTATCATTTTGGCTATTTTCATTTGGTTTATTATCATTACCAGGAGCAATAATTATTTTTTCTGTGTTTTCGGAATTAGAAGGCTTAGGAAGCGAAATTTTGATTGCTTTAGCTATGGGCGAATGACTATTATTTTTAAAAGCTATGTTAAATGAAATAATCGCATCATTTTCAATAACTACTAATTGTGGTTGTTTAATGATATATTTGCTTTTATCATATTCAAAAACAATGTCATCAATTTTAATGTTTTCAGCTTTAACATTTTCATTTAACAGCCTTATTTTTATATCGACATCTGAAATTTTATATGAGTTTTTAAAACAAGAAGCAGAGAGAGCTGTTGATAGAACTAAAGAAGGCGACAACCCTAAAATAAGTGACTTTAATTTTCTATTATTCATAATTACTCCCCCTTTTTGATTTTATTTAGCCTTTTAACTACAATGTTAAAATAGTTAATCAAATTGTATTCTATTTTGCAAGTAATAAAAATATTGCTTATGAATGCATAAGTCAATATAAGTGTTTAAAAAAATAACTCGATATAGAGTTATTAAACTATTTTACAGGTCATTTGGTTAAATTTGGCATTAACATAAAACATATAGCTTCTGGACCTGTATGAACTGCTACTGCTGATGCAACATAACACTTGCTAGTTACATTTAATTTTTCAGCTTTAAAAGCGTCTAAAACTAATTGGTTGTATTCATCATTAACACCATGTGCAATATGGAAAAGCCAGTCATCAGCATTATTTTTATTAGATGAAATGTTAGCAAAGTCAATAAATTTCTTAATTATTTGCTTAATTCCAGATTTCATACTTTTAGCAATTCCACCTGTTGTGGCTTTTTTCATATAAAACTTAACATAAGGCTTAAGTGTTAAAAGTCTCATTGCAGAAAGTAGGAACTTTCTAAATGAACTAACCCTGCCCCCTTTAATTACATAATCGACATTTGGTGGTAAGACAAAAATAAGTGATGATTCGTGTATTTTGTCTAATTCAGCAAACACAATATCCATATTACCATCATTAGCTTCATAAACTTTACTAATGTAATCAGCAACAACCAAGTATTGTTCAGCACCTCATGTATTATCATAAACGTGAACGTTTGGGTAATCTTTTGCTATTAATTTAGCAGAATTGTATGCTGATGATAGGCAGCTACTTATACCCAAGACTAAAACGTCATCATATTCTTTGCTCTTTGTTTCAATTGCCTTTGTAAAACTTTCAATAGTTGGCATTGATGATTTTAAATCTGTACCATTTTTAATTTTTTCTATTACTTCTTTTTGGCTTAAGTCAATTCCATCAACATATGAATTATCATCAATGGTAGTTATAAACGGGGCATATCCATAGTTGTGTTTGTCTAAAAATTCTTTTGACATACAGATAAATGAATCAAAGACAAAGCCTAATTTTTTATTACTCATTTATTGACCTTTCATATAAATTTCTAAAAAATAAATGTTAATTATACATTATAAAAATATTTTATTTTTAATCTTTGTACAACAAGATTTTCTAAATTTTTTGGAATATTTTCATAAATGATTAAGTATTTTTTCATAGATATTATTTTCTGCACAAATACTTGTAATTTCAAGTAAGTTTCAGCATTGTTTAGTATGTTTTCGCAGATATTCTTTGAAAACACAAAGGTATTAATATTAGCAAAGTCACTAAAATTAAAAAGTTTTTCATCAAGATTATCAATATATAAACCAATTGAAAGCTTTTTTAAATTTTTATCATTTCCAATATGATTTAAAAGTTTTGAAACTAATTCATAATTAAAGTCGCGATAGTGACATTTAAACATCAAAATAGTTTTATCACTTAAAAGTGGTGAAAGTTTTTCGAAGTTAATGTCACTAGTTTCGACAATCACAAAATCATCACTGTTTACTTCAGTTGAAAGTAAATTTTCAGTTCACAAATTATTATATAGATATCTATATCAAGGGACATTTTTAAAAAAGTCCATATCATTATTGCTAAAACCTAAAACACGACTTTTTAATATTCTTATATTGGCCTGAGAATCATCTTTATAATTAAGTACATAAACTGGGTCTTTAGCATATTCAAGAAGATTATTTTTATTTTCAAAAGATTCTAATTTAGTCTTAAATTCACCAAAGTGTTCATTATGATCATTACTATCTAAAAATCACTGATAATATTTTTTGTTTGAAATGTTATTATCTAAGTTATGAAGTAAGTATTTTGTTTTAATTTCATATTCATATATTTGACTTTTGTCTGCAGGCATTTTAAACGATATAAGAGCACAATTATTAAAAAATGGATTAAATGAATTTAAGGAATTTACTTTATTAACCATTTTTATAGCATCTTTAGTAAATTTTCTAAGTAATAAATGTGAATTTACTCCAATTAATAAATGCAAAATTCCATCCTTAAAATAATATCAACCTGAATGCTTTAGTAAATTCAACATACTGATTGTATGATTAATATCGCTATCACTAAGTCCATTTTGTAAATAAAATTGGTTTATTGTTAATGCATATGATAAATAAAATTTATTAGGCAATTTCAATATGTCATTATCGCTTGAAAGTGCATTAAACATGTTTTTTTCATTATAGTTAGGCATAAAGCTTCAGTATATATTACAGTATATAAACTTTTTATCAGCTGAAGGATATAACTTAACTAAGAATTGTTTTTTAACTAAATTGATATTAAAATACTTATATGACTTATTTATAGATGAATTGGCATATTTTTCAAGATTAAGAGCACAAAATAAATTATATCTACTACCAATTTTCTCTTTAAATATGTATTTTGATATTTTATCTCTGCTTTTAGGCGCGAAAAAACTTAAAAATTCTTCTATATCAACTGTTTGGTTATTTTTGATTCCGATTTTATCATTGTCAAAGCTAGTTAAACCGCTTAAAGTATTGGAGCTTAATCTAATTACATTTTTCTTTTCTAAATTGATTTTGAAAAAAATAACTCCATTTGTATTTATAGAGTTAATATGCTTAACTTTTCGGTAAATTAAAATGGCAGCAAATGTTACAAATGCACTAAAGCAAAGCACAACCAGTGTTCACAAAAATATATGCAAAACATTTAATGCCATTACAATCTCCTTATTTAGTTGTTATCTTTTAATAATCGTACTGATTGGTGGTTTTTTGCTAGTGATTTAATTCCAGTTGTTGCAAAGTGAACAGTTATAGTATCACCATTAACTTCTAAAACTTCACCTTCGCCAAAGAAAGTGTGACTTATTACATCACTAGGCAATATTTTTTTGTTTCTTTTCTTGATTTGCTCTTCATCTTCTAATTCACCATCAACAAAAATGCTGTTATCTTTTTGTAAGATGTGCTTGTTTATATCTATACCCATTTCCTTAAGGAAACGTGAAGGTTTTTTTTCGGTTTGTGAATAAAGGAGCAAACCACGCGAATCGCTAACAAATAACTTTTCTTTAGCTCTTGTAATAGCCACATAGGCCAATCTTCTTTCTTCTTCCATTGCTTCTGGTACTTTATATGCACGGTAATTTGGAAAGATGTTTTCGCACATACCAACCAAAAATACATTATCAAATTCTAATCCTTTAGCAGCATGCACTGTCATTAATGAAACATAGCTCATTGATTCATCAGTTGAATCTGATGCTGAAATAAGTGAAATATATTCAAAATATTCTTTAAGCCCTTTTTTTGGATTAGTAATTTCTCATGACTTAATCCCTTCTAATAGTGCCCGAATATTTTCTTCACCAGTTCCTTTAAGCCCAACATCTTCACTTAAATATTTTAAAAAGCCTATTTCTTTTAAAAAACTCTCTAAAACAACATGAATTTTATTGCCTTGTAACAAAGCAGCTTTATATTTATTTATGCAATTTAGTAAGGCATAAATATTTATTATTACTTCTTTTGAAACAGGCAAGTTTTTATAGTGAGTAACCAAAGTTTTATAAAGCGAAAGCCCTTTTTCATTTGCAAAATTAATGATTTTATTTAGTGAAGCTTCTCCAACTTTTCTAGGCGGCACATTTATAATTCTTTTTAACTGTAAGTCATTTCCATCATAAATAACTCTTAAAAAAGCCAGAGCATCCTTGATTTCTTTACGTTGATAAAACTTTTCCCCGCCAAAAATTTTATAGTTAATTTTTTCGTTCATTAACTGTTCTTCAAAGTTTCGAGAGTAACTATTAGAACGATAAAAAATAGCTATATTTTTTAGCTGTATTTTTTGCTTTTTTAGATCGTTAATTTTTTGTACAACTCATCTAACTTCAGCTTCGGGACTAAAAGCATGAATATACTCAATTTCGGCGCCATCATAATTATCTGTAACTAAGTTTTTGTTAAATCTGTTGTGATTATATTTAATTAAATTGTTAGCGGCAGCTAATATTTTCTTAGTTGAACGATAGTTTTTGCTTAAGATGATTGTTTTTGTGTTTTCGAAGTCTTTTTCAAATGACAAAATTAAATTAACATCAGCGCCACGCCAACGATAAATAGTTTGATCGGGATCACCAACAATAGTAAGCTGAGCTTTTTGTGATGATAAATATTTAATAATTTCATATTGAATAGCTGAAGTGTCCTGAAACTCATCAACCAAAATATATGAGTACTTCAAGGCTCATTTTTTAACAATTTCAGGATTTTTATAAAATAATTCATTTACTTTGATTAATAAGTCATCGAAATCTAAGCTTTGTAATGTTCTAAGTTGGTGATTATAAAGGTTGTAAATTTTTACAACACTTTCTCCATCACCATAAAATTCACTTTCTAAATTAGAGTTAATAAAGTGAATTATTTCTTCATCGCTGTCATATAGCTTGTTTTTAAGTCAAGAAAATAAACGAATTAAATTTTTGAAATTCGAATCAGTTGGGATTAGATCATGTTCTTTATATAAGTCTTTTAAAATTTTCTTTTTGTCATTGTCATCTATTATCTGAAAGTCATTTTTTAGGTTAACATGAAAAGCTTCTTCTCTTAAAATTCTTGCACAAAGTGAGTGAAATGTAGAAATTTCAGCTGTGCCTTTGTTAAATTTAGTATTTGTGTATTGTTTAACTCTTTCAGACATTTCAGCAGCAGCTTTATTTGTAAAGGTAACTGCAAGAATATGATTAGGAGATATTCCTAAAACGTTAATTAAGTAGGCTATTTTTCTAGTTAAAACCCTAGTTTTACCACTACCAGCACCTGCAATTATTCTAAGCGGGCCATCGAAGTAATATAAAGCCTCAGTTTGCTCTTCATTTAAACCTTCAAAAATTTTGGCTTTTTGAATTTCAATAATTTTATTTTCAATCATGAGAATATCCCTTTCTGAGAGAATCTAGGAAATAATTGTAAAAGACTTATTATCAGCCTTAAAAGGTATTAATTTAGGCATAGTTTTTTGGTTATTGCTATAGTGTTTAATTCAAGTAACTCTAGTGCCGCTAATATTGTCAATAATGCCTAAATTTTTTTTATTGACTATTATCACAAGAGTATCAACAAATAAAAATGTGAAATAAAGCCCAATAACAGTTTGTAAGAATCTAGTTAGAAATACAAAATTAAAAGGTTCATTAGTACTTTTTTTAGATAATAAGTATTCATAAAACTTATTGATTTGTCAAGGCATAATTAATGACATAATCAGCAAAACTAAAAACAGCCATATCCAAAATGAAAATAAACTTCTAAGCAAATAGGCTTTGTGCATTGTAGTCTTATTCATGTTAGTTTTACTATCGTCTGACAATAATATTTGTACTCTAGATATAATCATTCAAATTGTTCTGCCTTCAAAAACAAAAGGAATTATGATGAACAAAATGAGCGAAATAAGCACACTGGCTATTCAAAAATAGTAATAGCTTAATAATGGAATTTGCTTTGGATTATGAGTTTTAAAAACACTTAAAAATGATAGTAGTGTAACTAATGAAAAGAATGTAATTATATCTAAGAGCCTATAAAATAGCCTTATTCAGAAATTTACATTTTTATGTAGCATTTTATAATTCGCCTAAAATGTCACTTCATTTATCAATGTTTGGTAAATATTTTAATGAATTGCTTTCTAAATTTGACTTAAGCATATAAATGTTAGTTTCAAAAAATAATTTATCTTCATTATGCATTTTTTGTAAATATTTATATAAATCTTCAGCAAATTTCTTTGACCTTTTTTCACTATAGTTGATGTAATCACTTATTACTGAAAGAGAAAAACGGGCTCTTCATGTTTTAAGCAATCCGCCTAAAAATATTTGTAAGAAGTAATAGTATGCATATTTGATTTCTTGTAGCAATTTAATATTATTCATTTTTGCATAATTAAGCAATTCATTAAATTGGTAAATAAAGTTGTTTGGTGCCAATCACATATCTGATTGGATGTTTTCACGAACAATAACATCATTTGTATAAATGTATGTATTTGCATGAATTAAAAGCAAGTAGTTTAAATAAACTTGAAATTTTGTGTCATTAAGTTCTCTGAATTTAAACTTTGGCAAACTTGTTAATAATTTCGTTTTAAATATTTTGTTAAAGAGAAATGGATAAGAATAAGCAACTACTTCTGGATTTTTACTTATGTTAAAAGTATTTTTTGCTTCTAATCTAGGTGATGGTTTTCACTTAATTGTATTAACTAAGTGAGGTCTAAATTCTAAGATGTCAGCATCATATTTACTAATGCATTCTAATAATTGTCTAACTAATGAAACGCTTCCATCATTGTCAGGAAAATAAATAAATGAGTGTTTTGCTTTAACTAAGTGAAAAGCAGCAACAATGTCTTTGTGTATACTACGCCTTTTGCTGTTTGTTATGAACTTAAGTCTTGAGCCAAAAAATTCTAAGTATTTTTCTAAAGCAGCATACATATTTTTACCAGTGTTTGTAAGAACTAAAATAATCTCAAAGTCTTGATTATCTTGTTCTCTAAGAGTGCTTAATACATTTTTAAGCACTATGCTGTTACAAATGTTGGGGATAATTAATGCTAATTCCATATTCTCTCCTTACATTTTAATATTTCCACTAGTTCTTGGGTATGGTATTACATCTCTAATGTTGTCAACACCGGTTACATACATTACCAATCTTTCAAAACCTATACCAAATCCAGCAGAACCAGCATGACCAAAACGACGAAGATCTAAATATCACTGCAACTCATCTTTGCTAATTCCAACTTCAAGTGCTCTTTCTAAAAGTTTTTCGTATCTAACTTCACGTTGGCTTCCGCCAATTAATTCACCTATTCCAGGAACCAACAAGTCAAAAGCAGCAACAGTTTTATCATCATCATTTTGATACATATAAAATGCTTTAAATGACTTTGGAAAGTTAATTATTGCAATTGGTCCATTAGCTATTTCTTCGGCTAAATATTTTTCATGCTCTGTTGCAAAATCTAGGCCAAATTTAATATCTTGGTTTTCAAATCTATCTTTAACTTTTTCCAATTCAACCAATGCATCTTTATAATCAAGCACCATTAATTTCTTTTTAATGAATGTGTTAAGACGTTCTAAAAGAGTTTTATCAACATTGTTTTGTAAGTAGTCAAATTCCTTAGGATGTTTTTTTATAGTATTTTTTATAACATTCTTAAGTAGCTTAGTAGCGAAATTAATTACCTTTTTAAGGTCATAAAAAGCTATTTCAGGCTCAATCATTCAAAACTCAGCAGCATGTTTTTTAGTATTTGAGTGTTCAGCACGAAAAGTAGGGGCAAATGTGTAAACTTTTTCAAAGCCAATTGCATAACTTTCAGCATGTAACTGTCCTGTTACACCTAATGTGGCATTATTGCTGCCAAAAAATGGTTGTTCCTTGTTGCCATCATTAACATAAAACTGTTCGCCAGCGCCTTCTCCATCATTACTTGTAATAATGGGCGCACTAAAGTTTAAAAAATTGTTTTCAGCAAAGAATTTGTGAATTTCTAATGCTAATG
This sequence comes from Mycoplasmopsis bovis 8790, assembly GCF_005061465.1. Lineage (GTDB taxonomy): Bacteria > Bacillota_I > Bacilli_A > Mycoplasmatales > Metamycoplasmataceae > Mycoplasmopsis > Mycoplasmopsis bovis_A. Next base: position 168,587 of record NZ_LAUS01000004.1, read on the forward strand.
TTGAACGAATTAACATAACACACTTCAATAAGTTTGTTCTGTGTCTAAGGTGGGGAATTTCCCTTAGGGTTTCTAAATTAATTTCTTGTTTTTGAATAGGAAAATCATGATCAACATTTTTTAATAAAACAAATTTAGAAGCTAAAACTTCCAATGGTTGTTTAGCATTAGGGGTTAAAACAACAGTGCCATAAACTTCGATTGCAGCACCTGTTCTTATTTCATCTAAAAGTTTAAAGTCAAAGTTTTCGCCTTTGAAAGTAACTTGGATATTGTCAACGGTTGAACCATCTGAAATAGTTAAAAATCTTATTTTGTTATTACCTCTATTTGAAACAACTCAGCCTTTTAATGCAACATCAATGTTTTTAAATTGTCTAGGTTTTTCTAAAACATGCTTTATAGTATGTTCACTCATAGTCACCCCTTAATATAATTATTAGATTGAAAAATACATTAATATAAGTATATATTAATTCTACCACATTCTAAGCTTAATTCCTTAACCTTTTGCATCCATATATGGATGCACTGCTTCACTTTAGTTGACTTTTGAACTTGTTATATGTTAAATCAAAATAAATGACAGTAAAATTACAAAACATACTATAAAACAGGCATTTAGGTAAATTATAATTTCTATTACATAGTGGCATACTTATGCTATTTTCTATATGTTTTCAAAAAAAAGACTAAAATTTATTGGTAATTGATATATATGGCTGTTTTATTGGTTTATATGTCATTACCCAATCCTATTTTTAATAATAACTAAGGAAAATAATGTCTGCATTAACTATAGTTAATTTGATTTTTGGTGTCTTAGCGTCATCATTAATGGTAATAATTTGCATACCCCAACTAATATCAGTTTTAAAGTCAAAGTCGGTTGGAAATATTTCATATGGAACTTTTTTAATTTACTTTTTTGGTGGAGCTTTATTTATTTTAATAATGGTGCTTAAAAAAGGCATTGGTTCATTTGAATTTGATAGTATAAAAAATCCTGATTCAGATCCAATAGTTAATATTATTGGAAACTGACTTTTTATGCTCATAATGGCAACCACAATAACATCATTTTTAATTTATGATAAAAATAAGTCATTGTCATTTAAACTACCTATTGGTCTGATTATTTGAGTAATTTGTCTATTGTTTACAATTTGATTTTTTATGGCTTATGCTAGTGAAAAATTTAGACTCAATCTAAGCCCAGATTCAGTTTTACTAACAATATTTACAGTTTGTGCAACTGTTTGTACTTCATTACCTTTTACATTGCAAATAATTAAAACATTAAGAACTAAAAGTGCTGAAGGGCTAAGTCCACTTATGCTATATCTAGGAATGTTCATAAATGCCTGTTTGGCAGTGTATTTGGGAACATTATTACCATTTAATTCGCCGATGTGATGGGTATGTGTATTCTTTTCATGTTTAGCAATTGTTGTGTATATAGTGCAAATATTTTTATACTACTATTACAAGAAAATGAATAATTGTAATGTAATAAGCGCAAATAATAATGCAAATAATAATATTAAAGTATCATAATTTCTTTATAAAACTGTTTTATAGTTATATTAGTTTATTTTAAATTCTTAAAAGTTTAGTATATCTTGCCTAAACAACCATTTTTTAGGCAATATATTTTTTATGTAATAAAATATTTATATTAAATTTAAACTTAAGTAAAGGAGCATTATGGCCTTAATCGATAGAGACCCTGAAGTTGCAAAAGCAAGGATTGAAAAAAGAAAAGCAATGTTGGTAAAACTTCATGAGCAAAATATTGAGGAATTAAATAATCCTGCCCTTATTCGTGATGAAGATGTTCCTATTCATAAGCATTGTGACGACCCATTTTGCAAAATAGCATTAGAAACAATGCCAAAAGAAGAAAAAAGAAAAAAACTTATTCTTAAATGAATTGCTATTGTTACATGTATTTTGATAATAATTGCCGCAATTATTGCAGCAGCAGCTATAGGTACTCTTGGTAACTGAGAAAGCGAGAAAGTATAGCAATGAATAGCGAATTAATCTTGCTGATAGTAATTTTGTGCTTGCTGGTTGTTGTTTTATTAGTTGTATCGCTACCAAATATTATTTCACTATTCAATGCCAAAATTAAAAAGCCACGTTATGACAAATTAGGCAAAAGCAGTCAAATTAGGCTTATAAATCAGCTTCGTGAAGCTGTTGAATATTTGTCAAAAAACAAAATAGGAGCATTAATTACAATTGAAAATAATGACAATATTGAAAATTTAAGAACTGATGGTGTGATAATCGATGCAAATATTTCATCTAGCTTGCTAATTTCTATTTTCAACAAGTATTCTCCTTTGCATGATGGAGCAGTAATTATAAGAGATAACAAAATTTTATATGCTGCAACATTTTATAAGATCACAAAAAAATCAATTAATAATCAATACGGTGCACGTCACAGAGCCGCAATGGGTATAAGCGAACTTTGTGATGCCACTACAATAGTAGTTTCTGAAGAAACTGGCTTTATTAAGCTTATAAAAAATGGAATTTTTTACAATGTTAAAATTGAACAATTCCAAGAACAATTAATTAAATACCTAAAGGACTAAATTATGACTGAAGAACAGATATATGAATCCCCTCTTGAAGTGGATCCCATTGAATTAAAAAAAGTTATAGCAACTTTGAATCTTAATGGTGCAAGAGAAATAGTTGAAACGTATCCCGATGCTGATATTGCTTCATCTTTAGAGTCTTTAGAATTGAATGAGCAATTAATATTTTTACGTTTACTAACAACTTCATCTGCCGCATCAATATTTAGCTACTTAGATGAGGATGTGCAAGTTGAATTAGCGAAAAGTTTTACTGAAGACTGAGGAATGAAACTTTTGCAAGAGCTTCAATCTGATGAGTTAGTTGACGTTTTAGATGAGTTACCTTCTAATGTTGCAAGCAAGGTTTTGGCCTACACTAGCAGTGAGAAAAGAAATGAATTAAACAAGCTATTAAGCTATAATGACGATGAAGTCGGCAGCATAATGAGCATAGATATTTCTAGCTTACCTAGCTCATATACTTGTGAACAAGCACTTAACAAAATACGTAGAGACTATAAGAAGAATCAAAAGGAATTAGTTCACTATTATTTTGTTGTAAGCAACACCAACAAATTACTAGGGGTTCTTACATTAGAAGAAATAACATTTGCTGAGCCAAATGAAAAAATTGAAGACCTTTATTCACCTGTTGCTTTTGTTTACACTAGTGAAAAGAAAGAAAATGCTGCTAAGGTATTTAGTGAGCAAGATATGTCAGTTTTACCTGTTGTTAACCATGAAAAACGGCTAATAGGTATGATAACCAGCGATGATGTTATTGATGTTATTCAAGATGAAGTTACCGAAGATCTCTATAAAATAGCTGGAATCAGCAACAAGGTCATTGAAAATGATTATATTAAAACACCATGATATAAAATTGTTCAGTCACGTATTTTATGACTTTCATTACTATTAATTTTTTCAACAATTACTCAAGGAATTATTCACTGAGCTCTTCATGCAACATATATTAGTCACAAAAGTGCTGATACTGCTTCATTTGCCTCGTTATTAACTGTTGCATTTGCGGCTATTATTCCCGTTCTTAATAATAGTGTTAAAAATATAGGATTGCAGTCAAATATAAGTATTTCCCGTTCTATTGCTTTAGACGAGATTGATAAAAAAGATTTTGCAAAGGTTGTTTGAAAAGAATTATTAGCAGCCATTGTACTTGCATTAGTTTTAGTTGTTGTTAATTTTGCAAGATTAAGCGCTTATTTTGCAGCAACTAAAGATTTATTGGGAGATAACAAACTTAAATATTTAGCTCTTATAATTGGCACATCAGTAGCATTATTTATCTCAGTAATTCTTTCTTCATTATTTGGTTCATTATTACCAATATTATTGATAAAGGCTAAAAAAGACCCTTCATCAGCTTCAGTTATATTACTAAACTTAGTCGTTGACTTTATAACTGTATTAATTACCTTTGGTATTACTTACGGAATATTAGTTTCAATTTAGATAATTACCAAAAGGACTATTTTATAGCCACAAAGATTATTTGTGGCTTTTTTTAATAAAAAAAGCTACCCTTATTTAGGTAGCATATTATTAGTAGAATTCAACAAAACAGATACGAATATTATGTGGTTTAAAATCTAAAAGAGTTTCAAAATTCTTAGTAATTTCTTCTCTTAAGCCTTCAATAGTAGTTTTTAATGAATAATTCTTTTTAACTTTAACGTCAATAATAAAAGTTGCATTTGACTGATCTGGCAAAAATGTAATTCTAGGAACATTTGCTAACTTAATTCCTTTTATTTCAGAAACAGCATTATTAATTAGATTTAAAAGTGCTTTTTCAGTAACAGAAACTCTTTCATTAATTCCAAAAGCAGTAGAAAGAAAATTCATTATTTATTAGCCCTTCCAAGGTATTTTCCTGTTTCAGTAGAAACAATAATTTTTTCTCCTTCACTAATAAACATTGGAGTTTCTAACTCAAAACCTGTTTCTAATTTAACTTTCTTTTGAGGGTTATTTGCAGTATTTCCTCTAACAGCATCAGGTGCTTCTGTAACTTCTAACACAACATTGGCATCTAATTCAATATCAAGAATTTCTTCTTTGTATTTTCTGATTTTAACAATCATTCCTTCTTTTAAGAAGTTAAGCTCTCATTCAACATGTGAAACAGGAATTTCAACTTGTTCATAGGTTTCAGTGTCCATTAAGATGATGTTTTCGCCATCTGAATATAAATAGCTCATAGGTCTTTTATCAATATGCGCACGAGAAACCATAACCCCACCAGTATATGATTTAATAACTGTGCTACCAGTTCTTAAATTTTTGACCTTAGCCTTCACATTAGCTTGACCTCTTCCTTGTTTTGAGTGTTGTGCTTCTAAAACAACAAAAATATCACCATCATCTTCAAAAGTAATTCCAGGTTTAAAAGTATTTACGTTAATCATTTTGACTCCCCTTATATTTATAGGCCTATAAAACAGTTATCTAAGTAAAATTTTACTTTAGTGCTTAAGCAAAAAAAGTTTTATTTAATAGTATTTTAACTACTTCATTTTATTCTTATTAATATTAAAAAATTATAAATTAGAAATTTTAAAAGTGAAATAAATTTGATTAAAAGCCCATTCACTGCGCATTATTCTAAAAATTTTTGGTCAAGAATTTAAAAATTATTTGCATTATGAAAATTAATTATTTCATTGTTTTATAGGCAAATTATACAAAAAAGAGGTTATTTTTATATAATAGTAACCATACATAAATAAGGAGTAATTATATGAAGAAAGTTGCAATATTTTATAACACCGGAGCAAAATTTCCTTGAGTGTTAAAACACCCTAAAAAAGATGAAATAATAGGACAATTTAAAAGTAGAAAAGATGCAGTGTTTTGATATATAAGTTTCAAACTAGAAACACTGATTCTTCTATTGAATGAGAAAAACGAACAAATTGGGCAAATAGCATACATAAAGGATCCTGACTACAACAACAGATTTATAATGATTCCGCAATCTAATGGATTAGATGCTAATGAAACATATATTTCATTGTGTGATGAGTTTGAAATTGATCCACTTAAATTTTATAAATTAAACACTGATGCTCAGATTGAAGAATATATTAAACATCTAACTTTTTCATATAATGCAGATCCTAAATCTTATTTTGAGTCAAAATATGAAATCAAAAAGAGAGATAAAGAAGAATACCTAAATGCAGATGCTAAAGTTAAGATGAAGCAAATTGAGTTAGCTGGTTTATCTGAACTTAATAGACATACGCGTTCTGAAGCTGCTAAAGAACTAGATGACTTAGTAATAACTAATACAGTAGTAATTGAACCAAGCATAACAAAAGAAGAAAAAACTTTTGAGAGAAGCGCATTAGATGTTGAAACTAAAACAACAATTAAAGAAGAAGTGATTTCAAAAACTGAAGAAACCAGTGAGCAAATTCTAGTAACTAATGATGAGTCATCTAATGAAAAAGCTTCATTAGATATACTACCTGTACAAAATAATGAAAATGAAGAAGCTAAAAGTGAAATAAAAACAGCAGTATCAAAATCTGCTAACAAAAGCTCTGTTGGCAAAATTATTGGTTTTACTATTCTAACATTACTAATTTTAGGTGCACTAACATTTGGTGTTATTGCATTGCTTGACTGACTAGGCACAACCGACATATTACCATTTATTTCAGCTAGAAAATAATGATTATTGTGCATATTTAATTTTTTCTATATAATTATTTATGCATTTTTGCCCGAGTGGTGAAATTGGCAGACACGCTAGACTAAGGATCTAGTGAGGCAACTCATGCAGGTTCAAGTCCTGTCTCGGGCACCATATTAAAAAATCAAGGTAATTCCTTGATTTTTTACTCTTCAAAACCACTTAGGTACATCTTTTGGTATAAGCCTTGATTTGACATTAATTGATTATGAGTTCCTTGTTCTTTAATTTCCCCGTTTTCAATCATCAAGATGTTATCGGCATTTTTTATTGTGCTAAGTCTATGTGCTATTATTAAAAGTGTCTTGTTTTTGCTTAAGAGTGAAATAGATTTTTTAATCTTGCTTTCAGTTAAAGTGTCAATGTCACTAGTTGCTTCGTCCAAGATTGAAATTGTCTTACTGCTAATCATTGATCTAGTTATTGCAATAAGCTGTTTTTGGCCTACACTCAATACTGAACCATTGTCTTTTAACTCTGTTTTATAGCCATCTGGGAGTTTTTTAACAAACTCATCTAATCCTACTTGTTCAGAAATTGAAATAAGTTGCTCATCTGAAATAATAGGCCTTACACATGAGAGATTATTTTTAATTGTGTCCTTAAATAAATATGTCTCTTGCTGAATTACATCAATATTATTTCTTCAACTTTTTTCATTTGTTTTAAATATTGACTGACCATTAATTAATATATCACCTTTAGAAGGAACATATAGTTTTGAAAGTAGTTTGGCAATTGTGCTTTTTCCACAACCTGTGTGACCGACAAGAGCTAATGTTTTAGTTGGCTCTATCTTAAATGAAATATCCTTAAGAACATATTTATCAGGATTTGATGGATAGGCAAATCATACATTTTTAAACTCAATAGTTCCATCGCCTTCTCTTAAGTCATGCAGTTTAGATTCATCAACTGAAGGCATTAAATCAAGAAGTTTTTTGACTCTGACAACTGATCCAAGACCTAATTGTAAGTTCGAAATAATTTCTAAAATTTCACCTAATTTGTCACTAACAGTGAAAACATAGATTGAAATTGACAAAATTGAACCACTAGTTATATTATCTCTACCAGGCATAGATGCTCAATTGTTTTTTAATAAAACTGTTAGGCCGACTATTATTAGTAAATTTAGAATTTTACTGAAATAGAATCAAGGATATAATCAAGCAATTCTAACTGAAATAGCAGTGCTTGTTTTTAAAAGCGTTTTATTAATTTTGTCAAAATCTTTAGCAACGGTGCTTTGCTTGTTATTTATTCTTATTATTGGTAATGCATCAATTATTTCTTCTAAATAAGCATTAAAATTACCTAAATTTTGCTGCTTAGACACAAAATATTTTTGATTTTTTACAATTATTATTAACACAGGGATAAAGTTAATTGGAATTATCACTAATGCTATAAGTGCTGTAATAAATGAGTATGAAATTAAAATTCCAAAGGTAATTACTAATGTAAAAGCAACAGTAATAATGTTACTTATTACATCGATCATTGACTGCACAACATTTTGAATATCGTTAGTCACTGTTGACATTAAATCACCGGTTTTTTCATTTTCAAAATAACTTAGTGGCATTATTTGTAGTTTTTGGTATACATTAACTCTAATGCGTGATCCAATCTTAACACTTGCTCTATTCACTATTAAATATTGAGTAATTAAAGTTAGTTTCTGAAGGACATAAAATAAAGCTAAAAGTACTATAAATCAGGCAAATTGGGATGTGTTAAAAGTTGATGGGTTAAATAAATCAACTTTTAGAAAATTATCAATTATATAACCTAAAAGTCAAACTCCTCCAGTAATAAAGCCAGCTAATAAAAGACCCAAGAATATTGGCATTCATAATACTAAATTGCTTCCTGAATAGTCTTTAAAAAGCCTTATGAATAGTTTAAACGAACTAGTAGGCTTTGACTTAGTCATCTGTTTTTCAGGCTTTTTAGTCATTATCTACCTCTTTTTCTTGACTGTCATAAATGCTTTTGTAAATTTCATTAGTTTTTAATAAGTCATTATGTCTGCCTATTCCAGATATGCTACCATTATCCATAACAATTATTTTGTCACAGTCCTTTATTGAACTAACTCTTTGAGAGATTATTATAGTTGTGCTGTTTGAAAGTCTGTTTAAATTATCTCTTACTATTTTGTCAGTTTGATTATCTAATGCACTAGTTGCATCATCTAAAATAAGTATTTTAGGTTTTTTAATTAACGCCTGTGCAATTGCTAGTCTTTGTCTTTGGCCTCCACTAAGATTTTTGCCTCTTTGATAAACTTTATGCTCAACTGAATTTTCTAATTTAAACACAAAATCAGCTTTAGAATTCAATAAAGCATTGTCTAAATTTGACTGATCATTATGATTAGCACCTAATAAAACATTTGACTTAATAGTTCCACTTAATAATAAGGGCTTTTGAAAAACAACTGAAACATTATTATAAAAATCCTTATGATTAATATCATAAATATTTTTATTATCAATTAGTATTTGCCCGCCATTATTAATTTTGTACTCACGAGTTAATAAACGAACAATTGTGCTTTTGCCACTTCCTGTTTTTCCAATGATTCCGACTGTTTCATAGGGTTCTATGACGAATGATACATTTTTCAAAGTCAATGATTTATCATATCCAAAATTAACATTTTTAAATTCTATTTTGCCGCAAATTGTTTGTGTTACATCACTTTTATCTTTATTTGAAATTTCACTTTCAATTTTTAATATTTCTAGGATTCTTTTAGCTGAAATATTGCTTCTTATAAGTCTATTAGTCATAAAAAGTGATGAAAATATTCCAAAAGAAATAAGTTGCATATATGTAATGAATTGGTAAATGTCACCAACTAATGATTTGATGTTAATTTCAATATTATTTTTAATAATTATTGCAACAATTGAGAAAATAACTATATTGCCCATTAAAATAAATAAATCAATTGCTGGCCAGTTAATTGCTCCATAAGTGTTAGCTTTTCTAGAAACTTTTTCCAAATTTTGGTTAGCTTCATTAAAACGCAAAAATTGTCTTTGTTCAAGATTGTATGACTTAATTAATGAAATATTATTAAAATCTTCTTTAATTACCTCATTAACATTATCAAGCATTATGTTTTCTTTTCTATAAAGTGGGAATAACTTGATAATGGCAACAATTGCGAGAACAACTATAAAAGGCACAACAAAAGCAATAGAAATTGACAAATATAAATTAGTTAATAAAGCAAATATTAGACCTCATACTGTATAAAAAGGAAACACAAAAACGTTTCTAAAAATAATATAAAAACCATCTTCTAGTTTCTGCACATCATTGCTAAAACGAGTAAGCAATGTTGCTGGGGTTATATTTTCAATATTTTTATGAGATAAAGTAAGTAAGTGCTCAAACAAAAGTTTTCTAGTATGATAAACACCTAAATTCTTAGCTTGAGCAGCTAAAAAGTTGGAAGCATATGAAATAATTACTAGGATAAAAGCCAAAGCAAATGAAATTCCAATAATTACCCATAGGGCATTGGCATATGAATAGGTTCCAACTATTCAAGATGACTTGAAAATATAAACTGTAACTTCTCTGTCAATTTGGTTATTTGCTAAGTATGTAATCAACTGCCTAGTAACTGTTGGAATTAATATACTCAAAAACGGATGAATTGTGCTTAAGATAACCGCAAAGAGTGCCATTACCTTTACTTTTAATGGAAATCTAGAAAATAGTTTCAGCATATTCCTCCATTAATGATTAAAGCTTTAATTTTTTAATTATTACATTATAAATTAAATAAGTATTTTATTAATTTGTTTGTATATTTAAAAAGCTTAAAAAAAAGCAAAAAAATAGGGAAAAATATCATTTTTTCCCTTAAAAGCTATCGAATAATTTTGTTTGCTTAGAGCCATCAGAAAAGCCACTAGGATAAAGCACTTTAAGATTTTCTCTAAACGAATTTTTTTGGTTTTTGTAAATTGACTTATTGCTTCCATCAATAAGATTGTAAGCATAAATTGTGTTTTCAATTGCTTTAATATCACTAGATTGTAAGAATGGGCAATTCCTCCTGACTGAAGCAAGTCTCCATAGTCAACTCTAGCTGAAACAGCATTATAAATACCTATCATTTGGCCAAATTCATTATAGGCTAATGAACCAGAAGCCCCATAATATAGGGATGAAAAGTTGATATTATATTGATAGCCATACCAACTTGCCATTACTCTGTTTCAATAATTATCATTAATTGTTGCATTTGATGGAATGCCAATTTTCTCTTCAATACTTTCGGTTGCAAATGCAAAAGTATCTTTATTTTTTAAACCAGTATTGTAAGAAGTTATTGAATCAGAATTTCTCTCGGTAGGATTATTTTGCATTCAAGTAGCATTATTGCTTTGACTAGGGTAACCAGCAATATAAATGTCTTTTGCATTTCATAAATTTTTTTGATTACTTTTATCATATGAAGCTGAAACATAGTCAGTAGTTTGCATATATTTAGAAATATTTTTGTCTTGATTTGGGAGAGAGTTTGTCTTATCTAGTCTGTCTATGTAGCTATCTAAACCTTTAATAGCATCATTAATTCAACTTTTAAAAGTTTCATCAGCTTTTTCTAAATCAACATCTATTTCAAATACTGCAAAATCAACTGTAATTGGAACTTTTTTCTTACTATCAAAATCGGCATAGGCAGCTCTATAGTGCTCAATTCCGCCATTTTCAGTCTTATATTTTTTATACTGTTCTGCAGATTCATTTAATCCACTTTGAATATTTTTGATGGCTTCATCATTCATAAAATCAACTGCAGCAAAAACCAATTTAGGTTCTGATATTGCATTAGTTTCTTTTGTAGAAGTTATACTACTCAACTTTTCATAATTAATAAATTCACTATTATTAGTAAAATAAGTAGCAGGAGAATAACCATTTGATACTGTTTTATTGGCTTTTTGGTCGAAATTATTTACATTAGCGCTTTTGCCTAAAGCAACGGCAATAACTTTGTCGTTAGTTGGATCATAATAGTTAAGTTGCTTTTGTATAGATTCTTCTAAGGAGTTACTAAATCTAGCTAAAACGTGTAAGTTAGTTGCAAAAAATAACTTATATTTGTCTTTTTGATTTGTATATTTATGATAATCAAGCAACCAAGTAGTTCCTGAACCATCGCTTAAGAGTCCACCGTCTGAAAGTTTAGTTAGATATTTAAGAGAGAAAGTTCTGTCATATAACTCTTTATATAACGTTTTAGAATCAACAGTTTTGAATTTTGTATGATGTTCAGGATATTTGTGCTTGTCTTGGTTATTAAGGCGATTAAAAGGGAAATTTGGAAAAGCTGGTATATTTGAAGGATCGAATGGAATAGAAGGCTTACTTGTAGGCTCAGAAGGCAATTTGTCTATTTCAGGAGTAACGCTTTCACTTTCCATTTTGTTGTGGTTAGTATCTTCAGAATTATTCTTATTAATAAAGCCGTCTGCCTGATTTATTAATAATTGTAATGCACTAATATAATTATTTAACTGATCTGCACTTAGAGTACTAAGATCAAATGAATTTAAGTCATTGATATTAGTTTCTATTTTATTCTTAAGTGTTTTGGCTTCTGCGCTGTCATCATTGATTTTTTGACTACTAGAATCTAGCAATTTAAATAATGAATTGACTTTTTCAATCAATTCATTATTTGCTGTATTCTCAATTTTTATAGGCTCATTGGTCTCATTATTACATTTAGCAGCACTTAACAAAGTAGTAAATGATGAACCAATTAGTATAAAAGGCAATAATTTCTTTTTCATTATTTTATTTTGATTTTGGTTAGTAAATAAAGTAAATTATTTAACAAACTTTTTGAATTCTGAGTAGCCTTTTTCATCCATTTCTTCATATGGAATAAAATCAATTGCAGCACCATTAATGCAGTATCTCTTGCCACCCATTTCTTTAGGGCCATCGTTAAATACATGTCCTAAGTGATGGTCTCCTTGGCCTGATCTAACTTCAATTCTAAACATATTGTGTGATGTGTCATCCAAATATTTCACAGTGTCTTTGAAAATTGGCTCTGAAAAACTTGGCCAGCCACATCCAGAGTTAAATTTTGTGCTAGATGAAAATAATGGTTCACCAGTTATTTTTTCAACATAAATACCTTTACGATATTCATTATTTAAAACTGATGTATGTGGTCTTTCAGTAGCTGAATTTTTTAAAATATCATAACTAAGCTGACTAAGACTTAATTCATTTCTAACTTGTTTGATCAATTGGTAATCATCTTTAGAAAGTGAATAATCAGTATCTAAATTAATATGACAGTATCCTGTTGGATTCTTGGTTAAGTAATCTTGGTGATATGCTTCTGCGTCAATAAAATGATTTAAAACTTTTAGCTCAACATAAAATTCTTTATATTGCTTTCTTAAATAGTTAAATAATTTTTCAATTGTTAAATAGTCATTAACATCTTTATAATAAACACCAGTTCTATATTGAGTTCCAACATCATTGCCTTGTTTATTTAATGAAGCAGGGTCAATAATTTTAAAAAGATGTAACACTAATTCTTCAACTGACACAACTTCAGAATCATAAACAACCTTGACTGTTTCAGCATGTAAAGAATCTTTTAAGTTTGTATATGTAGCATTTTCATCTTTACCATTAGCATATCCGACTTGAGTGTCTAAAACGCCCTTAACTCTTTTAAAATAGGCTTCAACACCTCAAAAACATCCACCAGCTAAGTAAATTGTTTTCTCCATAATTAACTCCTTTTATTTATGTTTTTTATTCAAATATTATAAATTGGAAATATTGTTTTAGTTAAAAACTTTACATTAAAATAAATTGATTAAAAAAACACCTTTATTGATGCACCATCAGGCGAAATGTCATAGTCATAATTAGCATCACGTAAATACTCTTCAATATTAGCTAAAATTGCTCCCTGACCCTTGCCAGTTATTATTGTTACATAGTCATAGTAAAAATCACTTTCATAGGCATTAGCTAATGACAATTGAACTTGTGTTAAAGCTTCAGCTATAGTAAAGCCATGTAAATCAACTATATTTGAAAAGTCGTTGTTGTCATATTGAATAGTATTATTTCTACTCTTCTTACTCATAATTTTCCTTTTGACACATCGGACAATAATATGTCATTCTTTGTGCTATTGTTTCTTGTTTAATTAAAGTTTTGCATTCATTGCAAGGCATATTTGCTCGCATATGAACTTGTAAATGGTTTTGAAATTGACCTTCTGCCCCGTTAAGTCCTGAAAAGTCAACAATTGTTGAACCACCTAATTCTGTTGCTTTATCCAAAATTATTTTAGTGTTATTTAATATTTCAATCAATTTATCATATGGAATTTTATTAACTTTAGTTCACGGATTTATTCTGGATAAAAACAAAATTTCGTTAGCATAAATATTTCCAATTCCTAAAATGTAACTTTGGTCTAACAAGAATGACTTAATTGGAATAGTTTTATTTTTAATAAGCTGATAAAGCTTATCAGGATCTATTTGGTCAACTTCTTTTCCTAATTTATCAAGTGGCTTTGTTGTAAAAAGTTCTGATTCATCCTTAATATGAAATGTTCCAAATTGTCGTGAATCATTATAAAACAGGTACATTTGGTTATTTAACTCAAAAATTACATAGTCATGCTTTCTCTTGTGATGCAAACTAGTATCAGTAAAATACTTGCCTGTCATTCTTAAATGACTAATTAAATTTTTGTCATTTGAAAGTTTAAAAATAATATTTTTGCCAACATTATAAATATCTAATATTGTTTCATTTAGCAAATATTCCTTAAACTCTTGCGGACTAACATTTTTAATTAATTTATCAAGAAACACAAAAACATTTGTAATTTTGGCATTTTTTATGTTGCTTTTAAGCGCTTTAACTACTGTCTTAACTTCTGGCAATTCAGGCATATTATTTATCGTCCTTATTTAAAATTTTAAACATATTTGACTTGTATATTTCAACTCCAGGTTGATCAAATGGATTAACACCTAAGAGGTATGCACTAATAGCTAATGCTCTCATAAAAAATTGAAACAAGTAACCTAATGCATATTCATCAAATTTTGCTATTTCAATCACAATATTAGGCACTAATGCCGTTTTTGAGTGAGCGCTTAAAGTCCCTTTAAATGCTGACAAATTTACTTTATGAACTGATTTACCATCTAAGTAGTTTAATTTATCATAATCTTCTTTTTCTTTAGAGAGCAAAATGTCATATAAAGGCTCTTTTGAAACTAAAATGGTTTCAAATAAAATCTTTTTGCCATCTTGAATAATTTGTCCAATTGAGTGCAAATCAGTTGTAAAAGTCGAACCAACAACTCATAATCCCTTATTGTCTTTGCCTTCACTTTCAGCAAATAATTGCTTTCATCATTCAATAAAAAATGATAATTTTGGTTCGTAAGAAGACATAAGCTCAATATCGTATTTTTTACTTAATATATGACGAGCAACAGCATATTTGTATGCTTGATTTTCATTTAGGTTTAGATTATTGCAATCACTATTAGCATCAACAGCGCCTTTAAGTAATAATTCGACATTAATACCAGCACAAATTAAAGGGAAGAGTCCAACTGGACTTAGCACACTAAAACGACCGCCTACATCATTAGGAATTACTAATGTTTCATAATTTTTTGCTTTAGAAAGCTCATATAAAACACCCTTTTGAGAGTCAGTTGTAGCTACTATATAATCCTTAGCATATTGTGAGCCAACTTGAAATTCTAAAAGCTTTCTAAATTCTCTAAATGCAATTGATGGCTCAATAGTTGTGCCACTTTTTGAAATAACGTTGATAGCAAATTTTTTATTTTCTACATATTTAAGCTGTGCAACTAATTGCTCACTGCTTAATGAGTTACCTGCAAAAATCAATTCAATATCAGGATCTATCATTTTATAAGTATCAAAAACATAATCATATGCAGCTCTAGCTCCTAAATATGACCCACCTATGCCAATAACTACCAGGGTGCTAACTTTTTGTTTTTTTCATACATTAGCAATGTCAATCATTTTCTTCATTTCCAAATTGTTCATGTTATTTGGCAAATTGATTCATCCTAATCAGTCTTTTTCATTGACCTTTTGGTTAATTATGTTATTGTGAATTTGAACTACTTGTTCATAATATTTATTTATTTCATTTAATTCTAATGCATTAGAAATATCAACATTTATGTACTTCATTTTAGCTCCTATAGCTACTTAAAAATGGATTTGTGTTACTTAGCATACAACGATATATAAAACTTCAATAAACAAAAGCAATTAGCGCCCCTAGCGAATATTCACTATTATCTTCAACTGTGATTAAACAATAAGGCATACCTAGGATATTGGTGAAAATCTCTTGAATGCCTATATTTGCACTTTTGTTAAAATCACTAAGTTTTGTAAATGGATATGAATTTAATCCATCATTAAAGTGAATTTCATCGCTTAGTCTATAGTCTATTTTTTCATTTTTTAATTTATAAAAAGAGAGATACATTTTTTGATAATTATCCATCAAAAACTGTCCGTATGTATAAATATCATTTGTAAATGATGCTACATATGAAAATATATTAAATTTCTGATAATAATTATTTTCCATATTTGCCTGTAAAGTAAGCAAATTAGTCAGTATTGCATTGTCATTAATTATGAAACTATATTTAGTTTTTTTGCTAATAGATAATCTAACATAAGCATATTGAAAAGCTGCATTATCTTCTAAATTGTCAGCCACAAAATTTGGATAAAGATTTTGATATCCTGCAACTAACTCCATAATATTACAGCCTTTTAAAAGAAGCAAAAACATATTGCTTTCTGCAAAAAAAGAATAATTTTTAGTTAGAACATTTGGCATTATTAATTTATTTTGCTCGTCAATTTCAAAATCTTGAAGCTGTTTTTCTAATGCTTGCTTACAAATCATAAAGCATCTTTTAAGTGCTCGATAATAACCATATTTTTCCTGAATCTCGTTAATAATTATTTTAATAACTTCAATAAAAGCTTCGCTATAGAACGACTGTCCAATAAAAAGAAATGCAGTGTGCGGGCTACTAATTTTATCAGCACATTTAAGATATAACTTTTGCCAAACTTCTGGTTCTTCATCACAAAAAAATGTGTATTTTATTTTATGATCTTTTAAAATGTCATTTTTGTTAAGAAAATTATGGGCAACAAAAAAATTTTCTTTGTCATTTTTCTTACAAAAAATTATTATGTGATTTATGTCTTGCGAGTGAAAAAGATTGCTAAAACTATCTAATTCTTTCAAATTTTGGCCATCAAAATTTAAAACTAGTTCATTAAAACCAAATTGCTCAAAAAAATCATTATCCTTCTTTTTAATTTTGTTAAAAAGTGTCAAAGCATCTGCAATCATATTCTTGTTGTTAAAATCAGGGCTGAAGTTAATAAATTTTAAATTAATAATTTCCATTATCGATACTGCCTTATGACTTGCTTATTTGTTTAAGAACTGAATCTTTTAGCTTTTTAAATCCATTTTTTGTAGGCTTAATTTTATTTTTAAAAGGCATTCTTGAATGAAGAGGGTGATTTATTTTGAAATTTCCAATACCAGTTTGCATATCTAAATCTATTGATTCAACAACAAAATTTATCTTTTGATTGATCTCAAAAATATTATCAAGACGACTTTTTGTAAAGTCAGTAATTAAATTAGATGGCACGAAAAATTTCATACCATTAAAAGTTCACACAATTATGCCGTGTGAATTAATATTTTTTACTAGTCCATTCAGTACATCGCCTTTTTTAATCATATAAACAATTATATATTAATAACATCTCATTTCATAATTCATTTATGAATTATGCTTAAAAATAAGCAAACTTTAAAATTAGCCTATTTGCCTGTTTTATAGGTAAATAAATAAAAGTCGCTTAGCGCGACTTCTTGCTTACTTTATGTTGTAAAATGCTTTAGCACCTTCAAATTCTGATTGCTCTCCTAATTCTTCTTCAATAACTAAAAGGCGATTGTATTTAGCAATTCTATCTGTTCTAGACATTGAACCTGTTTTTATTTGCCCTGTATTAAAGGCTACGGCTAAATCAGCAATTGTTGTGTCCTCAGTTTCTCCCGAACGATGAGAAACAACACAAGCCATATTTGCCTTTTGAGCCTTGTTTATAGCATCCATTGTTTCAGAAAGAGTTCCAATTTGATTAAGTTTAATTAAGATAGCATTCATTGATTTTTGTTCAATAGCTTTTTCTAATAATTTAGGATTTGTAACTGTTAAGTCATCACCAACAATTTGTACTTTGCTACCAAATTTAGCAGTCATCTTTGCAAATCCTTCTCAATCACTTTCTGCAAGGCCATCTTCAATTGAAATAATAGGATATTTATCTATTAGCTTACCAAAATATTCAATTAATTCATCAGTTGTATACTCTAATTTAACATTATCTAAATGTTCAAAACCAAGGCGTTTTTCAGCAATAGCTTGTTTTAGTTTTTTGAAAGTATATTTTTTGGATTTTTCATCATAAAGTTCACTACATGCAGCATCTAAGGCTATAGCAATTGCATTTTTACCACTAGTAGCAGGAGTATAACCAGCAACTTTTATAGCTTCAACTAAGTAATCTAATACTTCCTCATGGCTCTTGCAATTTGGAGCAAATCCACCTTCATCTCCAACTTGAGTACCATATCCTGCTTTTTTAAGTAACTTAGCTAAGTTGTGAAAAACTTTATTAGCCATTTGAAGAGCTTCTCTTAGTGACTTTGCACCAACTGGCATTATCATAAATTCTTGAAAGTCAACTGTATTTGATGCATGTTCGCCACCATTTAAAACATTAAGCATTGGTAGTGGTAATGTGTGAGCATTAGCTCCGCCAATATATCTATATAAAGGCATTCCTAGTTCTGCAGCAGCGGCTCTAGCAACAGCTAGTGAAACACCTAAAATAGCATTAGCTCCCAATTTTGACTTAGTGGCAGTTCCATCTAATTCAATCATTAATTTATCAATTGCTCTTTGATTAAAAACTGACATTCCTATTAATTCAGGTGCTATTTTTTCATTAACATTATCAACAGCCGTCATAACACCTTTGCCACCAAATCAGTTTCCTTCATATTTGGTGCCTTTGTCTCTTAATTCTAGTGCTTCTCTACTTCCTGTGCTAGCACCAGAAGGCACATTTGCAACACCAGTTATTTCATAATCTGTAGTAACTTCAACTTGAATTGTTGGATTACCACGCGAATCTAATATTTCACGTGCTTGAATTCTTTCAATAATAGGCATTAATTCCCCCAAAATAAAAATATATTTTTATTATATAACAATAAAGGCATCATATAGTAGGCTGATAATAGGGCAACATAGAAATATGGAAATATAAACATATAAACATGTTAAAGATATTTAGTCTAATTAGACTATAAAACAGCATTAATAGGCAAATTATTATTAAATATCGACATGTAAGGAAGTTTTAAACAGTAATTCAAGTGTATTATTAACTATATTATTAGTAAATTTAGGGCTAATGTAATATTTTTAAAATTTTGTTATTTTTTGTTAAAATTTCAATACTATTTTATTTATATGTAATGTATTAGCATTAAAGTTTGGATAGGACATGGATGAAAGGCCATGCTGAGGTAGGTTTTAGCGCTAAAATTACTCAATATTTTTACGAAAGGATTTTAATATGGCAAAACTAGATTTTGACCGTAGCAAAGAACACGTTAATATTGGAACCATTGGCCACGTTGACCATGGTAAAACAACTTTAACTGCTGCTATTGCGACAGTGCTAGCTAAAAAAGGTTTATCAGAAGCTAAATCATACGATGCAATTGACAATGCACCTGAAGAAAAAGCTCGTGGTATAACAATTAATACATCACACATCGAATATAATACTGAAAAACGTCACTATGCACACGTTGACTGTCCTGGTCACGCTGACTACATTAAGAACATGATTACTGGTGCTGCTCAAATGGATGGTTCAATTCTTGTTGTTGCTGCAACTGACGGTGCCATGCCTCAAACAAAAGAACACGTTCTTCTTGCAAAACAAGTTGGTGTTCCAAAGATGGTTGTTTTCTTAAACAAATGTGACATGATTAAGCCAGAAGATGCAGAAATGATCGACCTTGTTGAAATGGAAGTTCGTGAATTACTTACAAAATATGGCTTTGATGGTGACAACACACCATTTGTTCGTGGTTCAGCTCTACAAGCTTTACAAGGCAAACCAGAATACGAAGAAAATATTCTAGAATTAATGAATGCAGTTGACACATGAATCGAAACTCCTGTTAAAGACTTTGAAAAACCATTCTTAATGGCTGTTGAAGACGTTTTCACAATTTCAGGTCGTGGTACAGTTGCTACAGGTCGTGTTGAACGTGGTAGATTAAGCCTAAACGAAGAAGTTGAAATTGTAGGTCTTAAGCCAACAAAGAAAACAGTTGTTACAGGTATTGAAATGTTCAGAAAGAACTTAAAAGAAGCTCAAGCAGGTGACAACGCAGGTCTATTACTTCGTGGTGTTGAAAGATCAGCTATCGAACGTGGACAAGTTCTTGCTAAACCAGGTTCTATTGTTCCTCATGCTGAATTCGAAGCTGCAATTTATGCATTAACAAAAGAAGAAGGTGGTCGTCACACTCCATTCTTTGTTAACTATAAACCTCAATTCTACTTCCGTACAACAGACGTTACAGGTGGATTAGAATTTGAAAAAGGCCGTGAATTCGTTCAACCAGGTGAAAACGTTAACTTAAAAGTTAAACTTATCGCACCTATCGCTGTTGAAGAAGGAACAAAGTTCTCAATCCGTGAAGGTGGTAGAACAGTTGGTTATGGTTCTGTAACAAAAATTCTTAAATAATTTGTTCATTAAACCAATAATCCCGTTTTATAAGCATTTACATAAATTTAATTTTCTTAAATTGTTCATAATGCATATATAAACAACGAAAAAGCAAAGTTCGCTTTGCTTTTTTGTATATTTTTGTAATTATGTATTTATAAAAAACTATAATTGAAATACTTAAAATTTATATTTAAAAAAAGGGATGTATGTTCTTAGAAAAGTGTTTTATTACTAAGGAAAATCAAAGTCTTAATGAAGTGGCTAATTTTGTTTTAAATAACCTAACTAAAAGTAAATTAATACTTTTAAATGGCGAATTAGGTGCTGGTAAGACAACATTATTAAAAGAAATTGCAAAAATAATTGGGATAACTGAGCCAATTACATCACCAACATTTAACTATATGAAAACATACAATGGCTTAATTCACATTGACGCATATCACTTAAGTGGCGGAATTGATGAATTTATTGACTATGCAAATGACGGGGATATTATTGCTATTGAATGGCCTTCTAGGATACAGCATTATTACTCAAATTTTGTTAATGTAGATATCTCTTTGGATAAAGACAATAATCATATTTTCAAGATAAAGGTGGTTAAATAATGAGATTATATTTAGATACAGCTAATGATGACTTTGTTTTAGCGGCCTTTGATGATAATTACAAACTAGTGTACTCAAAAATACTAGAAAAGTACCAAAAGAAGGTTGAATTAATACCACTAAGTGTAAGCGAAATGCTTAATTCTTTGTCCTTAACAATTGATGATTTTAATGAGTTTTACACCAATTTAGGTCCAGGATTCTTTACTGGAGTAAGAATATCACTAGTTTATTTAAGAACAATAGCTACAATTAAAAAGATTAAGATTTTTACGACTAGCACAATGCAAATTTTAAGCATTCAAAATCCTGGCAAAAACTCATTTTATATTAACGCTAAAGGCGAAAAGTACTTTGAATACATAAGAAATAATAAGCCATTTGATTCTAACCAAATTACCTGTAAAACAGGTGCTAAAGATAAATATAGTGAAGTAGATTACATTCAATTTTTAAATAATTTTAAAGCATACAAAGACTTATTTATTACTAATAGTGATTTAAATAAAATTGAACCTTATTACATAAAAATGCCACAAATAGGAGCTAAAAAATAGTATGAAAATATTAGGTATTGAAACTAGCCATGATGATACTTCTATTGCTATTTTAGAAGATAATAAGGTTATTGCATTAGAAACTATTAGTCAAGTTGATATATTCAAGGAATTTGGTGGCACAATTCCTGAAATATCATCAAGAGAGCACGTTAAAAACATTAATTTAATTTTGGAAATATTATTAAAAAAGTATGACTTATCAACTATTGATTATATAGCTTATACTAAAGAACCAGGGCTAGTTGGAACACTACAAATTGGATACTTATTTGCAAGTGCCGTTTCTTTAGCTTACAATAAACCAATAATTCCTGTTAATCACTTAATAGGTCACTTTTACTCTTGCGCATTAGATAATGAAATAAAATACCCTTCATTATGCTTGTTAGTTTCTGGTGGCCATACTCAACTAATGCTTATTAATAGCCCTAGTGATTATGAAATAATTGGTCAAACATTAGATGATGCTGTTGGTGAAGCATTTGATAAAGTTAGTTCAAAATTACAGCTAGGTTTTCCTGGTGGGCCTATAATTGATAAAATATATAAAAACTATAAAGGGGAATTTGTTAAATTCACTGAACCTAATGCACCTGGCGAGTTTAATTTTTCATTTAGCGGGCTAAAATCACAAGTTATAAATTATTATCACAATAAAGTTCAGCGAAATGAAAAAGTGGATATTGACCAAATTGCAGCAAGCTTTCAAGATTGTGCAGTAAACTACTTAATAAATCAAACTAAAAAAGCACTTTTGAAATATGATGTTAAATCGCTAGTTTTAGCTGGTGGGGTAAGTGCTAATAGTGAACTAAGAAAAAGATTTTTAGAAATAAGTAAAATGGCCATAATACCTAATTTAAAATATGCTACAGATAATGGCGCAATGATCGCATCATGTGCATACCAAATGCTTAAAGAAAAGTAAAAGTTCTTGTAGAAAATGTATATATGAATAAAAAAATAAGTTTATTACTGCCAATATCTATTAGTACCTTGCCTGCGCTAATTTCATCATCATGCAATAATGAAGATGACATTTTTAATTTAAAAATAAATTCGGATGTAAAAGCCAGCGACATTTTTTATAAAACATTTTTGTCGCAATTAAAAACGCACACATTAGAGTCTTTATTTAATGACCTGCAAAGTGGCATATTGACACTCAATCTTCCTAATAAAGTTGATGAATTTAGGTTAAGTAGTAATAAAGATGACATTATTTTTAAGTATAAAAGTAAAACTTACTCATTAAAAAATGTTGCAAGCAAAATAAATGGATTTGACTTTACTGAAATTTTAAGACCTTTTACATATGAAAATGAAGATGGTAAATTTATTGTAAAAAGAGCCAAAAATATCAATGACAATACTGATATAGATATTTTATTTAAATTAAAAACAGAAGGCAAATTAGATTATTCCGACTTCTTTGAATATAAAAGCAAAATTTTCCAAAATTACTATAAAAAAGGCATACTGGATGATTTAAATATTCCTGATTTACAATATATGTTACAAAGTGCTTTTATTAATAGTAATTCACAATTTCCTATGCAAGTATTATCAATTAATACAAGAAGCAAAGCGTTTTTTAACTCTAAATTCCAACAAGAAATTTTAGAGAAGCGACTTTCTAATGAGTTAAAAATTTATAATTTTACTTCTAATGGGTTAATTTTTGACCATGTAAAATTTAGTAATTTAAAAATTGATAATGATGCTATTAAACTCAATATTGACCTGCTTGATGCTAATGACAATTCTCTTCTTAGTGATAAGCACAAAAGTTTAGAATTTAAATTAACTAACTTTTCCAAAGGCCAAAGTGATATATATTTTGATTTAAAAACTAAGGCAAAACTTACTATTGATAATGATGAAGTTAAGTTTAATGAATTAGTCAATAATCCTGAAATTAAATTTAAGCCTAATCCATTATCATACAAAACCATTGATGATTTAATGCACCCTACTAAGACATATGAAGCATTTAATTTAAATAATACTGCAATGCTACTTAGTGAATTAAAAGATGATATTTTAATATCTAATATTCCAGCCGAATTTGACTTTAAAATAGACAAATTTGAAAAAACTAAATTATTGAATAATTCATTATCAATTGGTAAATTAATTATAAACGATGCTAAAACAGGCCAAAAATACAATTGATATTCTATTGATTTTACACCGCATAAGCACATTTTTTCAAACGGCTTATATTTAAAAAATGAATTAGGGACAATTAATAAAGATAAAGACTCATACTTTAGTTATTCAGTAAATGATAATAACTTTGATAATAAAGGCAATTTAAATATCCCACAAGGAATTAAAGCAACTGATTTTATTGAAAATTTATTTAATGATATTGCAAACTTTTTAATTTATCAAAATAAAGATAACTTATTATTATGACAAAACAATTCTATGTCAAACTTACCTGTTTTAGAAGTGTTAAAACATAAACACTTTTATGAAAAGTGATTATCTATAATATTTTCTCAATATACACTTTTATATAATATTAATAATGATGCTGATGACGATGGTTTAATCAAAAAAGTAGATGTAAAACTTATTGATCCTAATAAATATGAAGCATCAAAACATGGTATAGGTACTGTTCCTATATCAATCAATTTTATTAATCATAGAAATCAAAAAATGCTACAAACAGATTACCATTACAACTTAATTGGCTTTAAAGGATACGATAAAGGAATAATAGAATCTAAGAAAGCTGAATTAAAGGATGAATTTAAAAGTGATTTACCACTTAAGAATAAAACGCTTCCATATTTAATAAGTGTCAAATAAAAAACTTGTTGTCGGTGTTACAAGTTTTTTGTTTATAAAGCTGTTTTATAGGGATAGACAGCTATTTTGTAATTTCGTTATTTAACTCTTCACTTAATTTTTTGGCATAATCTCCAACAACTAGTGAAACATTGTTAGATGAAATCATAATCCCACTAACATATTTCAATTGCTCTAATTTATCTTTTTGAACAATTGACTTATCATTAATAATTACTTTGATTCTTGATATAGTGTTTGAGACACTAGAAATATTGCCTTTTCCGCCCAATAAGTTAATTAACTCAAGTGTATCCATACTTGAGTCTAATTTATTAATTTCGCCTTTTTTAAGTTTCTTAACTTTTTTATTTTTAACACTTCAGTATACTCAGCAAAATCCCAATGTAAATATTGTTAAAGTAGCTATTTTTCACTTATCGCCTGTTGTCATAACTTAATTTCCTTATAAAATTATTGTACATTATATTCTGTCTATTAAAAGTTTTAGTAATTTAATTGAAACGAGTCCACACGTTTTAAAGGAAAAAATTTTAATTATTCACTAATTAGCATTTAATTTTCGACCAAAAACACTATTTATAGCCAATATGCAACAAAAGTCTTGTTTTTCTCATCTATTGCTTACTTAACTATTATTATCTATTATTTGCACCTTATGCTAAGTCAATTTACTTATTGCGCTGTTTAAGGTTGTATTTTCAAAATACTATGAATTTGACTTTGCTATTTTTTTATGAATTTATATTATTTTTAAATTGATAAATTTTCTAAAAATTTAGAAAAAATTAATTAGTAAAACAAAAAAATCATTGAATAAACTAATAGTTCTTTTACATTAAAACATATATTGTTTCTTGAAAACTAAACCAGAGAATCATTGTTAATTATTAATTATAAATTTTCAAACTATTTAGTCAAATATCCCTGTTTTATAGGTTTTATGGTCTTATATTATCAAAATATTTTTTATATTAAAATCTTTTTCATAAATGTTATTAAATTCTTCCACAATAATCAATTATTTTAAATGTCAATTATGTTAACAATAAAATATCTACTAATTAATTAATTTAAAAAATAGAGGTATTAATGAAAAAGAAATTTTCTTTATTAGGGGGGGGGATTTTAATTTCGCTTCCTGTTATTGCAGCTTCATGCAATAACACTCAAAACCAGACGAATAATAATGAAAAGAAAAAACCTGAAAAATTAAATCAGGACAGTAATAATTCAAACGAAACTGCTGTTTTAAAAGTTTGAAATGATAATTTTAAAGATAAATTAAATAGTGCTCAAAGTTATGAAATAATCCTAAATAAACTAATCAAATTACTTAATGGTAACAACGATTTCAAAATATCATTAGCAAATCAAAACGATTTAAAGAAAAGATTTTCTAAAGATATTGAAGCGAAATTAACTCAAAAGTTAGCTTTAAAAGTTAATGACAATGACTTATCACTCGAAGCAGGTAAGGTTGCTTATGGTCAGCAAGCAACTAAATATAAAGATCCAAATACTGGTGAAATTAAAGAGACATTAGAAAAAGATTTAAGCAAGCATAAAGAATTTGAAAATGTAAAAGAAATCACACAAATTGGATTTTATGATGATGAATGAAACAATTACTTAACTAAACATGGGGTTAAATATAATTACATTCAGATGGTCAAGTTACCTAAAAGTGTCAACAAAGTTCCTTCAGTACTGCCAGAAGAAATCACGGCATTAATTGAAGTTTTTAGCGGTAATACCAATGCGAAAATAGAAAGAATTGAAGCTTGGAACACAAAAAACATAATGAATACAAAGGGCTTATTTAACAATGCACCACTTTTTGATGGCAACATTTCAAAATGAGATGTTTCAAGTGTTACAAATATGCATGATATGTTTAATGGCGCCAAGTCATTTAATCAAGATATAAGCAAATGACAAACTAAAAGCTTAAAGTATTTGTATCGCACATTTTCAAGAGCTGAAAAATTCAATCAAGATATTAGTAATTGAGATGTAAGCAATGTTGCTAGATTTAGTAGAGTATTATATGGAGCTAAATCATTTAACCAAGATCTATCAAAATGAGATGTTAACATTACTAGGTTAGCAATATTCCCGGGTGATAAAACTGGATATGATGACTGAAATAAAAAATCTTTAATAGAAAAAGAAAAATCAAAATGACCACTGAATTTACAAAATGCAAATGTCAGTATTAGAAATAAGTAACAGTATTTTGAACGAAATAAAAGAAATTGAAAAAAATAATAATGAACTTAATACAAAAATAAATGCTCAGCAGAAGAAGAATAATTTTTATGCAGCTAAACTTAGTAAAATTGAAGAGCATAAAGACAAACTAGTAAAAGATGAAAAAAGATATAAAATTGCAGAGGCATATAGGTATAAAGCTAAATTAAAGGAATTACCAACAAAAATAAAAAATAAAGTTCATACAGAAATAGAAAATAAATTAAGTAAATTTTCTAACTTAGTTTCAAAATCACAATTTATGTCATTACAAAATTTAAATAATCTTTTATTAGAAAAACAAAATATACTTGACGAACTAAGCTATAAAACAGTCAAATTTGATAATGAATGGGAATTAATTCGAGAAAAATTAACTTCATATTGAGGCTATGCAGTAGAACCAAAATATAATGAAAATAAAACAGAATTAAGGGAGATTGGATGGTTTGTAAACAAGGATTTTGATATTCAGATTGAACAAATATCGCAAGACGTAAATAAAGTTCCTGCACTACCAGGATATATAAATAGTTTAAAAAATGCCTTTAAAGACAACTTAAGCGATAATATAATAGGAATTGAAAATTGAGACACTAAAAATATTACTGATATGTCTGGTGTGTTTTGAGGCGCTAAAAATTTCAATGGTAATATCTCAAAATGAGACACATCAAATGTTGAAACAATGAGCTCAATGTTTAATGATGCATCAAAATTTGATAGAGATCTAAGCGACTGAAAAACATCAAATGTAACAAATATGCAAAGTATGTTTACTGATGCTAAGGAATTTAACAACGCAAATAAAAGTCTTAACTGAGATGTTTCAAAAGTAAAGGATATGAAATTTATGTTTTTTGGTGCAAGAAAATTTAATCAAGATATTTCAAATTGAAATGTAAAATCAGTTGAAAATCACAACCATTTCTCTACAAATTCTGGTTTTGCAAACGAAGAAAATAAATTGGCACCTAAATTTATAAATTAAGTATAAGTTTCCCAAAAATTAACTATACAAGATTTTTTCAATGATCTCCATACTCTTTTTAAGGAGCTCAGCTTCATACCAAATGTCATTTTTATATGGCATTTGTATTTTTTTATATTACTTAAATATTTTCATTACATCACGATAGGTTTTATTTATAAAATTTTTGAGTCGGCAAATTTATTCTTTATTCCGTTTCTGATTATAGGAGTTAGCATGTATAAAAACTCATTACCATAAACACCGCAGTCACTATGTTGTCTAACGGCCTCTAACTCTAATGTATTTTTATAAAAATCGTTAACAAACTCTATTTCTCATCTTTGCTTGTATAAATTTAATACATCTTCACAGGTGATATCTTGATCTGATGAATACACAATTGTTTCGAATTTGTGCTTAATTTGTCCTTATCTTTCAATTGAAAATTTTTTGTTTGACATAAAGTCTTGTTCTTCTTTTGATGCATTCTTTAAATTCCTGAAAGCATAGTAATAAAGACCATTGCGAATATCTTTTACATCAAGTTGGTTCATTCTTGCTGTTTATTTTATCTTTCATATTGTATGCATCAATTTTTTCTAAGAGTTTTAACGATCTTTTAAGTGGATGTATAAAACTAACCTTTGACATTAACACACTGCTGTTTATGCCTTTATCACCTATAATTATTCCTTTATTTATGCCTGTTTTTTCCAAAAAGTCAGGAAAACTATTAACATCCACACAATTTCCTGAGTAAGGAAGCGAACAAATTACATCTCTAGTTATTGCATTAAAGGCAATTAAAATAGAGATGTTTTTGCTATTTTTTTGCTTTGATTTGTATGAAAAATCGTTTAATGAATTCACTTTACTATTATTATTTTTTATTTTCATTTGCAAAATAAAAAAACAAGAGCCTTTGTTTTTAAAACTCCTGTTTCTGTCTTTGAAAATGACAATCAATAATGAAGACCTATCATTTTTCGCATTTTTATATAGTTAATTTTCGGTAAACTGTTAAATAACTATTAATATTGTTAAATAAAAGTAAAGATTACAATATAGTTTTGTCTACACCATTATTTGTGCATTTAAATATTATTCTCTAAGACAATAATGTCATACGATATTTTAGCATGTGCAAAAAAACCACCAGGAGATATGCTTACATCTTTGATACTTTTTAATGGTAACTGTTTTTTGCCTTCAGGAAAATAAATAGTCGGATGAATTGAATGTATACCAGAATCCGAAGGATGTGAGTCCAAAAGTGTATTAAGAATTAATGATAATTTTGTGTTTTTGTCTAAAAAGTTGTTATCGATAATAATTTGGCCTAAGTTAGATTTAAGTTTGTTATTGTCAAATGTGCCATATCTGTCTATGTCATCCAGATTATACTTAACATACATAATTCCTTGAACTTTGTTTGTTTCAACTATAACTGTAGCACTATTATTTTTTCTTCAAACATTAATAACTGATAAATCATCTTTCTGTACTCCGAGTTTTTCAAAGAAGTAGTTATTTGTTGCTCAAAGTTTATCTGCAATTTCTTGTTTAGTGTCATTAAATAGCGTTCCAATGTCAAGAGTTGTATTTTTTATATATTTTTCAAAAATATTGTAAAAGAATTTTATCTTAATTGAACCCGTGTATTCATCATGATTTATTACCTTAATAATAAGTGTTTTGTTATCTAATTCTTTTGAAAGTTGCTCTTCTTTTATTCCTAATTTTTCAATAGCATTTTTATTTTGCTCTATAAATTTTTTGTATGCAAAATCTATATCAAATTTGTCATCTTGCTTCAATTCAAAAACATTAATTAATTCCTTTAGATCTGAATTAACATTTCTTTTACCGTAAACATTTGTTTTAATTGAGCCTATGTAATCTGGATGTTCAATTTCTAAAGTTTTTTTATGATCATCATCTATGTCAGTTGTTAATTTAATATGACTTTCATCAACATTTAATTCTTTAGCTATTTCTTTGTTTATGTTTAAAAATTCTTTTATAACAACATTATCACTAAAATCATCAAATTTAGGTAAATTGAGCTTAAATTTATCTATGTAAGTGGATATATCTTCTTTTTTATATACTTTAAAACTAATTTCACCAGATCAAAGATTACTTGTATCTTTAATTTTCACAGTAAAATTATCCTCAACTAATGTGTGTGTTAAATCACTTTCTAATATATAAAGTTCATCTAACACATTTGCATTAGTTCTATAAAATATTTCAAATATATGTCGTGCATCTAATTCACTAAATTTTCCTAGATTAGTTTCGAATTTGTTTATGACAGTTTTTATGTCGGATTTTTTAGAAACGTTAAAACTGATTTTGCCTTTTCATAATTGTGAATTTCTTTTCACTTTTATAGTAAATACATCACCATCTAATGAATATTCTAGAATATTAGAGCTTATGTTGGCTCTTTTTAATTCATCTTCATTCAAATGATAAAAAGTTGCAAATATTACGTCCTCGTCTAATGTTTTAAACTTAGGCATATCAGTCTTAAGTCTATCTAGAATAGATTCAAGATTATATTTTTCATTAACTCTAAATTCTACTTCTCCAGTGAATTCACCATTTGTCGAATTAACTTTAACAGTAAAAATATTACCTTCTAATGTAAAAATTAAGTCTGATGAACTTAGTTTTAATTCATCTAATTTTTTGTTATTGCTTTTTATAAAGGTTTCGGCTAGCTCCCTTTCGTTTAAACTTTCAAACCAATATGTAGATGAATCCGGAAATTCTCAATTTATTGACTTTATATTGCTTTTTGTATAAACTTCAAAACTAAATTCACCCTTTCAGCGAATAGAACTTTCTCCAGCTTTTATAGTAAGTAAATTACCTTCTAATGATCATTCCAGATCTCATTTATCCAAACCCAACTTTGATAGTTTGCTACTATTTTTTTCAATAAAAGTTTCGAAAGCATAATGGTCTTTTGGATGTGACAAAGTATCGAATTTAGGTAAATTGAGGATGAGTTTATCTTTAATTGTTTTAAGATCATTCTTAACATAAAAATAAAAACTAACTGAACCTTTGAAATCCTTGTTAGAAGGTTTTACATTTACTGTAAATCTATTATTATCAATTGAGTAATCAAAATCAGAAGAATTTATTTTTAACTCCTTTAATTTTTCTTTGTTTTTAGTAATAAATGTGTCTTTTAAAATTGTCTCATTTATTTCATCAAAGCCATATCGGTAATTTACAAGGTCTCATTTTAAATCGCTGATATCTGTTTTTTTATACACTTTAAAACTAAATTGTCCAAAGAATGATTTGCTAATAGGCTTGGCCGCAACTGTAAATGAATCATTTTGCAATGAATATTCCAAATCATCTATGTTTATTTTTAAGTCATCTATGATTTTTTGATTTTGCGAAATGAAAGTATCAAACACAACTTTTGCATCTAAACTATCAAATTTAGGAAACTTTGTATAAAATGCAGTCTTAATATTTTCTAAATTTGTCTTTTTTGATTCTGGTTTTGTACTTTTATCAGTTATAGTTCTGTTATTCCCTGAAAAAGGATCTTCTATTATTAAATTTTTAGCTTCTTTTATTAGCGAATCTTCGTTACACTTAACAGAAATAAGAGGAAGCAAAATTAAAGCCCCCCCCCCCTAATAAGGTTATTATCTTTTTCATACTGCTCCTCAAAATTATGACTATATTAGTTTCATTTTATTATTGCAAGTGTTAATTTTAAGAATTTTCAAAAAATATGTAATGTAGCTAATAATTTTTATGGAAATGTTTCTATAGGGCAAATATTAGTATAAAATAGGCAAATACATCAAAGTATAAACAAACATATAGTTAACTTCAACGAAGCTAAAAATCAATATCAAGCTGTGATTTTTTAACAATTTATAAAGCCTGAACAAAAACAACGTTTAGATATAAATTTTAAAACAAAAATGCCTGTGCCGGCATTTTTGTTTTGAGCGCATTAAAAAGTTAAATTAATGTTTTGTAAAATGCTTTGTTATACTTCATATAATTTGGATTCATTCAATTATTGCTTACAACAAAATTTAAAATAAAGTCCATAAATAATGAAGCTTCTAACACATCATTTTTACATTTTTTTCTTGCATTTCTAACTTTTTGTAAAAGTTTGTTGTAAACATTCAAATTAGCTGGCATAGCATAAAATTTAAGTGCATCGCATGACAATTCGAAACTATTGTAATTTTTGTAATCTATTTTATTACTAAAAGCTTCAGGGTGTAATTCAAATAAGTCTGATATTCTTCTTATTTGGAAGATATCATTTTTATTATTATTTAAATACAATGAAAAGTAAGAATATGGACTTGAGGATACATTTATTTCCTTTAATATATCGTATGTATCAACATAATTAACAATGAATGCATTTTTATCATAGTCATATTTAAACAAGCTATCAATGTTATAACTTTCAATCATTTTTTTATTCTGATTTGCTCATTTTTCAACTATTGATTTGTCAACATAATGGCCTGCAAAAATTATGGTTTTTATCTCATTTTCAAGACATATTCTTATAAATTTGCTCTTGAGCTTGCTATATTCACTGTTGAAGTTAAAGTCATCATCATTTAATTTTTTTGTAATAAATAATTCTTTAATATCGTTTAGTTTAACATTGAATGAGTTTTTGTTTTCAACAATTAGATAACTTAAGGCATAAACAATATTCTTTTGATTCTTAGAATAAATCCTAACTGGAAGTTTACATTTATTATGATGGCCTTTATTGAAAAACTCAGTGTCAACTACAATTGCTGGATATTCTATACTTCTTAACATATTAAATATGTTTTGCTTGTTACATTTCAAAAAGTGCATATTTAGGTAGCTCCTATAGCTTTTCCTTTCATTTATTTCAAGACAATTTTAAATTTTTAAAATATTAATTAATTCATTTACATAATCAGGGATTGATGACGATTCTCATTTACCCCTATTATTTAATTGTTTTTTGTAAGTTTTTAAATAATCAAGCAATGTTTCAAAGCTATATTTTTGATCTAATTTTAAATCTATTAATCTGTTTTCAATTTCCCAATTTAATATTTCGGCTAGAAACAAAATAAACTGATTTATAGGCTTTCACGCATAATCAACTGGGTTAATAAAAATTTTATCTTCAATGTCTTTTGAAAAATTAAAATGCTTTCCAATTTTAGGATGTTGTTGATAAAGCATGTAAATTTCTTCCAATCTTACATCCATATTAGACTCTATAGCCATTACACCAAATCAATGCATTTGTTCGATTAAATTCCTTGGTGTAAAGTTATCGTCAAATGTTACATTTGACGATATATGTTTATGTTCGTTAACATGTTTTTCATGGTCTTTAAATACATAAATAAATTTATTGTCTATTTTTAATTTCTTGCCAGCAAGGTGTCAAATGCTACGATTAGGCAAGAACATCCTATTTTCGTTTTTATCAAACATTTCATCCTTAATTCAGGATTCATCAACATCAATTTCTTTAATGTAATTAAGTTTTGTTGTTTCTTTTACGGCTTTTTCAATGTTTTCATCATTATGATTTTTGCCTAAATAAATTAGCACATCAAAATAAGCATCATTAGCTAAATACTCATACAGTACTTTATTAGAAAATCATTCCCCTTTATATGGAAATGAAGAAATAGGCTGTTCCGTTACAAAATCATAAACAGTAAAAAAATTATAGTCAAATGAGAAATCAATCACTTTAGAATAATCCTTTAAGTATGCAAAAGGTTTTTGATATCTTCTTAATCTTATTAAAAACGTATCATCGTGATATTTGTATTTTTTAATTCTTTTATCCATAAATGCTTCAATTTGTTGATAATTATTTGCTAGTGTATAAAATAAATCATTTATGTTATCTATACTTAAATCAACATTTTTAAAAATTTCTGATAGGTATGATGTCATAAAGTAATGATTTAAAACATTATTACTTACTTTTGGATAGATACATCTTAATATAGCCATTGAATATAATGTTTCAGCAGCTTTTTTATCAAACACATCGTTAAGATTTGCTAACAAATCATTGCTATTATTTATAAATAAGGCTATATTCCCGTAATCTTTTATATCAATTATATTTTGTTTTGTTTTCTTTTTTTGACCAACAGGAATCGGGTGTGGGTATTCAACAAATTTATTATTTTTTATTTCACCAACTATTTCAACATCAACAGGTATAATTTTATTACCTACTCTCTTACTAGTTCTTCTTATAACTTTATATGTGCCAAAATAATTACGCACAATTGTGCTTTTTGGTCTTTCCACCTTTTTAATGTCGTTTGCTTCCTTCATATAATCCCCTTGTAACTATACAATGTATTATTTTTTTCTAAATAAATTATACATTACTGAATTATAAATTACTGAAATAAAATATTTCAAAAACACTTATGATGCAAAATATTTAAATTAATTTTTAAGTCATTAGTTTGCTTATTCATATAAAAAAGTCATAGCAACGCGCTATGACTAATTATTGTTCAGCAATTACATTAGTTTTTTTAGGTATAGATTTTTGATACTTAATTTTATAAATAAACTTCCACATAATTCCGAATAATAATGGAGTTATTATTGAAACAGCATAAAGAAGGAAGTCAAGAATAACTATTACTCCTGTATTATTGCCTTTATAAAAATATGGGTTTTTGAAATCTAAAAATCCATATACAACTGCGCCTTTGCCTGGAATTATTTTGTCAAAGGTAGCAAAGAATAATATCATTGCAAAAACGGTGTATATAGTCGAAATAAGCACAGGAATTGTAAATGTAATTTTAGTTACAATAATGTCTTTTTTGATTAAAGACAAAGCTACAAAACCTAAGATAGGATTTATTGCATGTGTAATTAATGAGCGGGTA
This sequence comes from Mycoplasmopsis bovis 8790, assembly GCF_005061465.1. Classification (GTDB taxonomy): domain Bacteria; phylum Bacillota_I; class Bacilli_A; order Mycoplasmatales; family Metamycoplasmataceae; genus Mycoplasmopsis; species Mycoplasmopsis bovis_A. The sequence goes on from NZ_LAUS01000004.1 coordinate 203,031, forward strand.
GCATTCAATGGACTAGTCCATGTTGACTTTTGGTACGATAGCAATGCTCAATAGACAACAAAAGTCATAGTTATTGAAACAACAGAAATAAATAATGCTTTTTTAGCATACATATTAGTTCATAGAATGCCTGCTATAATTAGGGCAAAACCTAGTAAAAAGTTTGATAAGTATGTATAGTATAAAAATGAACCTCAGCCTTTAAAAACTGCAAACTGTGTTGGTGCACCAGTTTTATTTAATTCATCCTTTGCATCATATCAAATCACATAAGAGAAGGCATAGAAAAGGGTTGTTAATATTACAAACAATCCAAAGCCAAGCAGTCATCACCTTACATTTTTGTTCGTAGTTTTATTTTGCATACGAACTATTATAACCATATTTATTTTTTAGTGAATAGAATTTATAATCTAAATAAACTACAGCAAATTAAACATTGCTATAATATTATTATTTAAATATTTTAAGGATCATTATTATGATTAAAAGATTAATAAGCGGAATTAAGCCAACAGGTGATCTTACGCTAGGAAATTATATTGGTGCAATTAAAAATTTTGTCAAATTACAAGATGAATATGAAGCATATTACTTTGTAGCAGACTTACACTCACTAACAATGGGTGATAATAATGCTGTTGAATTAGAAAAAAGAAGAAAAGAAATAGTTGCAACGTATTTAGCTTGTGGTCTAGATCCTAATAAGTGCACAATTTTTTATCAATCAGACATATATGAGCATACATTAGTTCAATGGCTTTTAACTTGTGAGACAACAATGGGTGAGTTAAGTAGAATGACTCAGTATAAGGATAAAAGTCAAAGTGCACTTAAGCAAGCTAATGGCACTGAAAAAATACCAGTAGGTTTATTTATGTATCCTACCTTAATGGCTTCTGATATTTTAATTTATGATGCTGATTTTGTGCCTATTGGTGATGACCAAGTTCAGCATTTAGAATTAACTAGAATGCTAGCAGAAAGAATAAATAAAAAGTATCAATTAGACCTTAAAATTCCAACTGGAATTATTCCTAAAGAAGGTGCTAGAATTAAGTCTTTATCAGATCCTACTGCTAAGATGTCAAAAAGCGAAAAAACCTCAAAAGGCACGATTTACTTAAATGATGATCCTGAAGTGGCTTATAAAAAAATTATGAAGTCAGTTACTGATTCAGAAAATAAGGTTTATATTTCTAATGATAAACCTGGAATATTGAACTTATTAAATATTTATGCAGCTTTAACTGATGTTTCACTTCTTGAAGCTGAAGCTAAGTTCAAAGACTCAAATTATGCTGAATTTAAAACTGCAGTAGCAACTGTTGTAAAAAATGAATTAATAAAAATTCAAGCAAAATACGAAGAGGCTTATAAAATAGTCGATTCAGTCACAAAAACAGGAGCACAAAAAGCAAAAGAAATTTGCGCTCCTATAGCAAAAAAAATACTTTCAAAGTTTGGATTCAAATAGAGGAATTATGAAAATTGAAGCTAATAAACCATTAAATCACACAACTAGCCACCTTTTAGGAGCTGCAGTTGAAATGTTATATCCTAATGTTAAATTAGGTTTTGGGCCTGCTACTGATGAAGGTTTCTACTATGACTTTGACTTTGCTGAAGCACTAAGTGAAAATGAATTAGGCAAAATTGAAAAGCTAATGAAGAAGTTAGCAAGCAGAAATTTAGTAACTATTAAAATTAGTGAAAATGAATATGATTTTGCCAATAAACCCTATAAAAAAGAGTTATATGACGAATTAAAGTCTCAAAACAAAGAGATAACTTTTTATGCATTGCAAGATCCACTTAATAAAGAAATAGTATTTAAGGATTTATGTGCTGGTAATCATATTGAAAGCACAAAAAATATTAAAAACTTTAAATTACTAAGCATAGCTGGAGCATACTGAAGAGGTGATAGTAAAAATAAACAGCTTACTAGAATTTACGGAACATCATGAGAAACAAAAGATGAATTAGATAAATATTTGGCTCTGCTAACTGATAGAAAAGAAAGAGACCACCGTAAAATTGGTAAGGATATGAAAATCTTTACTTTTAGTCCATTAGCCGGCCAAGGGTTTCCAATATGATTAGAAAATGGAATGTATATTCATAATGAAATAAAAAATTTAGTGCTTAAATTAGACAAAAAATATGGCTTTACTGAAGTTTTAACTCCACATTTTGGAGCAGAATTACTTTATAAAACTAGCGGTCATTTAGCGCATTATAAAGATGATATGTTTAAACCTTTATTGGTTGAAAATGAAACATTAATTCCTAGACCAATGACTTGTCCACATCACATAATTGTTTATAACACTGAAAAACGCTCATACAGAGACTTGCCAATAAGATACAGCGAACAGTCTCAGTTGTATCGTTATGAAAAATCTGGTGCTCTTACAGGCTTAGAAAGAGTTAGGGGCATGCTTTTAACTGAAGGTCACTTGTTTGTTAGATATGACCAAATTGCTTCTGAAGTTAAAAGAATGTACAAGCAAATAAAAGAAATATTATCTATTTTTAATATTGAAATTAGCTATATTTCACTTTCATTAAGAGATTCAAATAACAAAGACAAGTATTTTAATAACGATTCAATTTGAAATAAAGCCGAGTCAATGCTAGAAAAAGCTTTAAACGATATGAAAGTTAAGTACAAAAAAGTTGAAGGTGAAGCAGCATTTTATGGCCCAAAAATTGATATTCAAATCGATACTGCTTTAGGTCATGAAATTACAGTATCAACTATACAATTAGACTTTTTACAACCTGAAAAATTTGACTTAAGTTACATCGATAAAAGTAATAAAGAAGTAAGACCAATTATGATTCATAGAGGCCTTATTGGTACATATGAAAGATTTGTTGCAATATTGCTAGAACAAACAAAAGGTAACTTACCATTTTGAATTGCTCCTAAGCAAGTAACAATAATTCCTGTTAATTTATCAGAAAACTTAAACTATGCTAAGAAAGTTGCTAAAAAGCTTTTAAATAGTGACTTTAGAGTAAAAATTGATGATTCAGATGAAAGATTGAATAAAAAAATTAGAAATGCACAGGTTTCTAAGTCAAAATTCCAGCTTATCTTGGGTTCAAACGAAATGAACTCAAATACAGTTTCATATCGTGAGTATGGCAAAGAAGAAACTACAACAGTTTCTATAAATGACTTTATAAAATTGCTTAAGAAATTAAGAAACAATTATGAATAAGTCAAAAAATTCAACCAAAGCTAATAGGCTTATTTCATATAGCCCACTACTAACTGTTTTATTTGTTACACTTTTTATAATTATTCCCTTGTCAGTTGTGTGGATACTAGTTGCACCTGAATTTGGCAATGTTAAAATAACAAAGACTTTGTGAATAATACTTAGTCCTGTTTTAATTTTGACTTTATCATTAATAATTAATATTGTGTTTGTGTTGACAAAACTTTTAAATATTAGAAGCTTTAATTTTTCAATTCCTTTTGGAATAATATTTTCATTAATTATATGATTGTGTTTAGCACAAATGCCATTTTGAATAAAATATATTATTGCTACAGTAGTTGGAATATTAATTGCAATAGTAACTAATATTGCTGTAGGCAAAATAGAAGATAAAATTCTAAACACAAATAAACAAAACAACAATACATAAAATACAAATTTGGCTATTTTATAGACTTATACAATAAATGAAAACACCAAGAATCCCTTGGTGTTTTTATGCTTGTAATTGTTATTGAACAATTAGTTTTCTTCTTTGCTGTCTTGATCTCTTGATCAATCTGAGTTGTTTATGATTGAATCAGAAATATCTGTTACATGTCTTCTTGACTCATCGCTTACGCCTTCTCATTTAGAGATTCCGTTAGCAGCATCTGAGTTATCAAGCACTGCTTCACTGTTTCTTTCTATTTTTTCAAGATCAACATCATATTTCTTCTTAAATTCAGCAACTTTTTCAGCCTTTTCTCATTTCTTATTGTCTTCTGATTTAGCAAATTTTTCGTATTCTGCATTTGCTTCAGCTAACGCTTTAGGAAATTCCAATCAATCCTCGTAGTCTTCGTATTCAATTGGTGTGTTGGTTAGTCTTTCGAATTCTGAATCAAAGTATGCTTTTTCATATGGTGAATTGTGATATTCTTCAATAATTGCTTCTTCTAATGTTTTAGGGAAATTTAACCAGTCCTCATAGTTTTCAGTTTCTATTACTGTATTAATCATCATTTCTTTTTCAGCATCAATCTCAGCAAGTTTTTCATCAAAGAATTCTTTTTCTTTTATGGTGTTAGTTACCCTTTCCTTTTCAGCAAGAATCTCAGCTTCTTTTTCGTCATAGAATTCTTCTTCTAACTTAGTTCAGTATATTCTTTCTTCTTCAGCTCCTTGTCATGCTCTATAAAATTCTTCTTCGACTGGAGCATTTACCATATGCTCTGTTGCGGCTTCACCATCAAGCTTTTTAAATTCAGGATCCTTAAAATCTGCTTCAATTTCAGCTCTTATATCAGCAGCATTGAGCGGACTAATAAAGTCTAAGTATTCGCCTGAAATAGGTGTTTCCTTGAAATCTTTCTCAGCTCTTTGCTTGTATCATTGATTTAAAAGTCATTTTTGGTAAGCTTTTTCTTCTAAAGGAGTGTTAATAGTTCTTTCTCATTCAGCTCATTGTTTTTCGTGCTCTTCGTTATGAATAGCTCAATTAGGACTCAAGAATTCAAAAAATTCGTCCCCAAGTTTACGTTCCTTAAATTCCTTGTTACGTTTACGTCTGAATGCATCTTGCCTTGCTCACTCTTTATAATTAGCTTCTTCGATTGGAGTATTTAGTTTACGTTCAGCTTCAGCTTCTTTTAAAGCTTTTAAAAGATCCATTGTATTTTCAACTTCATCATCTTGCTCTTCCTGTTGTCCTGGTTCTGGTTGAACTGGAGCATGGCTATCTTGAGGTTTAACTACAAATGGAATGACAACTTTGTCACTGTAACTACTTGTGCCATCTTTAGGCTCAATTGTTATTTTATTTTCTTTTTCATCAATGGTAACTTTTAAGTCATCAATTTTTAATGAATTGTTACCAGCTCTTATTGCCTCAATAATAGTTTTTTCGTCTTTAGCATTAACTGTTATTGAAGATGTACCACTAAAAATTTTTGATAGTGATTTTTCTGTAGAAGCATTATTATTTTTATCATCTTTATTAGAATCAAAACATGAAACAGATACTAAGGGAAGAAAAGAAGCGCTAACTAATCCCCCGCCTATTATTGTTAATATTTTTTTAGTTTTCATTGTAATTTCACTTCCTTACAAATACTATTATGTATTTATAATATTATATATTAATAGGCAAAGTTGCTTCTTCTGTGTGAAAGTAATTCCATATTTTTCCGCAGTTTTAGTTACTTAAGAACCCGCTATCAAAAAACATCATTTAAAATGAGCCCGAGCATAAAATAATATTTTGTGTCTCAAAATCTTTTTGTTAATAATTTAAAAAAACTTTGAATTCCTCTATATAAAAAAACTAAGCTTTATACAAGATTCGCGATAGCTTAAAAGCTGTTTTCCACTTCCTTCACACTTTCAAATGTATAAAACTTAAAAGTTATATATTTAATGTCATCTATTAAAATGCATCAAGCATTTTATTGATAGAACTATGGTCTAATATTTACAGTCTGCTACCAATTTATTGACAAAATGTTAACCTTTAGTTCTAACACAAAAAAACAGATTATTAACAAAACTTTTTGTGCACAAAATGCACAAAAGACATCAAAAAATCTTGCTCGGGGCAAGATTTTTGTCTTTAATTTCTAAGAAATAATTGCTTTGTAAACCTTTGTTGAAACTGTTGGGCTTGCACCTTTATTGTACTTAAAGAATCTAAACTTAATTTTTAGTTTGCCACCTTCATTTTCAACGTTGACGTATCCACTGGGTTTATTTCCTTTGAATAGTGGTTTTTCAGCATTAGCAATTGAATATCCATCTGGTAAACCAGTAACTGTTCCAATTTCAACACCCTCTCAAGGTTTTTGTTTTTCTTTATTGAACTTACCGCTCACTTTTGTAACTTTGTTAAATGTGTTAAAGAAAACTTGTTTCTTATCACCTTTTAAAGGCGGAATTAAATCTTCATCTTTAATGTCTTTTTTATTAATTACGATCTTAACATTAGAAAGATCAAAATCAATATCCTTGTAAGTTGCTTTTTGCTTTTTTGAAACTTTTTCTCCATCTTTTTTAGGAGAATCAGAAGATTCTTTTATTTCTTTTTCATTAGTTTTTGGTGCACTAGTACTATCAGAACTTGCACCATTAGAATTAGCAGTTCTACTTGCAGGGATTGCTTTATCACCGGTTCCAGTTCCTTCTTTCTCTTCTGAAACTTTATCCCCGTCTTTTTTAGGCGAGTCAGAAGTTTCTTTTGTTTCTTTTTCATCAGCTTTTGGTGCACTAGCGCTATTAGAACTTGCACCGTTAGAATCAGCAGTTCCACTTTCAGGGGTTGTTTTATCACCGATTCCACTGGTAGTTTCAGTGTTGTTTGAACCTGAATTACCTGAATTAGTTGTCCCCCCCCCAGTAGTAGCTTTATCGCCTGTTCCAGTTCCTTCAGCTGGTTTTACAGGTTCTTCAACTTTTTTCTTTTCTTCCTTCTTATCACTGCCATCACACTTAGCAGCAATTAGAGGAAATGAAAAAGTAGCAGTTAATACAGCTCCTAAACTTAATAATAGTTTGTGTTTCATAAATTTTGAATTCCTCAATAAATATTTTGTCTGTATAAATTATACACTTTTCTTTATAAGCCTATTTGTAGGGTTAATTAGAACATATAGCCTTAGATCAAAAAAATGAAAATAATATTACTAATATAAAAATATTTATAAAAATGTACAAAATGCCAGCAACTTTGCCGGCACTTATATTATGTTTTAATGAAAAAAGGTTGTTAATCCAAGAATTAATTAACTTAAGTCAAATTCTTGGGAATATTTTTTGTTATCAAATTCGCCATTATCTAAAATTAATTGCCAAGTTATTTTGAATTTTTTGTCTGATATTTTCTCTAAAAGGATGCCTTTTCTAGTTTTGTTTTTAAAACCCTTGTATCCAATGTTAGTTCCAACACTGCCGTGTGTATTAACTTTTTCTGTTTCTTTTAATTCTGGATTCAAAATAAATGATTTAAATATAGTTTTTTTGTTAGTTGATATATTCAGCTTTCCATTTTTAATTCTTAAAGCGTGATCACTATTTTTCTTATAGTTATATGCATCAGTTAATTCTTTCAACGCAGCTTCTTTGTTTACTACTGTAAATAAGGCTTTCTTTTCAGAAAACTCATGCAGTTCTGGTAAAGCAAACTTTTTCATTACGTCATTTTTATTTAATGTTTCTGGTGAAGGACTTGAAGTTTCAGTTGGCGGTTGTGTCATAGTATCAGCATTATTTGGCATTGTGCCTTTATCTGTATTGTTGCTGTGGTTATTGTTATCATCACCGCTATTGCTATTATTGGTAGAATTTGACATAGAATTCTTGTCAGAATCCTTATTTTTTGAATTTAATTCATCACTATTATTATTTGTAGATGAACTATTCATTCCATTTGTTTCAGTTTTGTTATCCTTTGAATTTGCAGGATCTTCATTTTTATTTTTCTCAACAGAATTTTTTGCTTCTTTTTCGCCATTAATACATGATGCAGATATTAATGGAACAAGAGATAAAGATGTAAGAGAACCTAACAATAAAAACTTTGATTTTTTCATAAATTTCCTTTATTTCAATTAAAGAAGTAAGTCAATTTTCAAATAAATAAAATGTAAATAACCAATTAAGTTATTGGTTACAATAAAAAAACAATAATTTAACTTACTCTTGAAATAATTTTATAAAAAAGCTAAATTTATTAATCTATGTGAAAATTTATGAAACTTTTAAATTTTTTTAAAACAAATTAAGACCTATAGGACTATTTTATAGTCCTATTAAGCAATTAAAAAAGCTACAAACGCTGAACACTGTAGCTTTTCAAATTAATCAATTACATTAATTAGCTCATTAAATCTTTTAGAAAATTCACCACTGTTAATATCAAAGTTTGCCAATGGTAGTGCATATATTTGATAACTAATGTTATTTTCTTTTACTGGAGACATTTTATTTAAATTAACAAAAAAATCTTCATGTCAATAATCATTCATTCATTTTGAATTTTCTTTAGTTTCAATTAATACTTGATAATTTTTATTTTTGCCTTCAATAAATAAATAAAAATCAGGAATTATTTTTATTGCATTAGTAAATGAATAGATGTTTGCTTTATTTTGAGAATGGTTTTTCACTAATCAAAACTTAAGACCTTTTTCATTTAATTTACTTACAACATTACTTTTAAAATAATTTATAAATTGATATTGCTGATAGGTAAAAGAATCACACTTACATGTAAATCAGTTTTCTTTCGATAAGTCTGTTTTATAAGGAAATTGGTCAATATATATATCTGTTAAATCAAAAACTTTTTGTATAGGATGAGCTAAGAATTTGTTCGATCCGTTATATACAGGATTAAAATTATGAACATATGTAGCAATATTGCTTAGGGCAATATTAATTGAATACTTTAATGAATGATTAAAATCATTTTCGTCATTAAAACACACTTCTACTTTATTATTGCCAAAGTACTCATCTAATTTAAAAAGATCTAGTGTACTATCTACATTATTAAATTTTGAACGTAAATATTCTAGGTTAAATTCACGATAATTTTTTGCATATTTATAAATAAGTTCTAAATCAATACTACTAAGTTTATAAGTTTTTGAATATATATATTTATTACTTATTTCTCCAATAGTATGTGTGATATTTTTACTTATTTCATCAGGAAAAATTTTTATTTGCTTATCTAATTTTTCCTTTTTATTTAAAAATATAAAGCCATTTTTAAATAAATTGCTTTGCTTGAAGTTATCTTTTAAAGTACATATTTGCAACTCTTTTGTAGTTGTATCATTTACTTTTTGCATTTTATTTTTATCATAATTGTAAATAAAATTGTCTAATATCTCTTTTTCATAGGATGATTGGTCAAAATTAAAGTGTTCAAAAATATGAAAAATATTATATTCTTTATATTTATTTAAATCATCTATAGTTGCAGTATCATTAATAATTAAAAATTTCTTATCTATCCCTATATTTTTATATTGACTTAAAAAATTATTATGGTTACTAAATACTAAATTGATTGATTCTTTATTACTAAATAAGCTATGATCGCTAATTTCTTTAATATCTATCAATTTACCCATAAACTGTATTTTATAGGCAAATAAATATGAAATTGATAAATTATTAACTATCATTTTTCTATACTCTTCATAGTCATTTTCTTGGCCCAAAATAATGAAATTATTAATGCCTTTTGAATAAAAGTAAAGAATTATCATTGCTAAAAAATGATATTTAACAGCTTTATCTTCAACATTAATTAAGTACTTAACTGGAAATTTTGCAATTTTCTTATCATAATCGGTTACTAAGAATCTGATTGCTTCGGTTTCATATTTATTTAAGTTAATTGAATTATTTAAATTCTGAACAATAATATTTGGAAGCTTCAATAGTGGGTCAGAACCCTTATAATTATTTGAATAATTCATTAACTCTTCAAGATCATTAAAAAGGAAATTTTTGCTCATTTTCTCTCCCTAAATTTAGTTATTTAAAATTTTAAAATAAAAAGCTTTCTTAAACATTAATAAATGAATTTATGCAAATATTTTCAATATTTAACAATAAATTGAGTTTGAAAAAATTATGCTAATAAATGGAGAAAATTAACAGACCTATTTAATAAGTACTATAATTTAAATGTTATTTATATAACATTAGGAGATTGGATGCAGTATGAAGATAGTAAAAAAGTTACTATAAATTTTTTTATCATTCTTTTGTACTTTTCTGCAATATTTGCATATTTCTATAGATATGCAAGGTTGTCGTTACTGTTAGGTTACGTAATTGGAGCATCTAGTTCATTTTTAATTTTTTGAATAAAAGAGGCATTTAGTTATTTAATTATTGAAAAAAAGAAGTCTCAAGCTGCAAGTTTAAGTGTCTTTGGTTTTGTTATTAGTTTTATTTTTGTAGGACTATTAACAGTTTTATTAATATTCGTAAATAAAATAAGCATCAAAAATATGAATAATATTTACACAAAAAGCAGTTTCCAAATATCTTTTTATCCAATTAATTTGCTAACTTATACTTTTGGTTTTGTAACTTTAAAAATGAGTTTATTATTGTGTTTTATAAATAAAAAAAGAAAGGAGGCATAAATGAATACAGTCAAAAGTGCAGGCGAATCTAATATCTTTAGTGATTGAATTAATGGCGGATATGCTGATTGAAATCAAAAGCAACTTCTTTCATTAATTGTTGTTGTTTTAATTTGCTTAATTTTTTCTCTATATGTGTTTATAAGGATTAAAAAATATGCAAAAGAAGATAAAGCTCCTAGTGGCATTATTTTGGCAATGGAAGGCTATGTAAATTACATTGATAATGTTTATGATGACAATACTGATAGAAAAATTCCTAAAGCAAGATTTTATGTTTTTGGACTAGCAACCTTTTTATTGCTTGGAAACTTGCTAGGCTTAATTGGATTAGAACCGGTTACAACTTCTTATTCAATTGCATTAACTTTTGGACTAATGTCATGACTAGGAATTTATGTAACGGGCTTAATTTATCAAAAATGAAGATTTTTTGCTAGATACAAAAATCCAATTGAGATAATAGGTCAGTTTTCGCCACTAATTTCAATTAGTTTCCGTATTTTTGGAAACATTATTGGTGGTAGCATAATTATGGTAATGATTTACTCACTTTTTGGATATGTTTGAACTAAAATGATTCCAAACTCACCACCGCTACCACTTTTAGCAGTGGTTTTCACACCTGTATTGCATCTTTATTTTGATGTTTTTAGTGCCTTCATTCAAGCATTAGTATTTTGCTCACTTACCACTATTTGATGGGCACAAGAAGCTGAAATAGAAGAAAAAAATGTGAAAATTGATGAAAAAAGTAGTGATTTTTCATCTAATCAAATAAAAGTTAAGCAACTTAATGTTGCTCAAAATGTATATTAAGTTAAGGAGATTATTATGGAAAAAGGATTAATTGCAATAGGTATTGGCATTAGTATGATTTCAGGCCTAGGTGTTGGTCTTGGTCAAGGTCTTGCTGCAGGTAAGGCTGCTGAAGCAGTTGGAAGAAATCCTGAAGCTGCAAGCAAGATTAGAACAATGATGCTTGTTGGTCAAGCAGTTGCTGAATCTGCTGCTATTTATGCATTAGTTATATCAATTCTATTAATGTTTGCTTTTAATTAATAATATGAACTTAATTTATAACTTATCACTTAATGCCAATATGCTTTTAAGCAGTCAAAACAGTGGTGGAATTAAAGATGAACTAAAAGATAAATTTAGAACACTTTTTCCAACTTGACCTATGTTTTTGGCTACTATAATTGCATTTGTTTTAGTAGTTTTAATTTTATGATTCTTGCTTCATAAGCCTATAAAAAAGGCAATGAAGGCACGTCATGACTATATACAAAAAAATATTGATGAAGCTAAATTAACGAATGATATCTCTAAGCAAAAATTAAATGAAGCTAATAAAAGGTTAGCTGAAGCTTATTCAGAAGCAGATGAATTAATCAAAAATGCCAAAATTCATGGCGAAAATGTAATTGAAGAATATGTTCATAAAGCTAGAAATGAATCAAAAAGAATCATAGACAAAGCTCATATGGAAATTGAATCAGAAAGACAAAAAATGATTGATGATTCCAAGTCAAATATTGCTAAGGCTGCCATTGAAATTTCAAAGAAAATTATGCAGAAAGAAGTTACAAAAGAGTCACAAGATGAAGTGATTAACAACTTCTTAAAGGATAATTAGCTATGTATATTAAAGCTAATGCTGATAGTTATGCTTTAGCACTATATGACTTGCACAAAGAAGAAAATAGCATAAGTAGCACTTATGAAAGTATACTTAGTTTCTATGAACTTTTATGCAATGACAAGACAATCTCATCATTTTTTAACAGCAGTAAGATTGCTGTAGAAAAAAAGCATGAATTAGCCTATGAAATAGTTCAATACGACCAAAAATTAAAAACTTTTGCAAACTTTTTAAAGCTTTTAATAGCTAAAAACAATTCATCACTGTTGCAACATGCTTTATCAATATACATACATATGGTCGAAGATGACTTAAATATAATCAGAGCAAAATTAATTTCTGCTTTTGAAATAGATAGTGAATTAAAAAATAAAATTATTAAAAAACTAGAACAAAAATACAATAGAAAAATTGTGCTCAATACTTATATAGACAAGAGCTTAATTTTTGGATTTAAAATAGTGATTGGAAATGACATAATTGAGCATAATGCTAAAGCTGATTTAGAAAAAATTTCATCATTAATTAACGATAAAAATGGAGGCTTAAATGGCTAACAAAAGCACTGATATAAGCGCAATTATCAAAGATAGAATTAGGCGTTTTGATTCAAAAATAGATTATTCAGAAATTGGGTATATTGTTACTATTGGTGATGGAATTGCCTTAATCAACGGCCTAGATAATGCAAAAAATGGTGAAATAGTTAAATTCAAAGACAATATTACTGGATTAGTTTTGAATTTAGAAGAAGAAGTAGTTGGTGTTGCTATATTTGGTAATGCTAATGCACTTAGTGAAGGCGATTTATGCACTAGAACTGGTGAAGTTATTTCAGTACCAGTTGGCGATCAATTAACTGGAAGAGTTATAAATGCAATAGGAGAGCCTATTGATGGAAAGGGACCACTTAACAACACTAAGCGTAGAGAAATTTTTAAAGTAGCACCTGGTGTTATGAGTAGGGTTGAAGTTAATGAGCCTTTAGAAACTGGAATAATTGCAATTGATTCAATGATTCCTATTGGCAAAGGTCAAAGAGAATTAATTATTGGAGATAGGCAAACTGGAAAAACATCAATAGCAATTGATACCATAATTAACCAAAAAGACAAAAATGTTAAGTGCATTTATGTAGCGATTGGACAAAAAAACTCAACAGTTGCTCAAATTACTAAAAAATTACAAGATGCAGGTGCAATGGATTATACAACTGTGATTGTTTCTGGAGCATCAGAATTGGCACCACAACAATACATTGCTCCTTATTCAGGTACTGCAATTGCAGAAGAGTGAATGTCAGAAGGCAAAGATTGCTTAATTATTTATGATGATTTATCAAAACATGCTATTGCTTACAGAACTCTATCACTATTATTAAGACGTCCACCTGGTCGTGAAGCTTATCCTGGTGATGTTTTCTACTTACACTCTCAATTATTAGAAAGAGCAGCTAAAGTTAACTCTTCATATGGTGGTGGTTCAATTACTGCCTTGCCAATAATTGAAACTCAACAAGGCGATATATCAGCTTATATTCCTACCAATGTTATTTCAATTACTGATGGTCAAATTTTTACAAGGGAAAACTTATTCCATTCAGGCCAAAGACCTGCAGTTGATGTTGGTTTTAGTGTTTCTAGGGTAGGTTCTAGTGCGCAAATTAAAGCTATGAAGGAAGTTTCTAGCTCCCTTAAATTAGAACTTGCTCAATATAATGAAATGCAAGCTTTTGCCCAATTTGGCTCTGATTTAGATGATTCTACTATTGCTATTCTAAAACATGGTCTAAAAGTTTATGAACTGCTTAAACAAGAGCAATATTATCCGATCGATCAGTTTTCACAAACGGCTATTTTACTGGGGGTTAAGGAAAAAATCATTAATCCGCTTCCAGCTAGTCAATTAAGAAGATATCGCGATGAAGTTATCAAATATATGACTAAAGATTTAGATGGATTGAACATAGTTGCTGAAATAAAACAAAACAAAAATGCTTTGAACAGTGAAATTAAAAATGCTATTACTACTCAATTAGTTAAAATTGTAAATAAAATAATAGCTTCCTTGCATGACTACAAACCTGAAGCTGAGCTTCCAATGCCAGCTAAGTATGTAGAACAAAACAATGTCTAGTATTCAATCGATTCAAAGCAGAATTAAAACTGTTCAATCAATAAGAAAAATAACTCATGCAATGGAATTAGTTTCTTATTCTAAACTAAAAAAAGCAAAAAATGCTTTTGATGAAGTTGAAAAATATAACTTACTTATAGATCAAACATTTAAAAAAATTTTTGAAAACATTAGTCATGACGATTTAGAAGAGCTAATGAAGTCTAGAAACAATAGTAAAAGCAAACTTTATATTATTGTAACTAGCAATTTAGGTCTAGCCGGGGCTTATAATGCAAACATAATTAAACTTGTAAAAGAAACTATAAATAGTGATGATTATTTAATAATAATTGGATCATATGGTTATAGAGCTCTTAAGCAAAATTATGGTGAGCAAATAATTAACATCAGTGACATTTTACAAAGTAAAAGAATTAGTACCATTGTTTCAAGAATAATTAAAAAAGCATTCAAGTTTTACAGAAACGGCACTGTAAGTTCAATCAATTTCATTTATACTAAATTTATAAACAATTTAGTTCAAGAGGAGACTTGCGAAAGAGTTTTTCCCTTTGACGAAGTTATGATTCGTGAGCACATTAACCGCAAAGAAATTGACTTTAAACTTGAATTTGAGCCAAGTGCAAAAGATGTTTTGGCTGATGCCATTCCGCTTTTTGTTGATTCTAAATTACATTTAGCAATGGCCACTTCACTTATAAGTGAACACTCAGCACGCAGAAGTGCAATGGAAAATGCAACTAGAAACTCAGATAGTTTAATAACTGATTTAGATATGGCATTCAAACGTAAACGTCAATCAAAAATTACAAATGAAATAATAGAAATTGTTTCAGGAGCTGATGCAGTTTAGGCCTAATAAGTCTGTTTTATAGAACTATGGGTGTATTTATTAAGGAGAGTTTATGAAAGAAAACATAATGATTAACTCTGAAAATTACAATAGCGGCAACAAAGGCAAGGTTGTACAAATAGTAGGCCCTGTTGTGGATGTTCATTTTCCTAAAGGCCAATTGCCTTCATTATTAAATGCTTTAATAATTAATTATAATAACAATATTTATACATTAGAAGTAGCACAGCACATTGGCGATGACACCGTTAGAGCTGTTTCAATGGTTTCAACAAGTGGGCTATCGCGTGGAATTGATGTTTATGACACTGGTGCACCAATTAGCGTTCCTGTTGGTAATAAAGTATTAGGCAGAATGTTTGATGTTTTAGGCAATCCTATTGACTTAAAGCCTATGCCAGATACTATTAAAATGCCTATTCATGCGCCTGCTCCTTCATATGAAGAGCAAAGCACCGAAAGTGAAATTTTTGAAACAGGAATTAAAGTCATAGATCTTTTAGTGCCTTATGTAAAAGGCGGTAAAATAGGGCTTTTCGGCGGTGCTGGAGTTGGTAAAACCGTTTTAGTGCAAGAATTAATTAATAATATTGCTAGAGAGCATGGTGGTCTTTCAGTTTTTGCTGGAGTTGGTGAAAGAACTAGAGAAGGCAATGACTTATATAACGAAATGTTAGCTTCAGGAGTTTTAGAAAAAACTGCCTTAGTCTTTGGACAAATGAATGAACCGCCTGGTGCACGTATGAGAGTGGCGCTAACTGGTTTAACAATGGCTGAATACTTTAGAGATAAAGAAAAACAAGATGTTTTACTTTTTATTGACAACATATTTAGATTCACTCAGGCTGGCTCCGAAGTTAGTGCACTTCTTGGTCGTATGCCAAGTGCTGTTGGCTACCAACCAACATTAGCAACAGAAATGGGTCAGTTACAAGAGAGAATTGCTTCAACTAACAAAGGATCTATAACATCAGTGCAAGCTGTATATGTTCCAGCTGATGACTTAACAGATCCAGCGCCTGCTACTACATTTAACCACCTTGATGCTAAAACTGTTTTAGACAGAAACATTGCAGCCTTGGGAATTTATCCTGCTGTCGATCCACTTGAGTCTTCATCAAGATTACTTGACCCACTTGTAGTTGGTCAAGAACACTATGAAACAGCCAGAAGAGTAGTTTCTATTTTACAAAGATTTAAAGAATTACAAGACATAATTGCAATTTTAGGTATTGGTGAACTAAGCGATGAAGATAAAAAAGTTGTTGCTAGAGCAAGAAGAATTAGAAACTTCTTAAGTCAGCCATTCTTTGTTGCTGAGAAGTTTTCTGGTAAACCTGGTAAGTATGTAAAAAGAGATGATACTGTTAGAAGTTTTAAAGAAATCTTAGACGGTAAGTATGATTCATGCCCTGAAGAGTTTTTCCTATATGTAGGCTCAATTGACGAAGTTAAAGCGAACTATGAAAACTATTTAAAAGCTAATAGTGCTGAAAGTGAAAAAGCTAAGGCTTAGAAAGTAAGCATCATTATGCAAAGTTATTCGAATTTAAAAATTGTCACACAGGCTAGAACATTTTATAATGGTCCGGTGTTAAGTGTTGAGCTAAAAACAAAAAGCGGTGGTTCGATAGTTTTACAACCGAACAGAAGTGAGTTGCTCACAACCATTGATATCTGTAAATTAGTCATAAAAGACTATCCAGATAATAAAGAAAAAGTATACTCGATTAGTGATGGTATAGTTTATGCTGATAAATCTAGCATAAACATAATTACTAATGATATTATTCTTAATAGTGACATTGATCTTAAAAAAGCTGAAAGTGACAGAGACAAGGCTATTAGTATTTTAAGTAGCAATAGTGATGCTGAAGTTATTTCACGTTTTGAAATTAAGCTTAAAAAAGCAATTAACAGAATTAATGTTTCTCAAAATAAATAATCAAAAGACCTCTAATTTACAGAGGTTTTTTGTTTGTTTTTGTGCCCAAAAATTCTATTTTATACCATTTTATAGTGATATGCCATTAATAGTATAAAATTTAATTAATAGATTTTAAGTCAGCTAGGAGGGAGAATGTGAGTAAAATTTAATGACTGATACAACCAAGTTGTTGAAGTTCCTAAAATTTTTGGGCTAAATCACATTTTGTTTATTTGTGCAGCAATTGCATTAACAATATTTTTACTATTTGTATTTCAAAGTGCAAGCAGAAATGTTGTTCGTGGTGCAATAATCTTTGTATGAATATTTATTTTCCTTTCAGAACTAATTTTTAGACAATTTGGTCAAATTGCTTGAATGAAAGTTCATGAAACAGCAAAATATAATTTAGCATATGTTCCAGTACAAATTGTTTCACTTTACCTATGAGTGTTGCCATTTTACTTCTTTATACCGAATAAAAGATGAGAAGCAGCATTATTGCCATTTATCGGAATATCAGGATTAACCATTGGGGCTATTTTATTGGTTTATCCAGCTGTTGTATTCTCAAATAACACACCTAACAATGTTTACTATATGTTCCAATCTGCTTTAACATTTTCATTAGGATGTTATTTAGTACTAAAAGGCAAATTACCATTCCGTAGTTGAAGAACATATGTTTACCACATCGTATTTATGGCTTCAATATTCATTGCAACTGTAATTTTAAATGAAATTGTTTATGCTTCAACTACAAATGAATTAGTTCTTAAAGGTTGAAACTTTATGTACTTATCTCATAGAGTAAAACCATTACCATACTACCAAGATATGGTTACTCTTAAGATATTTACAGATACACCTGAACACAAGAGACTATTTGCTACTGTGTTTGTCTTAGGATTATTAATATTACCAATTGCGCCATATATGTTGTTCTTTATTCTATTTAGACCATTTGTAAAAGCTATTGATGATGTAATTCTTAATTCATCTAAAAATGATAAAGCTAAAAAAGCACAAAATGAAGATGTAGCAACGCAAAAAGCTATGGCATAATAAAGTTACAAAACTCACTCTAAGCAGTGAGTTTTTGATTTGCAATTTTAAAAACTTGCTAACCTAATCAAGTTATGCAAAATTTTGGAATATTGCAAAAATTATGCTGATGCACCATTTATTTTGTCGCTGTCTTCTCTACGTTTTTTTCGTATAACAACCAACTTAGGAGTTCTACTTTGATTAGCTAAATTGGCTGAGACTCAGTTAACAACTTTCAATTGGTCTTTAAGCGAGATATAAGGCAATCTAGCCATATTGTCTCAGCTAGTTTGAATTTTAGGTACAAGTTCATCATAACTCATTTTGTAGATAATTGACAAGTCAATTGCTTTGGCTAGTATAACTTTTGCACTTTTTCCATTTTCGAGAATCCCGTCTTCAGTATCAATATTAATTATATTCTGGTTAGCGCTATCAGTATTTTCCGATAATAGTCCACTGACAAAGTAAACATCATTATCATCTATTGCAATTACTGTTATAACATTAGATTTTAATTTGTTTTCTCCATCAATTTTATCTATAAACTCAGGATATAGTGATATTGGTTTTAAGACAGGTAATAACTCTATTTTGCTTTCTTTTGTATTTAAATCATTTTGCATAATATAATTTTAAAATAGCAATATGCCCTATTTTTATCAACTTTTTCCACAATGAAAAATTGTAGATAAGTTGTAAAAAGCATTAATTCTATTGCTTTAAGAAATAATAAATACACTTTTTACTGATTTTGTAGTGTTAATAAAATGTGAGTTTATACTAGTTGATATTAAAAAAAGCAGCTCTTGCTTTCTAAGCTGCCTTTTTAACTGAGAATTTTCTTTCTGTTTTATTAATCAATCTTTTGAAATTATCACGGTGACTTACGACAACCAATAGCGCACATAAGGTATATATTATTGGGCTAACAAATCAATAATTAGCCAATGGCATAAATTGGTTAGCATATTCAACTGCATTAGGTCAGTAGCCAACTGGCCCTTGAATCATTCATGGCATTCAAACAAATAAAAGAAGTGAAAATGCCACCGTGATTGATCCAAGCGAAACGATTTTGGTTATTCCAACAATTAGTAAAAATATTATAAATGCAATTAAAAACAAGATAATGTTAATTGAAATTATTAAACCAACTGTGCAAGCCGCGCCTTTTCCACCTTTAAATTTATAATAAATTGGAAAAATATGGCCAAGCACTACACCTAAGCCTATCGCTTGCGGACTAATATAAGAGGTAAGCGAAAATTCTTTAACAGCTGGAATATGATTAACAATTGCAGCAATTATTAAAATAGGAATAAGTGTTTTTAGTACATCAGCTGCAAAGACAGCTAATGCAAATTTAGTACCATAAGTTCTTAAACTATTAGTTGCGCCAGCATTTTTGCTATTATGCTCTCTAATATCATCGTTTTTAACTCTTCTACTTAATATAATTGATGTGTTAAACGATCCTAAAAGTAAATATCCAACTAAAAATAATGCTAAATTTATTAAAATGCTATACATTACATTCATATTTTTATATTTTACACATTTAATAATTAATTAAATTTTGAAAGTTAAAAATGCACATTGCGATGTGCATTTTTTTGCATATTTAGAATTAACTATGCATTCTTTGAAGATGTTTTAGACTTTTTAGTTTCTGAATCAATTTGTTCAGATTTTTTACCCTTAAATAAGTGTTCTCAAATTTCATCATAGTGAGAAACTGGAATGAATTTGATTGCTTCTTTTACTTCTTCAGGAATATCACTTAAATTCTTCTCGTTGTTTTTTGGAATAAAGACAGTCTTAATTCCTTTTTTAAAGGCTGCAAAAGATTTTTCTTTTAGTCCGCCAATTTCTAAAACTTTTCCTCTAAGAGTAATTTCCCCTGTCATAGCAACTTCTTGTGAAACAGGAATTTTAGCTAAAGCTGAAATTAAAGCAGTTGTGAATGTAACACCAGCGCTAGGTCCATCTTTTGGAACAGCTCCTTCAGGAACATGGACATGAATTTCTGTTGAATCGAAATCAATGTTTTTAATTCCGAATTTATCAGCATTTGCTCTTACATATGAAAGCGCAATTTTTGCTGATTCTTGCATAACTTCTTTAAGCTGGCCTGTTAGTTTAATTCCTGGTTGTTTTGACTTAAATCAAGAAACTTCAATTTGAAGTGTTGTGCCACCAATAGATGTGAATGCTAAACCATTAACAGAACCAATTTGTGGCACCATTTCTTTTTCAGACTCGCTTATTTTTGGAGTTCCTAATAACTCAGGAATATTGTTTTGGTCAATAACAAACTTGTCAATTTTTTCGCCTGAAACAATTTTTGTAACTATTTTACGGGCTATTTTGTCTAAGTTTCTCTTTAATGAACGTACACCAGCTTCTGCTGTATAGTGTTTAATTATAAATTCTAAAGCTTTATCGTCAATAATGAATTGATCTGATTTTAGGCCTGCTTGGGCAATAACAATTTCAACTAAGTGTTCCTTAGCAATTTTAATTTTTTCATTAATTGTGTAGCTATTAAGCTCAATAATTTCAACACGGTCCAACAATGGCGCAGGTATATTTTCGTAGTAATTAGCTGTAGCAATAAATAATACTTTTGATAAGTCATATTCATGCTCAATGTAATTATCTTGGAACTTAGTGTTTTGTTCAGGGTCTAAAACTTCTAACATAGCAGAAGTAGGATCGCCTTTAATATCACTTGACATTTTGTCTATTTCATCCAATAAAATAAGCGGATTCGACACACCAGCTGATTGAAGTCCTTTGATTATTTTACCAGGCATAGCACCAATGTAAGTTTTTCTGTGCCCTCTTATTTCTGATTCATCATGTAAACCACCTAAACTTAGTTTTACATAACTTTTGTCTAAAGCTTCTGCTATTGAACGAGCTAATGAAGTCTTACCAGTACCTGGAGGTCCTACTAATGTCAAAATTGGCACATTATTAAATTGTTTTTGTGTTTTATTTTTGGTGTTTTCCTTAAACAATTGCAAATCAATTTGTGAATGATCATCAATTTTTATTAAGTCTTTTTCACTTGCTTCTTTATTGATGTTTCTGTGATTAATTATTAATGATAAGTATTCAATTACACGTTCTTTAACTTCTTTAAGGCCATAGTGGTTTTTGTCTAAAATTTCTCTAGCTCTATTAATATCTAAATTTTCAACTTCTACTTTTCTTCATGGAAGTTTTTTAAGGTTGCTAATGTATGTTTGAGTAATATTAGCATCTGGGCTAGATGACATCATATTTTTTAACTTATCACGTTCAGTTTTAATTGACTTGATAATTCATTCAGGATACATTTGCTTAAGAACAGGATCATTGACAATTTTTGAATACTCTTCATCGCCTTCATCATCGTCCGATTCATTAAGTTGTTCTTTAATTGCTTTCATTTTTTCACGAAGTAAGAACTCTTTTTGCTGTTTATCTAAATTGCTTTGAATTTTTTTATTTAATTCTTTGTCAATTTGATCTTTCATCGCTGTATTATCTTTTTTAAGGCCCTTCTTACCAACTTCATTTTGGTTTTGCTCGATCAATTTTAAAATTAGCTTCATATCATCTTCAGATATATAGCCAAGTAGCAAGTACTCCTCATATCATCTGTAGATTCTTTCAACCTCAAATTTAAATTGCTTTTCTAATTCAGAATGTTCTTTAATTTGTTCCATTGATGTCTTAAATAGATCATTATCAGATAATGCATTGTAAACATTTAATAGCTTATCAGAGTTGCCTTTTTTCAAGTTTTTAATAAACTTTTGAATCAAGCCTGTCATTAATACAAATGTACTTTTTAATGCCTCGAATTGAAGCACAGCATTAGGCAATGAATAAATAGAAAATAGTTCATATGGAGGCAGAAGGAAAAATCCGGTTAGTGCATTAACCAAAGCTTCTAGTCTAGATTCGCCTTCACCAATAAAGTCGGGACCCATTTCTCCTGCACCTTTTGTTCAGTGTCTTATTTCTTCAGAAGAATAACCTCTAATATATCTATAAAGAAGCATAGCATCGTTTCAATTTCTGTCATAGATTAAGGTGTTTATAACTTCTTCAAAGCCACTAAGGTCTAATGTAGGATCTGCAAGAGCTACTTCATCATTATCATTTTTAGAACTGAATCTAAAAGCAACTACACCGTCAACATATTTAAGTGGTAACTCTTCATCATCAATGTTTAAAGAAGCAATTGTGTGCTCATCACCGTATATATCCTGTAATTCATATTTGTGAATTGCTTTTAAAGTTGCAATGTATTGTCACTTTTGAGTATTATTGTCATACACTTTGTCAATAGATTCAACCTGACATAGCGTCATATTTGAATCAAGGTTTGAAATATTGATGTTTTCTAAAACATCAGCATAAGTTGCATAAGGTTTTGATACAACATCAGATTCGTTAATAACTTTATTTGTAACTGTTGGTCTGTAGTATGCTAACATAACCTTAGTTTTTTTAATGATATCCGATCCATTTGTGTTATTTTTAGTGTAAGTTTCAATAATATCTTTTCAGTAAGTTGCTTCTTTAATTAAGTCATCTGTAAGTTCTAATTTAACAACTTCACGATCAAGCAACACAAAGCAGTTTTTTACAGGATCATTAGCCTTTGTGTATGTTCTTCTTTTAAACACATTTAAAAATAATAAATAATCAAAATGTGCGTCTAATTCTCTTTTTTTACTTTTGGTGCTTCCTTTAGGTCTTCCCATATTGCCCTCCTGTGTAAATTAATATAACACTAATTATAATATAATTTTAGCACTCTACAACGCGAGTGCTAAAAAAATTATTTAATTACTATGTTTACTATTTTGTTAGGTACAAAAATTTCCTTAACTATAGTCTTTCCTTCAATTCATTTTGTGACTTCATTTTTAGCTAATGTTAAGACATAGTCTTTATTATTATTATCAACTAAAACAGAAATTTGAGCCCTAATTTTGCCATTTATTGTAACAGCATAAGTAATTTGATCTGTTTCTAATGCTTTAGAATCGATATGAAAATCATTTAAGTTTTTGAGCTTAAATAAATTATTACTTAATTCTCAAGCTAAATGTGGCATAAATGGTTCCAAAATATTAAGAGCTATATAGAAAAATTCTAATAAAAGTAAATTATTGTCAATTTTTTCGTATGCATTTAATGTTTCCATCACGGAAGCAATCAGTGTATTAAATGCATATTCATTTCTGTTATCTAAGTAAATTGATTCTTGCTTCTTTAATGATTGATATAGCTTCATTCTTGCATTTTTTTCAAAATCAGTTAGTGAATTATGATTAATGCTTTTTAGAATGCTTAAATCAATTACATTTTGAACCTTAGAATATAAATTATAAAGTCTATTAATAAATCTATTGCATCCTTCAACCGAATCATCAGATCATTCTAATTCTTTAGCAGGAGGTGCTGCAAAAAGTATAAATAATCTAACAGTATCAGCGCCATATTTTTCTAATAAGTCTGTTGGCGACACAGTATTGCCTTTGCTTTTAGACATTTTTGCGCCATCTTTGAGCACCATTCCTTGTGTTAGCAAAATATTAAAAGGCTCTCTAAATGAAACATAATCTAAATCTGCCATTACTTTAGTGAAAAAACGCGCATAAAGCAAGTGTAAAATCGCATGTTCAATTCCACCAATGTATGTATCAACTGAATTTCAATATTCAACAGAGTCTTTGTCTAAGGCCATATCACTTCTTAATTCTGGTGGACATGTATATCTTAAAAAGTATCAGCTAGATTCAAAAAATGTGTCAAATGTGTCAGTTTCTCTCGTTGCAGCAGAGTTACATTTAGGACATTTTGTATTAATTCATTCTAAATTTGAAGTAATAGGGTTTCCACTTTTGCTAAAGTCAACATTTTCAGGCAATTTAACTGGTAAATTTTCAAACTTTTCAGGAACAATACCACATTTAGAGCAGTGAATCATTGGAATAGGCGCCCCTCAGTATCTTTGACGACTAATTCCTCAGTCTTGCATATTAATTGATTGACTTGATTCTAATGATGATAAATCAAAATTATATTGATAGTTTTCAATACTAATATTATTTGCTAATGCAAATTTTTCATAGCTAGCTAGCTTTTTAACATTAATAATAAGCGCATTATTTTTAGCTCCTAACGAAGCAAAATCTGATACATAAACATCTATTAATTTTTTCGAATTTCCCTTTAAAACAACGCTTAAGGGCAATTTTAGTGCTGCTTTTAGTGAAAAGTCTTTTGCTTGCGCTAAATTTTTTATTTTATTAATTTGATCAATTTGCTTGCTGTTTAAGTAATTATTTTTGATTAACTCATCAACTAGATCATGATTTGCGCTAATGCATATAAAATTAACTATATCAAAATCTTTTTTATCAGAAATAAACACTTCAATGTTGGATTTTAATGACTTTGCTGAATCACTAAAAGTTGCTAAAAAGCCTGTTTTATAGTTAATTCAGTTATTTTGCATTGACAAAACTTTGTCAGGCCAGTTTCCTTTTAATAATTCTAAAGACTCTTGTAATTCCTTGGCATAGTCTCTAATTTTTAGATAGTATTGCTCAGTTTCTTTAAGCTCAATTGGCTCATCACATCTTCAACATCTGCCATTAATCACTTGCTCATTTGCTAAAACTGTTTGGTCTTTGTTACATCAATTTAGCAAAGCTTTTTTTCTGTAAACTAAACCTTTATTTCACATCTTTATAAATATCTCTTGCTCTCAGCGAGTATAAATTTCATCACTAGTTATGCATTCATAATTTCAAGCAAAAGAAATACCTAATTTTTTAATGTTTTCATTCATCGAACTGATGTTTTGATAAGTTCAAGTTTTAGGATGAATATTGTGCTTGATAGCTGCATTTTCAGCTGGCAAACCAAAAGCATCTCAGCCAAATGGGTGAAGCACATTGAAACCTTTTCGTCTATAAAAACGAGCTAAGGCATCACCAATAGCATAGTTTCTTACATGTCCCATATGTATATTTCCTGATGGATAAGGAAACATACTTAATATGTACTTTTTAGCTAAATTATGATCATCTTTAGGCTCAAAATAATTAATGCTATCCCAATAATTTTGTCATTTTTGCTCAATTGTTATATGATCATAATTTTTCATAAATGCCCCTTAAGATATAGTTATAGGTATGAAATGTTTTTATTAATGAAGTTATTTTTACTATTTAAACTAAAAATTATAAAGATAAATACTGAGTTCATTGCCAAATTAACAAGGTTAAAGACAAGATAAACTAAGCCAGCGCCCTTGAAGTATGTTGGAATATTTAAAAATAATCCTTTAATTCTGTCTCAGTGCGCAATCATTGAAACATGAGTGCCTGGATCAGCGCCTAATAGCCCAAATAATTTAAAGTATCATGGAGTAAATAAATAAATGTTTAAGAGAACTAAAAGTCCTGTAGTTATTAAAATTGAAAGAACTATTGGCAGTATTAATAAGCTTGTTTTGCCTAATTTTGTTTTCTTTAAAAGTTTTATCGACCAATAAAAAATAGTCATATATATAACTTGCGTTGTTGAAAGTATTAAGTGACCTAAAACGCTAGGCAAACTATATCCTTGTGAACCGTAACTAGGCCCTAATAAAAAAAGTAATAAAATAACTAAAAATGCGTATCTTCAGCCAATTCACAGTGCTGTTGCTGTAATTACAACTAATGCAAAGTCAAATTTTAAAAATGATACAAAAGGTACTGATAATAGCTTACTGCCTGCAAAGTTAACTAATATTGCAATTGCAAGCATCATGCCTGTATATGATAGTCTACTGCTTCTATTTTTGAAGTAGTAAATATTTTCCTTGTTGTTATTACTACTTGGTGCCAAAAATTCTGTCTCCTGCATCACCTAACCCCGGCTCTATATATTTATCTTCATTAAGACACTCATCTAATGCTGCTAAATAGATGTTAAAGTCACTTCCAAAATGACTTTCAACATTACTTACTCCTTCTTGAACACCAACTAAACAAACTAAACTGATATTGCTAAAGCCATCTTTACGAAGTCTTTCTATAGCATCAACTGCACTATTTCCTGTCGCAAGCATAGGATCGACTACAAAAATATAGCTATCTTTAGGCACTTCAGGAATCTTATAAAAATATTCAGTTGGCATAAATGTTGTTTCATCTCTGCTCATTCCAATGTGTCCTACTTTTGCTTCTGGAATTAGTTTTAATAATCCGTCAATCATTCCCAAGCCAGCTCTTAAAATAGGTACAAAAACTACATCTTTGTCAAATCCATAACCTAAATATTTCTTATTAATTGAAGTTACAATTTCTTTTCTTTTTGTTTGATAGTCTCTTAAAATTTCATAAACCATTAATGAGCCAATTTCATTCAAATTTTGGCGAAAAACTGAATGTCCAGATTCTCTATTTCGCATATTTGTGAGCTTAATTTTAATTAATGGATGATCAAGCACTTTCAGCATTTTAACCTCCAATAACTTATATTATATTTTATGATCTAATATTATTATGTAATTATAGTAAAAAAGCACTTTTTAAGAAAAAAAGCACTCTTTTTACTCATTTATATACAGTGACTTGACTTTATTCTTCAAAATCATCATCAAAATTGAAATTAATATTGTTAAATGGTTGCTCATCGGCTTTAGAAACTTCTTTCTCAGCACTTGCCTTTTGCTGGATATTATTGTTTTTTTCAGTACTTTCTAAATTAAAATTGTTACCAAATGATTTGTTGCTTTTAGCAAAAGAATTGGTTGTATTGGAATCAGTTTTTTTAAAATTAGGTTGTACAACTGAAAATTCATTTGTTTGTCTTTGGTTTCTAACTGAACGTGATTCAAGCAGGTGCAAATTATCAATTCTTACTTCTACACTATAGTTAGTTTGACCGTTTGATTCATATGTTGAAGTTACTAAAGTTCCTTCAATGGCAACTAATGTTCCTTTTGGCGCATACCCATTAAGAAAGTCCGCAGTACTTCTTCAAGCAATTACCGGAATAAAGTCAGTTACTTCATTATCACTTGAATAACTTCTGCTTATAGCTATCCTTGTTCTAGCAAAAGATATACCACTGTTAGTTTTGCTATATCTAACATCTGAAGAAACTCTACCAATAAGTATAACTTTATTTAAATTCATAAGTTGCTCCTATCAAATTTTTACACGCTTGTTTTTAGGTAATCACATTTTGTCACTAGACTTAACATTGAATGCTTTGTAAAATTCATCACTATTTTGAATTTGTATATTTGCTCTTAATTTCGCAGGAGCATGGACATCAGTTGCCAATAATAATCTTGCGCTTTCAGGCTTGTATTTGCTTTTTCATATTACCGCAAAACTAGTGAAGAAGTCTTTAATATCATTTGCATCATTAGACATAGCAGCTTCTAGTGCACATGAAAATCCGCCAGCATCCGCAATGTTTTCTGATACTGTTAAAGTACCATTACATTTTCCATATTCAGTTGTTTTATTGTCAAATAAGGCAATCATATCTTTTGCTTTTTCTTGGAAAGCTTTATAGTCTTTAGGACTTCATCATAGGTTTAAATTACCTTTTTCATCAAATTGTGCACCATTATTATCAAAAGCGTGACTTATTTCGTGAGCAATTACAGCTCCAATGCCACCATAATTTGTCGCTTCTGACTGTTTTATAGAATAAAATGGCTTATTCAATATACCCGCAGGGAAAACAATATGGTTCATAAATGGATTATAGTATGCATTAACTTCAGCAGGAGACATACTTCAGTAGTTTCTGTTAATAGGCTTTAAATATTGATTAAATTCTCATGTGTTTTTAATAACTGTGCAATCTAATGCATTTTTTAATAAGTTATCTCTTTTGAAAACTTTATTACTTATTTTCATTTGTTCATAAAATGGTTGAATTTCTTTAGGATAACCAATATGAACACCTAAAGCATCTAATTTAACCACTGCTTTTTCTTTAGTACTTTTACTTAATCAGTCATTTTTTAAAAGACGATCTCTATAGATGCCGATCATTTTGGTAACCATTTGTTCAACATTTGCTTTTGCTTTTTCGCCAAATGTTTTTTTAGCAAAATAAGTGCCAAATGGAATTCTAAATCTATTATAAGCAATATAAAATGCATGTTTTTCTTTAGTCATAGGGCTATCTTGACCTATTAGTGTTCTGTCAAATTCTCCTGCTATAACTCTTGATTCATCATTTAAAAGGCTAGAGTATTGAATAATTGTTTTTAAAAACATTCATGACTTAATATTTTCAAAATTCTCATCATTGAATACTTTGTCAATGTTTTCTAAAAATTTAGGATAAAAAACAATTAATTTATCTACAACATTAGTAATTGATTTAGAGTTTTTATTAACTAAATTTTCCGAAATCGCCTTTAAATCAGCATTTTTAGAAAGTGCAACCGCATCAGAAATACTGTATGGATTATATAGTTTTACATAATCAGCATTTTCTTCAGCGCTAGGAGAAAACTCAACTAATGACGAATCAAAAGCTAATGCTTGGTCAATAATCCTTTCATTCTTTTGCTCGTCTGAATAATAAAATTTAAGCAACTTAAGACTCATTTCTTTAAATTTAGAAATTAACAACTCTTTAGCCGGATGCTTATCATCATAATAAGATTTTTCAGGTAATATCAAATTTGGGCCTGAGAGGCATAATACTTGCTCCTCAACATTTTTAAAATCTTGAATAATCCCAAATTCAAAAGGAAGAGCTATGTCTCTAAAACGAAAGTATTTATATTTTTCAATTAGTTGTTCCTTGTTTTTAAGTGCTAAAATAGCCTTTAAAGTAGGTAAAATTGGCGAAACACCAAGCTTTTCTCTAGTTTCAAAATCATAAGCCATATCAGCAAAAAGTGCATAATTTAAGAGAACTGGATCTTTAATTCTTTTTCAGCTTATGTTTTTTTCAGCTATTAAATCGTCAGTTTCTTTTATCAAGTCTTTTTCATTTTTGTTGTGAATTTCATAAAACGAACTTATTGATGACTTATCCGCTGGTATTTGAGCTTTTTCTAGTCACTCACCATTGACACTTTCGTAAAAATCGTCTTCTAATCTTATTTTTTCATTCATATTATTCTCCTATTTTCCACTTTCTCTTACATTAGAAAGCATATATATGCATGCTGTTTCAACTCTTAGTATTGTTTTACCCAATGATACTATAAAACAGTTGTTTTTGAGCGCAAAATCAACTTCACTATCTGATAGTCCGCCTTCAGGCCCAACAATTAAAATGCTATTAGTATCAATTTTATCAATCTGACTATCTAATTCTTTATTCTCATATGCAACATAGATTTTTTTATCCTGGTTGTTTAAAATAATTTCTTCAAAAGTCATAATTGATTCTAATTTTGGCACAATATTTCTAAAGCTTTGTTCAGCAGCGTTTTTGATTATTTCATTAAAACGATCGATTTTTTTGCCAAATTCATGCTTAACAATTGTTTGATCAACATACTTAGAATTCATTGGAATTATTCTGCTAACTCCTAGTTCAGTTGCTTTTTGAATTAATCATTCAAACCGTTTAATTTTGATAATAGGAGCAGCTAATATTATCTCATTTGTATATTCATGATTTATAGATAATTCCTTAACTATTTTAGCCTTGTTGCCTTCTAAAAAACATTCATAAAAGCGTCCTAAATAATTGCATAAAAAATGCTCATTAAATAATCGTGCACTTTTTATGTGTTTTATTATTTTTTCATCAAGAATAAAATAATCATTTTCTTTTCTATCTACAAAAAATCGATGCATTTTCTCTTTCTATGATTTATTTAAGTTATATACTTAATTCAATTATATAAATATTTGTGATATATTCAAACTCTTATACAAATTTACTATTAGATCTATTTACTATACAAAATTATTACCAGTTGTAGCTAGTTTCAAATTGGTATAATTATTGTGTTGTTAATATTTGTTAGTTTAATTAGATAAATGAATTGATAATTTACAATTTTATTCATTCAAATTTTCTAAAATCATTGTTTTATAGACCTAAAATAAACTAACATAAGGAGAGTTACATATGAAAAAGTTAATTGGTAAATTTACACTTGAATACTTAGATGACAAAAATGAATATGTTTTAAGACTTACTCCTGATGCACAAGATGAATTGATTTCAATTAAAGAATTAAAGATATTAGTAAAAGAAAATTGTGTTTATGGTACAGATGAATTATTTATGATAACTTACACAGCTAAAGAAGAAAAAGAATTTAAAATGCCAATTAAAGCATCAATTATAAAAATTAATGATTCTATTTTTGCTAAACCATCTTTAATTACATCCGTCTATGACGATGAAAACTGAATTGCAACTTTAAAAGATATCAACAAGGAAGAGTATGATAAATTGGAAGAATTTGCAATGTGAGATAGATATCAATCATTAATAAGCTAATATATAAAAATGCATCCATTACTGTTTTATAGTACTGTGGATGCATTTTTATTTTATAAATCTACTTAAAAAAATCGGGAATTAAGTCAGAATTTTGCTCTAAGATTTTTTCATTTTTAGTGACAATTTGGTCATATTCATCAGTGTTTTCTACATTGATGATATTAGATTGTTCATTTATTAATGAATTATCTTTTAACCCTTTTATCTTGTTATGATAGTCAATGCTACTATGTATTTCACCTTGACCAGCAATTATGCCTATTGTGAAAAAATCTTCTCTTTCATCTGTTCAAGCATCATTAATAATGCCAAATTTAATGTGTGTGTCAGTGCCAAAGTGTTCTTTTAATAATTCTATTGCCTCATTAATTTCTGTTAATGTGCCTTTAGAGTCAATATGAAATGAGACTAATAAATTTTTATAGTTATTATTGCTCTTTATTTCACTAATGTTGTCACTAACAACTTCATCGACTGCTTTTTTAACTTTGTCAGAGCCACTAGTTTTAGCATAGCCAATAAAAGTATTTTGACCATTTTCTAAAACATTTTTTAAATCATGGAAGTCAATATTTATAAATCAACTAAGATTTAAAATATCAATTACATTCTTAATAAGGTTTTTTAACTTCTTATCAGCCATTTGCATAGCCATATTTAATGGAAAGTCTTTGTAAGTTTCCAAAATTTGTTGATTTGAGACTAATGAGTAGGAATTTGAATGATTTTTAATTTCGCTTATTCCAGCTAATGCAATACTTTTTTTAATTTCACCTTCCATATCAAAAGGTGTTGTAAGAATAGCAATTGTTAGTATGCCCATTTTTTTAGCTACATCCGCAATAACAGGTGTTGCTCCGGTACCGGTGCCACCGCCAAGGCCTGCTGCTAGGATCAAAACGTTTGTATCAGCTAAAATTTCTTTGATTTGGTCAATAGAATTTAAAGCACATTCTTTTCCAACCTTAGGATCGCCACCAGCACCACAACCACTGTATATTGGATTAGTTAATAACAATTTATTCTCGCATTTGTTTCTGTTGTCCTGCAAGTGCTGTGAATCAGTATTAATGGCTCAGAACTCAATTGCTGAGCTATCAAATTGATCATCTGCAATTATGTTATTAATTGCATTGTTACCAGCACCACCGATTCCAAAAACTTTGACCTTTAAATTTGGAAAAACTGTTGAATCGTTCATGACCGATTCTCCTTTTTTATAGATTTATTTAAAAAATTATGCATTAACTGTTTTATAGAATGATTTTAAAATTTTGTTTATTCCTGGTGTCTTTGTTTTATATAAAGGAATAGTATTTAGTAATTCTAATGTATCACTTATTTTAGGCAGATTCTCACTAGATAGGTAAGCTGCGCCAATAAAGTATTTATTAGAACCAAAAATAAGTGAGTCGGCATTTTCTGATTTATTTATAGAATAGCCTTTTATTTCCTTTTTTAAAATATGAGACACAAAATCTGTACTTTTGCCATTTACTAAAATTTCTATGTCAGGATAAATAATATTTTCTGCTAATAATATTTTTAATTCATTAGAAACTTCAGTAATAATATTTTCTAAAATATTTAAAATTCGTTTTTCTAGATGATTATCATCTAAAGAGGAATACAAATCATAGTTTTTTACTACAGAATTAATTAGTAAATCAAGATTATGTAAACTTACATTAGCTTCTTTTGTAAATAATTCATTTATCTTTTCTATGTCTAAGACATATTTTTTATAGAAAAATGGATTATTATTAACAAGACCAAGAAAACTTACAAAATTTCAAGAAAAATTAACTATAAGTCTAAATTTATTATCAAGCTTATTAATATTTAAGCACTCTGATTCTAAGAGAACATTTTTAATATTAAAGCCTGCATTATTTAAAAGGAGATGCAATGTTGCAATAAATGAAGTGTTATCGACAGTAATTAATAACTGATTTGTTACTAATTTTTTGCCTTCTTTTTCATATGGCATTTGCAAATATTCTTTTGAATAATTATGCTCTGAAAAGAGTTGATATAAGTAAGTTTTGTTACTTATTACAAAAGTATTAGGAAGTGAGTTGCTTTTGTTAATTTCATTTTGATACTGATTTATAGTGTTATCTGATACTTTTTGTTCGTACAAGTTAAATGTTAGATAATCAGTTTTTATCTGTAGGCTTTTTTCTCTGTAGCCTAGATATTTATCAGCCAAAATTAATGAATATTCAATAGAATAAGAACCTTTTTTATTGAAAAATGATGACTTAGAACTTAACTCAGATTTAATTTGATTGATATTTAACTTTAATTGGTTTTTATCATTGGCATCATAAGTAAATGATCGATGATAAACAGGAATGTAGCGTGTTCCAATGAAAGAAAGCACAACAAATTCAATTTCTTTTTCACTAAGATAAAATGCACCAAAATAGTTGTGCTTTTTCAATGTCTTCATGCTACCCCCTTTTTTGTTATTTAAATATCAAAAATAAATAAATCTATGCTAATTTAGTTAATACTCTTAGTTTTGCGCTCCTTGATCTGTTGTTTAATTCAATTTCTGATCTTGAAGGGTTATAAACCTTAACAATGTATTTTTTATCTTCTTTAATTGGCATCTTTGATGGATGTTTGCTTTTTATTAAATTCCCAAAGAATTTTTTGACAAGTGAATCTTCTAATGAATGAAAACTTATAACTGCTAAAGATGAGTCTTTTTTTAGCAGGTTATGCGCTTGTGAAAGCATAGATTCAATTGAATTAAATTCATTATTTACTTCAATCCTAATTGCCTGAAAAACAGCCTTACATGGATTTTTTTGACTTAGTAACTTTGCAGGATATGCTGACTTTATAACTTCAGCTAACTCTAATGTTGTATTAATTGGTCTATTTTTTATAATAGCATTCGCAACTTGCTTAGCAAGCTTTACCTCTGCATAGTTATAAAAAATTGAAATTAAAGTGCTTTCATCATAGTTATTGACTACAAAATGAGCATCTAATGCTTGATTAGTATTCATACGCATGTCTAATCTAGCATCCTTGTTGTAACTAAATCCTCTTTCAGCATTATCAACTTGTGGACTAGAAATTCCTAAATCAACTAATATACCATCAACAGCAGTAATATTCAATTTTGCTAATTCATCTGTTACATTTACAAAATCAGAATGAATTAATTGAAAATTTGAGCCAATTTTACTTAATCTTTTTCGACTCTCTTCTATCGCAAAAAGATCCTTGTCAAAACCAACTAGCAAGCCGTTATCAAGTTTTTTTAGTATCTCTGCAGAATGCCCGCCCATACCAACAGTAAGGTCAACATAAATTCCATTACTTTTGATATTTAATGAGTTAATTGCTTCTTTTAACAAAATCGGTATATGCTTATTTTCCATCTTAGTTTTTTTCTGCTAACTTAGCTGCAGCATTTGCAACTGAGTTTTTGTCTAATTCGCTTTCATACTTTGCATACTGTTCTACACTTCATAGTTCGACTAAATCACCAACGCCAATAAGCAGAACTTCTTTTTGGATAGCTGCATGGGTTAAAAATTGTTTTGGAATTGTAAAACGGCCTTGCGAATCAAGTTCAATTTCCTGACTTTTACCAAGTCATGCTCTTCTGATCAAACGAGCTTCTGAACTGAATTGACTTTGAGTAATTAACTTATTGCTAAAAGTCATAAAAGTCTCTTCGCTTCTTAATTCAACAACGTCATCAAGACCAATTGTGATATAGAACTTGCTTCCTAAACTATCTCTTAATTTAGCTGGAATTGCAACTCTATTTTTCTCATCAATTGTCCGTGTAAATTCACCAAACATATTCCACAATCCTCCACTATCCACCACTATTATACACTTTTGCGTTTTTATTAAAATAATAAAAATGCATAAAGTTACTTTTGTGAATTTTTAAAAAAATCCTAAATTTAAGTCAAATAAAAAATAACTGCGTTCCTGCAGTCAATTTTTCGGTAATTATTTTGTTTTGTTAAAACAACAAATTAGTCTATAAAATAGCATTATAAGTTATTTATTCAATTCGGCAAGCATTACTGTAACATCTTCTACTTTACCAATTAAGGTAAGCAAATCGCCTCTTTCTAAGGTTGTTAGCCCACTAGGCAAAATGCTTCTAGCACCTCTTTTAATTAAAACAACACTTACTCCAAGATCTCTGAATTTAATTTCTTTAATTGGTTTTCCTTCAAAAAACTGCGAGTTTAAGGAAGTTGTTCCCATTACGAAATTGTCGCCGATTTCTTGTAAGTTTTGGCTAAAACGCATAAAGTTAGGATTAGCAGCTATTAAGGCAGTTCTTACGCCTGCTTCATATTCTGGCTGAATAATTACATTTGCACCAATTTGTTTTAAGACCCTAGCATGAGTTTTAGATTTAGCTCTAACAATTAAGTTTTTAACATCAAGCTCTAATAGTGCAGCTACTATTTCAATATTGTCTGAAACAGCTACAACAACTGTGTCCATTTCGGCTATGTTCAAGGCTTTTAAGGCTTTAATGTTTGTAGCATCTGCCACAACTATTTTTTGGGCTACATCTTTATATTCATTTAATACGTGTTCATCACTATCAACTAGTAAAAGTGAGCAGTCCATTTTGGCCAATTGTCCAATTACTGCACTCCCAAAACGACCGGTGCCTATAATGCATATGTCTTGATTTCTTTTCTTAGCCATAAGTTACCACCTAAATTAAACAAAATATTTAATGTTTATATTATACATTTTCATTAAGAGTCATAAACTTTATAAACTTTATATAAAGTGATTGATGCTACTTACATAGACAAAATGATAAATTAATACTTATAATTAAATTGTATAATTTAATATTATAATGCTTGCACACTTACAGGCGGTTAAGTAAAATGAGATCAAATAAATTTGCCTATCGATGAAGAAACAGTAAATTTAGAAATTTTCTTAGAAAAATTAAATTATGAACTAAGAACGGTACAAAAGTTAAATTTATATTACTAATGTATGCATTAGTGGTTTTGATAATCACTCTTTTTCTTAATAGCAAAATAACTCACAATCCTAGTTATGTTGCTGAAAACAAAATTACTTTTTGAGATGCATTTTTTACAACATGTAGTGCTTTTAGCAACACTGGATTAGTTAGCCACCCTACATATAAAGCATGAAATATGTTTGGGCAGAGTCTGATTGCTATTGCCGCACTTTTAGGTGGTTTTGGTCTCTTTGCCTTAAAAATATTTTTAATTAATGTCATATTTATGAAAGGTCATGTAAGTCTAAGCGATGTTGAGTTAGTTTCATATGAAAGAGGCCATTCTGACTTTTTTAAAAACAAGAGAATGATTATTGATTCAATGATCTTCTTGATGGTAACTTTAGTATTGGCAAGCATTGGCTTATCATTTTACTTTTATTATGTAGCTCCAAAAACAGAACTAGCACACTTAAGAGAAGTTGTTAATAATAATTCAGTTGACTTTGACAGTCCTTATCATAATTGAAGCCATAGTTTTCGATTTGGTATTTTTCATGCTATAAGCGCAATTAATAATGCTGGCTTTGACATAATTGGCGATAATTCATTAATGCCATATTATAAAAATATTGGTCTGCAAGTAATGATTATGATCTTGTTTTTAATAGGTGGCATTGGATATCCTGTTATTCATGATGTGCTTAACTATATAAGAATTAAGAGCATTAATAAAAATGCATATTACAATTGAAGTTTATTTACTAAAATTTCTGTAGTTACTTATTTAGTAGTGACATTGTTTGGTTTTATTTTTGCAATTTCATTTGAATTATCATCTACTGAATCGATTTTTAAGTCTAATTTACAATACTATGGGAACAATGCATACAAAACTTGATCACTATTATTTATGGTAATATCAACTCGTAGTGCTGGATTTTCAACGCTTAATTTACACCTTCTATCTGAGCCTACATTATGGGTTTTGGGAACATTAATGTTCATTGGTGCTGCGCCTGCTTCTACTGGTGGTGGCATAAGAACAACAACTTTTGCTATTTTATTCTTATTAATTATAAGCAAAGTATTTGGACGGCCAAATGTTAGAGCATTTAAGCGACAAGTTGATAGTGACACAGTTAAAATGAGTACAATTGTCTCGACCATAAGCGTAGTTTTAGTTGGCTTTGTTTCTTTGGTTGTTATGTCTAGCTTCGATAACTTTAGTGGTTTAATTCCTAGATCTCAATATAATGCCACACATGTGTTTTTTGAAGTTTTTTCTGCTTTTGGAACTTCAGGGTTAACAACTGGAATTACTAGTTCACTAAACGTTGGTTCTAAGATCGTTTTAAGTATTTTGATGTTCATTGGACAATTTGGAGTAAGCAGTAGCGTCTTAATATGAACTAGCAAGAAAAACTATGCCTATAAATATAATTACATATCTGAATCAGTAACAATTGGATAAAGGAGAGTGTTATGAATGACATAAATATTGACAAATTAGAAAGATTTGCTTCGTATTCAAGAAACAAAAAATTTCTCTATACCGTCTATTTTATAGGTTTATTAGCATTTTTATATATTGTTTCAGTTATTATTGCACTACTTGTGTACCGTAAATGAAATAGTGTTTCATTAGGCTTGGCTATTTCCTTAATGGTTTTAGGTGTTATCTGAATATTATTTTTAGGGCCTATTTTGCAATTATTTAATTTATCATTCATAGCATTTAGAGCATTAGAAAATGACCCCAACCCATGACGGAGCAAGAAACCATATCTTTGAGTCTTAAATTTTCAAACTTTTTTTGCCCTATATGCCTATAATCTAATCAATAACAGAAAATACTGATTTACAAAAGACGAAAAACAAAAACTAGTTATATGACTATTTAACCAAAATGATAATATTAGCCTAATGAATAAATAACAAAACAAATAAGTTTTGCAAGTGTTGCAGAACTTTTGTTTTTTGCTTAAGTTAATATGTTGCTGATTTTATTCTTGAAAAATTAGATCTTATAGATGAAGTGGGTTCCATTGCTTTTTAATTTTTAAATACTTAAATAACACTCTATGCTTTGAAAATTTTTCAATCATATTTGTTATGTTTTTTGAATGAACTTTTTACTCATTATAAACAACTGCCTTTTTCGTTTTGTCTTCTTTGTAAAAAAATATCAGCAGTTTTTTGCTGATATACATTTTGTTTAATAGTACTTATTACACTGCTTTATTGTTAAATAAAGCATTTTAATTGTTGAGAGCAATAAATATTTTTTCTGCAATTCTTCGTATCACAGGCACAACAACTGAATTGCCTGCCTGTTTATACAAGTGTGATTTAACAATGTTAGGTAGCTTAAATGAAGACGGAAAACCTTGAAAATTAAAACACTCACGTGGAGTTAATTTTCTTATGCCTTTTTTAGTTAAAATTAATGGCACGTTATGCCTGCCAGTTCCCATATTGGCAGTTAGTGTAGGACAAACGCCATTTTTATTTTCTCTTACATATTTTCTTCTTCACTGATAGATAGAATTAAAATCTTTAATTTCGATAGCAAGCTTGCTGTAAAAAACATTTTTCTCTGCAGAATAGTAAAAACTATCATCTTCAACATTAACTTCCAAACAATCATTTATTGATGTTCGTAATTTAACAGGCAGTGGAAAAGAGAAAGCATCATACGAATGTTTGTCTTTAAAACCAACAATATAAATACGTTCTCTATTCTGCGGAATGTCTCCATAATCTTTAGCATTTAAAATTGCAAACTTAATAAAGTATCCATTCGCCTCTAATGACTGCTTAATAATTCTAAAAGTCTTACCATTGTCATGGCCAACCAAGTTTTTAACATTTTCCAAAAGAAACGCCTTTGGTTGTTTTGAAACAATTACTCTTAGTGTTTCAAAAAACAAGTCACCAGATTTTTCATCCTCAAACCCTTTTCGGTAACCTGCAATGCTAAATGATGTGCATGGAAATCCAGATAAAATAATATCAACATCGGGAATATCATTAACATCTACTTTTCTTATGTCTTCATTTGAAACAAATGTAGAGAAGTTAGATTTATATGTCAAAACTGCATTTTTGTCAAATTCATTTGCTCATATAGTCTTAAATTTTCCGGTTTGTTCAAAACCTAAGTCAATCCCGCCAACTCCAGCAAACAAGCTACCTACTTTATACATTTGTCTCCTTTAGTATTTACTATTGTAAAATTGCAACAATTGAATTATGATAAAAAAACAATGCTAATTTTAATAACTTTATTTGAAATGCATTTATATTAAATGAATTTAACTTACTAAAACATTATAATAATATAATGAATGTTAGCAAAGTAACTAAGGATAGATATACCAAGATAATAGATCTTTATCCTGTTTAAAAATATTTAACCAATCATATTAAAAACATTTACACACGAGGTATTAATTTTCATGAATCATTTAGCGAAATAATAGTCTGTTATGTTAATGACTATTATTTAAGTTCTGGAAATGATTCTGAAGATGCATTAACAAACGATTTTAAAAAAGTTCAAATTAAAGCAACTTCAAATTGAAATCTTGACATAACAAGTTTTGGCCCAAAAAGTGAGTTTGATATTTTAAAATTTGCAAGATTAGATCAAACACGAGATCTCTTGTACTTATACAAAATTCCTACAGATGATTTGAAAATGATAAATGTAATTCAAACAATACATTTGAGAAGTTCCAAAATGATGGAAAGAGACCTAGATTCTCAATAATTAAAACTATATTGAGAAGTATAGCATTAAGCATTATGCTGTCGTCAGTTTGCAAACTGGTGATATTATAAGGTCAAATGTTATATAGTCATATTTATGCAGTTGTAAACATAATAACATTATAATTTATTAATATGTATAGTTTTAAATTGCATTCAACATATGCTCCTGCTGGCGATCAACCTAAAGCAATTAATGAATTAGTAGAAGGCATTAAAAATAATGTTAAAGAACAAGTGTTACAAGGTGTAACAGGAAGCGGAAAAACTTTTACTATTGCAAATGTCATTAACAAGTTTAACCGTCCAGTTTTAGTTTTGTCTCACAATAAAACGTTAGCAAGCCAGCTATATAGCGAATTAAAAGGTTTTTTTCCTGAAAACAAAGTTGAATACTTTGTTTCATATTTTGACTATTACCGTCCTGAAGCATATATTCCTTCTAGCGATTCATACATTGATAAAACTAGTAAACGCAATGCTGAAATAGATTCAATGCGTATGAGTGCAGTTAACTCAATTTTAAGCCGTAATGACACTATTGTTGTGGCCTCTGTGTCAGCTATTTATGGTGCTCTAAATCCATATGAGTATGAAAATAACTTTATGACTATACATAAAGGTCAAAAAATTTCGCGTAACGATTTTATTAGATCGCTTATAAAAAGAAATTACTTTCGTAATGATGCCAATTCAGAACTAGGATCATTTGCTGTTAAGGGCGACTTAGTTTTGATACAACCTGTTTATGATAATTCATTTATGATTAGAGTTGATTTTTTTGGTGACGAAATTGAATCAATTAAGACATTGCATCCAATAACAAAAGAAGTATTTCAAAGCTATGATGAATTTTTGCTATTCCCCGGTGATGCATATACAGTTAACAATGACATAATTAAGCAAACTGTTGAGTTAGCCAAAATTGAATTAGAAGAGCGTATTGCATATTTTGAAAAAAACAATAGATTATTAGAAGCTCAAAGAATAAAAGAAAGGGTTGAAAGAGATCTTGATTCATTAGCAGAATTTGGAACCTGTCCTGGAATTGAAAATTACTCTATGTACCTTGACAACAGGACTTTTGGTCAAAGACCTTATACATTATTAGACTATTTTCATGACAAAAATCCTATTGTTTTTATTGATGAATCGCATATGATGATGCCTCAATTAAGAGCTATGTTTAAAGGTGATAGATCTCGCAAGCAAACCTTAGTTGATTATGGTTTTAGACTGCCTAGTGCTTTAGATAACAGACCATTAACTTTTGATGAATTTGAAACTAGTTTTGATTTTCAAAAAATATATATTTCTGCTACTCCAGATGAATATGAATTAGACAAAACTCATGGTGTAGTAACTACTTTATTTGTTCGTCCAACTGGGTTACTAAATCCTTTAATTGAAGTAAGACCTGCTAAAGGCCAAATTGAAGATATATATGATGAGTTACAAAAACAAAAAGAAAAAGGCGAAAGAACACTAATTCTAACTACAACCAAATCGTTGGCTGAAGAATTAACTAGATTCTTTATGGAGAAAAATGAGAAAATTGCTTATATTCACAGCGAACACAAAACATTTGAAAGAAATGAAATTTTAAGGAAACTTAGAAAAGGTATTTACGATTGTGTAGTCGGAATTAATTTGCTTCGTGAAGGAATTGACTTGCCTGAAGTTAGCTTAATAATGGTGCTAGATGCGGATAATGAAAGCTTTTTCCGTTCAACCAGAAGCTTAATTCAGATAACTGGTAGAGCAGCTAGAAACAGTAATGGTAGAGTTATATTTTATGCTGATTCAGTATCAAAGAGCATGCAAGAAACAATGCTACAAAACAGCGAGATTCGTCAAATTCAGGAACAGTATAACTTGAAACACAACATTATTCCAAAAACTATAATAAAACCTATCCCAGAGCCTATTCATAATCAAAAAATGGCTGATGCTATCTCGTTTTATTTCAAAAATTCTAATTCAAAAAATCAAGATGCGAAACTTTCAAAAGACGAATTAATTGAAAAATTAAGAAAACAAATGGAGCAAGCTGCAAAAGAACTTGATTATGAAAGAGCAATGGAAATAAGAGATATTATTATTGAACTGCGTGAAGGTAATATAAGCAAAAGTAAGGAGTCATAATATGAGTGCAAGAGATCAAATTATTATTCATGGCGCTAAAGAAAATAACTTAAAAAACATAGATCTTACGATTCCTAAAAATCAGTTAATTGTATTTACAGGCCTATCTGGCAGTGGTAAAAGTAGTTTGGCATTTAATACAATTTATGAAGAAGGCCGCAGAAGATATGTTGATAGCTTAAGTAATTACGCACGCCTATTTCTAGGTGGAACTAACAAACCTAATGTTGATTCAATTGAAGGACTTAGTCCTTCTATTTCAATTGAACAAAAAACTACTCATAATAACCCCAGATCAACTGTTGGAACAGTTACTGAAATTTATGACTACTTTAGATTACTATTTGCTCGTATTGGCAAGCCATATTGTCCAAATCATAAAATTCCTATTACTACTCAAACTAACAATGACATTTTAAAAAGTATCTATGAATTTCCTGATCAAACTCGTTTATACATACTTTCACCAATTGTTGATGGCGAAAAAGGCACACATGCCAATCTTTTTGAAAAGCTAAAAAAAGAAGGCTTTTTACGTGTTCAAGTTGATGGCCAAATTTACTCACTAGATGATGAAATTAAATTAGAAAAAAACATAAAGCACTATATTGATATAGTAGTTGATAGAGTTGTGCTTAATGAAGAAAATCAAAATAGAATTTCTGAAGCAATTAGTGTTGCTTTAGATTATTCTAAAGGGCTTTTAAAAGTAGAAACTACTGAAGGAGAAGTTAAAAAGTTTTCTAAATTGCACTCATGTATTTATAAAGACTTTGATATGCCTAAAATTGATACTAAATTATTTTCATTTAATGCACCATTTGGATCTTGTGAGCTATGTAAGGGTTTAGGAGTTAACCTAAGGGCTGACTTTGATGCATTGGTGCCTGAAAAATGAAGAACTATTAATGATGGTGCTATCAAAATTTATGCCAATATAGTTAATAGTCAAAACTTAGAATGACAAGAGTTTGATATTTTGCTAAACACCTATAAAATAGACAAAAACACTCCAATTGATCAGCTTTCTAAAGAAGAAATTGACATAATAAAATATGGCTCGAAAGA
This sequence comes from Mycoplasmopsis bovis 8790, assembly GCF_005061465.1. Taxonomy (GTDB): domain Bacteria; phylum Bacillota_I; class Bacilli_A; order Mycoplasmatales; family Metamycoplasmataceae; genus Mycoplasmopsis; species Mycoplasmopsis bovis_A. The sequence continues at coordinate 245,504 of NZ_LAUS01000004.1, forward strand.
AGATATTGAATATGTTTTAGTTTCATCAAGCGGCAATAAAACTAGAAGAAACAGGCACATTCCCGGAATTTTAGAAAAAATTGAAAATGATTATTTTAATACTTCTAGTGAGAGAATTAGAGACTGACTTAAAAAATATATGGGTTCATTCACTTGTGAAAAATGCAAGGGTTCTAGATTAAATAAATATGCGCTTAGCATAAAAATTAATGATTTTAATATTGATGACTTTACTAGAATGAGTGTTGAAGATGTATTAGAAACGCTAGAAAACCTAAAACTCAATAGTGAAGAAACATACATTTCTCAACTTATTTTAAATGAACTTTATAACCGTTTGTATTTTTTAAAAAATGTTGGTTTAGGCTACTTGACACTTAATAGAAATGCTGAAACTCTTAGTGGTGGAGAAAGTCAAAGAATCAAACTTGCCACTCAAATTGGTTCAAATTTAACTGGGGTTTTATATGTTTTAGATGAGCCATCAATTGGGCTTCATCAAAAAGATAATGAAAAGCTTATTCAAACACTTAAAAATATGGTTAATTTAGGCAATACCTTAATTGTAGTTGAACATGATGAAGATACTATTAAAAGTGCTGATTATATTGTTGATATTGGACCATATGCGGGGGTGCACGGCGGTAAAATTGTTGCTCAAGGCACGCTAGAAGATATAAAAAATTGTGATGATTCATTAACTGGAAGCTATTTAAGTGGCAAAAGAAAAATTTTGACTCCTTCATTTAGACGAAGTGGGAATGGAAAAACATTAGTAATTAATGGTGCCAGTGAAAATAATCTAAAAAACATTAACGTAAAGTTTCCTTTAGGCAAATTTATAGGTGTTACAGGTGTTTCTGGAAGCGGCAAAAGTAGCTTAGTTAATGAGATATTAGTCAAAGGCCTTACTAAATATTTATCAAAATCGCAAACTGAAAAAGTTGGTAAATTTAGCTCATTTAGTGGCTCATTTAATATAGATAAAATTGTAGCAGTTAACCAGAGTCCAATTGGCAGAACCCCTAGAAGTAATCCAGCAACCTATACTTCAGTTTTTGATGATATTAGAGATATATTTGCTTCTGTAGAAGAATCTAAGGCAAGGGGATATGCTAAGGGAAGATTTAGCTTTAATGTTCCAGGCGGAAGGTGCGAGAAGTGTTCAGGAGATGGTTATTTAAGAATTGAAATGCACTTTTTACCTGATGTTTATGTACCTTGTGATGAATGCGAAGGCAAGAGATACAATAGGGAGACATTAGAAATAAAATATAGGGGCAAAAATATTGCTGATGTCTTAGATATGACTGTTGAAGATGCATTGGAGTTTTTTGAAGCACGTGCTAATATAAAAAACAAATTACAAACACTTAGTGATGTGGGACTAAACTATATAAAATTAGGTCAGCCATCTACAACATTAAGTGGTGGTGAAGCACAAAGGGTTAAACTGGCTACATATTTACAAAAACCACCTACAGGCAAAACAATTTATGTTCTAGACGAGCCAACAACTGGATTGCACTCTTATGATGTGGCTAACTTACTAAGTGTTTTAAATAAAATTGTCGATAACGGCGATACAGTTGTAGTCATTGAGCATAATTTAGATGTTATTAAGTGCTGTGACCATATTATTGATTTAGGGCCTGATGGTGGGAAAAATGGTGGTATGGTTATAGCAACAGGAACACCAGAACAAGTTGCTAAAATTGAAAAAAGTTATACTGGTCAATATTTGAAGAAAATACTTAATTTATAGGGACATAGGAAAAATATGTTAGGAATTATAACAGCGCTATTTTTAGTTACTTTCTTTATCATAATTACTCTAGTTATATGAATATACACTAGCAAAAAGAAAGCACAAACTAAAACTAGAGGCAAAATTTTTGAAGAAACTATTAAAGAAAAAATGATGTCAATTGCATCTAGTAAAAATTTTCACTATTTAGATGGTGGCTTATTTAAGTATGCTGATAATAATTATTTTGAACTAGATGGCATATTAATATCAAATAAAGCAGTTTACATAATTGAAGCAAAACGGTACATTGGACATTTACATGGTGGTTTTTTTGATGATTATTTACTTTTAAAGGATGATAAAAAAGAGATAAGAGTTAAAAATCCATTTAACCAAAATTATAGGCATATAAGACATTTTATTAATATGTGTAAAGTTAATGTTCCTATCTTTTCGCTAATTATTTTCCCTGATTCAGCTTCTTTGGACATTGACAAGCAAGAGCCATCAACTATAATAGCATCTAAAAGCAATGTTGACTTGCTTTTAGATGAAGTTGAAACATATATGGTAGATGAACCTGACTTAGAAATGTCAAAAATAAATTTAGTTATTGAAGTAATCAATAAAAACAGGGCACAATCAGCTAGCGATAATATAAAATTTAATCAAATAATTTCACAGAATAATGAAAACCAATACTTTAACAGAGCTTAAAAGCATAACATTTGATGCTAAGACATATATTGTGTTCCATAAATATAGTCCCAGTTCAAAAAACTTAAAATTAACTCTTAATGGCAATGAAAACAAAATTGTTTTAACTTCACCAATTGAAAACTTTTCAATCGAAAATTGAAATAATTTTCAATTAGATAATTTACTTTTTAGTCTATTGAACAAGCATAAACGCAAAAATAGCAAATTAAATTCAGCCAATAAATACAAGCAAATTTATTTAAGTTATGACCCTGACAATCATAAAATTACTATATATGATAAATTAGTTGACTTAGAATGAAAATATCATTTACATACGAACTATAGTTTTAATTTTGATGAAGATAGTTCAAAATTACAAATTTTTTGTAACGCATCACTTAAGAATGATGAAATCAAAAGAAAAAATTTATTTATATATGTTTTAAGTAGGATTTTAGAAGAATTTATTAAAAACAAGCAGTTAGAATTTGTAAAAATAATGAATCAATCTGGTTTTGCTTTATCAAATCCTCCTTTTAAAATAAATTTGAAAAAAAGAGCTTGAGGAACAAATATAAAAAAAGGTAAAAGACTTAGTAAAATAACATATGATGTTAAAATGATAGCAATGCCAATAAGGCTAATTGAAGCTGTAATTCTGCATGAACTAGTTCATGAATTTCATCCTAATCACAGCGATAAATTTTATGAATGTGGCTCAATTATAATGCCAGACTTTAAGGCTAGAAACAAAGAGATAAAACAAATTATAGTGCACTTAGACAATTTCCAATAGCACTATAAAACAGCTTGATACATAGAAGGAGTAATAATTTATGGGATTAAAAGCAGGTATTGTAGGGTTGCCAAATGTTGGTAAAAGCACATTATTTAGTGCTCTTACAAAGCATCAGGTGGAAGCATCTAATTATGCCTTTACAACCATAGATCCAAATGTAAGTAGTGTTGCGCTTAAAGATCAAAGATTAATTGAATTAGCAAAAATTGTTAATCCAGAAAAAATTGTTCCAGCTACTTTTGACTTCGTTGATATTGCCGGATTAGTTAAGGGTGCTTCTAAAGGCGAAGGATTAGGAAATAAATTTCTTTCAAATATCAGAGAAGTAGATGCAATAATTCATGTTGTTAGATGTTTTGAAAATAAAGATATTATGCATATTGCAAACGAAATTAACCCTGTTAATGATAAGAATGTTATCAACTATGAACTTATGCTAGCTGATATTGAAACTGTTTCAAATATAATAAACAGAATAAGTAAGAGGGCTAAATCTGGTGACAAAACTGCGCTTATTGAATATAACTTAGCACAAAAAATTAAACATACATTAGAAAATGAACTTCCTGCTAGAACATTAATAAATAATCTTTCTGAAGAGGAAGCAAAACTTATCAAAACATATCATCTTTTGACTGCTAAACCCGTTATTTATGTAGCAAATTTATCAACCGAACAAATTAGCAACTATGCTGATGATAAATTATTTAATGAATTAAAAAATTCATTGTCTGAAGGAGAAAAAATAATTCCTATTTCAGTGCAATTAGAGTCAGAATTGTCTCAAATTGATGAAGCCGAGGCAAATGAATGATTTAATTCATACAATATTAATCTTAGTGGGCTAGATATTTTGACTAAAGAATCATTTGACTTATTAAAATTGAAAACATATTTTACTGCTGGTCCAATGGAAGTTAAAGCTTGAACTTTTAAAGATGGAATGCTGGCACCACAATGTGCAGGCCTAATTCATAGCGATTTTGAGAAAAAATTTATTAAGGCTGACATTATAAGTTATGAAAATTATATACAATATAATGGTGAGCAAGGTGCTCGTAATGCTGGCAAAATTAGAAGTGAAGGCAAAAATTATATTATGCAAGATGGTGATATATGTCACTTCAAGTTTGGTAAGTAATTTTTTTTATGGGAGTTTAGTATAATGGCAGTACTGCAGTCTCCAAAACTGCTTGTAAGGGTTCGATTCCTTTAACTCCCGCCATATATTGATAAATGCCATTCAAGCCTATAAAACAGGCTTTTTAATATATTTTTTTAAGTATTCGCAATTAATTTTCATATTTTTAGCCCGAGCTAAAATATAGATATAATTTTACTATGATGAATTCACAAGATACAAAAAATTTGACCAAGCTTAAAAAGCTATCTGTTGCTTACTTATCTTTGTTTGCAACTAACTTTGTTATTTTCTTATTAGCAATTATTTTGTTGTTAGTATGACAATACAGTATTAAAAATTCAGTTGCCGTTTCAACTTCTACACTTGATCCAAAAAATTTAAATATTAATGATCTTTTAAACAGAACGACAACGAGCACAACATCTCTTGCATTCTTCGCATACTTGCTTATTTATCTGCTTATAGTTCCAATTCATATTGCAATGATAGTTCTGCTAATTTTAGCTGCAATAATTGCACCTAACCAAAAATACTTAGTTTTATTTGTTGTTGGTACTACATTTAATATAGTAGCGCTTGTGGGCATAATTATGTTCTTAGTTGAATTAAAGAAATTATCAAAAGATAAAGCTAATATGAATATAGATATACCAGCAGAAAATGAAATAAAAATTAGTTAAAATGCCTTATGGCATTTTTTCTTTTAAAATTCTTAATCCGTTTAAGACTATAAAGCAGGTTCAAAAAGGAAAAACAGCAGTTATAATTTCTGCTGTTTTCTAATTACTATTTTAAATACTCTTTGTTAAAAATTCCAATATAAGGTAGATTTCTCATTTCTTCTTGATAGTCTAAACCAAAGCCTACTAAAAATTCATCTGGGGCATGAAAACCAAACATATCTGCATTTAAAGCCACTTTTCTGCGATATGGTTTATCTAGCAGTGTCAAGATTCGGATTGATTTAGGATTTCTTGTTTCCAAAATTTCTTTAACTTTATTTAATGTAATTCCCGAATCAATTACATCTTCAACAATTAAGACATCCTTGTTTGCAATTTCTTCGGCCATATCCATAATTATTTTAACACTGCCTAGTGATTTAGAACCGCCAGCATAGCTAGAAGCAATCATAAAGTCTAGTCTGTGATCAACAGTTACATCTTTAATTAATTGCGCTAAAAATGGTACACAGCCTTTTAGTAAGCCTACAATTATTAAACCATCAGTTTTAGCATATACATTATTTACCCAAAAAGCTAGCTCAGATATTCTATTTTCTAACTCTTCTTTTGAATAAACAACTTTAAGAACTCTCTTATCAATATTATTTTGCATAGCTAATGTCTAAAACTTTAATATTGTACTTTTGAGGAACTTCAACTTCAACAACATCTCCAATTCCATTAGCTTCCATTATTGCTTGTGCAACTGGCGATTCGTTGCTGATCTTGTTTTCAATAGGGTTGCTGTCGTGAGGCCCCATAATTGTGACAACTAATTCTTTATTAGTTTTCATATTTAAATATCTGACAGTTGCACCAATTCCTGCTTTATTTTGCACCGCACTTTTTGTGTCAATAATTTCTGCATTTTCTAAAATACGTTCTAATTCTAAAATTCTTCTTTCAACTTCACTTTGACGATCACGTGCTGCATCATACTCAGCGTTTTCTGACAAGTCACCTTGTGCTCTAGCTTCTTTTAAAGAAGCTTGCACTGCTGGACGCTCAACAGTTACTAACTCTGTATATTCATTTTTATATTTGTTGTATGTCTCTTCTGATAAATAAATTTTTTCATTCCCAAGTAATGCCATTAAGTACTCCACCTTATTTTTTATAATTTAATTTTAAATTATATATCAAAAAGCTAATGTTTAAAATTGATAATTTTAAATTGCATTTTAATTTACTTATGCTTGCGGAGCAGTCAAAAGTAATAAAAAATGAGCCTTATTTAAACTCCATAAGCAATTTTTAATGATGCCTGCTATTAATGCTTTGCATATTTAACTATAAAACAGGCAAATATGGTAATTACTGATCAATAAAGATAACGATTTATAACCAAAGTAAAATGGTATTATTGAATAATTAACCTGAATTATTTTTATGAATAATTAGGAACAGTAAAATCTAAGTATGTGATAGCTTTTTAACCCTATCCAATCATTGAAATTTTACATCGTTTTGAAAGAAAACTCAAATAAAATTTTTGGAGGCAAATTGCAAAAAACTAGGTTTCAAAATTTTTTTGCCTGGTTTTTTATTTGCCTTTAAAGGCAAGATAAGGGAGTGTCACAAAGTCCTTACCGGACGACACTTTTATGCTTTCTTTATTTTTTAGAAAAATAAAGATGTTAAAAGAATTTTTTGTCACAAATGCGCCTAATAGTTTTCTTAGTGTCAAAAAATAATAAATTTGCGCCAGCTTATTTGTATTAAAATATATGATATTTTAATAAAATTAAATGCATTTATACTTTACCTAGTAAAGTATAGCAAAATAATTTGTGTATTTATCTAAATATCTAATATTTAGATAGAGAGAATTTATTAATATGTCAATTATTTGAAACATTAAAAAATAATGTTTTTCCCAAAACTTGATAAGAAGTACTTGAAATTTATATAGAAAATTAAGTCCAAAATTGATATTTTTTTAGTTAAAAAAACAGCAATTTTTTTAGTTTGCTAGTGGAAAATTTTCGCATTTTTGGAAATTTAATAAAAAAGTGTGGCTTGATTTTTTGCAATATTTTTGTAAATTACTCTTAGTTTTATAAGCTCAAAACAGTATAAACTTTGGTCTTTTTTAATGTGTTTTTTGAATGAATTGTAGACAAAATGTTCAGTATATGAACTATCATTTTCATTATTTTTAAAGACAGTTGGGGAGTTATTTTTGATGAATTTATAAAAATTTTGTACTTTTTGATGAATAACTTTTGGCATATTTATAATGCTAGAATAAGCAAAAAATTCATTATAAAGTGTATGAAACATTAATTCATTTTTAGTAAAAACTGCATCAGAAAAAGCATTTTTTCAGGGCTTATTTAAGCAATAATTTATATTGTTTTTAAAGTATGTTTTATTCTCTTTAGAAGCAAATTTATTTGTGCCAAATGTGTCATTAATTGCTTTTTTGATATGAAAAAGATCTAAGGAATATGAAGCATTTAATTCATTTGCTAGATGCTTTATTCATCTAGCACCATCGCCATTTACAATAATTTCTCTGTTGCTATTAAACTTATTTAATTGCTTACTTACTGTAGTTTTGATAAACTGCATATCATTAACTTTTGTAGTTGCTTCATCAATATTTTTGGTAAAAAACATATTGATTATGTTTGATAATTTACTTCCATTAACAGTGTGCATTATTACCTGTCTTACTCTCATTTTCCTAATTCTTTGGCTTTTATGAAAGATATAAAAGTCGTCCATTTCTAACATTAATTTGCTATTAGTTTTTTGTAAATTAGATTCAATGTTAGCTAATATTTCATCATTCTTTTTCTCTATTTTTTCTTTAAGATTAAATGCTTTAAGATAATAATTTATTAGTTGCTTACTAGGAAAAATTCTTTTTAAACTATCAGGAATTTTGTTTCCTTCAAAATAAAATTTAAGTGCTAATTTAATAACATCTTCATCATATTTAAACTTAGATATTTGCTTTAATTTTTCATCGTGATAATATGTAAAACGTTTGCACTTTCCATTAGCATCAGTAGTTTGATACATTGTAATATTGAGAGTAAAAATACCGCCTAAGGTAATTCAGACTCTACTAGTTTTCCTAAAAATTACTCAGTCAGGATAAAGACTTTTTCTTAGTACTGTTCTAAAGTAAAATTCTTTATCATTTAACTCTTTTGCTTTAGCTGCATATAGACTTTTAGTAGTGTTTAAGACTTCATCAAAAATATCAATATCGAATTTGTTCATAATATCTAAATTATATGCCTAGCTACTTTTGACATTAAAACCTGCAAAATAAAAAAGGCCTTTAAATGCCTTTAAAATCGTTATTATTGCTTAAGATGATAAAATATTCATCTTTATTAAAAGTAAGCCTTATTAGGGCTTATTTTGCTTAAATTTAGCGTATTCTACATTTATAAAGTAAAACCACGCTTTTCCTTTTGAGATTCATAGATAATATTTTTATATTTGCGCTCTAAACTCTCAAAGAATAGATCGTTCATATTATTTGCTATTTCATCTGATAATTGTTTACTATAGTATTCGCAATATTTTTTAATTATTGCTTCACAGACTTTTTTGTTTTTTATCCCTTCATCTCTAAATTTTCAGTTTGTTTGAATATCACTAAAACTATCTATTTCGAAGTATTGAATATCATATAAATTTTCATATAACTTTTGCATTACATTGTCATAGATAACAGCCGAAGTTTGAACATTATTTCATTCGCTATCTTCAAC
>NZ_LAUS01000005.1 GCF_005061465.1 Mycoplasmopsis bovis 8790
TATCTCCTCATTTCGCCATCTCATATGGTAGGCAGGGTCAGTTAGAACTAGACTGCCAATGTAGTTCTTATTCAGAACAATTTTATTATAGCATACATTTTGAATTTAACAAAATGTTTTTATGTAAAGATATATAAAAAAACTATAGACATAATCGCCTATAGTAGTTCGATCTCTTCATTTCGCCATCTCGAATGGTAGGCAGGGCCAGCACGAACCACACTGCCAATATAGTTCTTATTCAGAACATCTATATTATACACAAAATAATTACTTAATTTTGTTCTTAACTTTTCTAATGTATATAAAGCCAATTAATGTACCAATACCAGTAGCGCCTAAAAGGGTTAAAGGAATAAATATTAATAGTATTTGCTTTTGAGTTAATTTCTTACTATTACTATTATCATTAATATTTAATGGCTTATCTAAATCTTCAATAGGATCTAGTAATTTATTTAAATTAGAAACTGTAGCTAAAGTACTTCTTCTAGATACTTTAGGTATAGATCTTATTGTTAAAACAGATTCAATTGATTCATTGCTTTTTGTAGCTATTTTTTTAACAACAGCATTTAATTCATTTAGATCAATATCATAATGCTTTTTGTACTCTATAAAGTATTTTTCTTTTAATTGAATAATGATAGCATTAACTATTTTATCTCTTAATTCACTCATTACATGTTCAGTGAATTCTAGTTTATCTATTTTTAAAAATGATAAGTCATAGATAGTATTTACACTTTCATTTTCATTTGTATTATTAGCATTATTACTATTATTGCTTGATGAATTATCATTTGATGATTCATCACTAGGAGCATTTCTATCATTACTATTAGGATCATTAGAATTATTGCTTGGATCAATAAAGCCATTATTGCCCGATCTATTTCATTCAAAAGGGCTAATATATGGGCCTAGTTCATCGTTTATAACCATATCAGCACTATTAGTAATTTTTACAAAAGTAGAGTTTTTAATTCTAATGTTATTACCTGCAATTTCAGCATTTGCACTAATGCCTTTACCTAAGGCTAAAGCCCTTATAATAGCTTCATAGTTTTTAATTAATAAGTCTTTACCTACTTCTAAGTTTTTATTTTTAAACTGCTTATTAATTTCATCAATAACCTTAGTTTTTAATGATGAAAGCTTGCTTTCATTTAAATTAATATCATTAAGCTTAATTTTTGATAAGTCAATATCTTCATCTAAAGCTTGTGCTACAACATTAACTACTTCAACTCTTGCATAACCAAATTTTTTGCCTAAAGCTTGTAAGTTAGCAAATGAAATATTAACATTTTTAAAGTCACTTACATTAGTTTGCGGATATATTCTTTCTCTTGCGACTTGATCTAAATTCTTAATTTCATAGTCACTACCTAGTTTTAAATTAGGAGTCTGTTCTTGAATTAATTTCTTAATTCATTCTTTAGCTTCTTCAAATGTACTAGTGCCTTTTAAGTTTATTCTTTTAAATACTATGCCATTAAAAATACTTCTTTTATCCTTAGCAATATCACTTTCATCATCACTAATACCATTATTACCAGATGAATTATCAGTAGGCCATTTTTCACTAAATGGATCAGCATAAGGATTCTTATTAGGATCTATGCCACTATTTGAACCGTTATTACTGTTTCTATTACCGCTATTTGAGCCATTGTTTCCATCTCTATTGCCATTATTTGAACTGCTATTAGTACTATCGCCATTATTAGGGCTATTGTTTCCATTACCGCTATTTGTAGGAGTATTTGAATTTCCAGGAGTATTTATATTATTTCCGTTATTACCATTTGAATTGCCAGAGTCATTGCCATTGCCATTATTAGAGCTGCCAGAATTATTTCCATCTATACTATTTGAACCATTGTTTCCATCTCTATTATTTGAATTATCATCTCTAGGACTTACTCTTTCTCAATCACTACCATTAGATGGACTATAAGGCTTTCTATTATTTGAATCATCATCACTAATAGACTTAGCAAAATCTAGCAAAATAGAGAAACTAGACTTAGGCAATAAGTTATATTTTTTATTATTATTTGGATCGATAAATGAAACATTAACTACTAACAATTTAAGTCGTTCGTTTAAGTCATAATTAATATTTAGTAACTGTAAGTGCTTTTCAGATAAAGATAAAAACACATCATTTTTAGGTAAGAATTGCAAAATTCTTTTAAATGAGCTATAGCTATTTTTAGATGCTAAATTTAAGAATAATTGAGAGTTAAGCGTAAGGTAAATATTTTCCTTAGTTTCTTTTTTATTAGATGGATCATTGCCATCGCCATTGCCAGGCTTAGAGCCATCATCAGTACTATTAGTACTATTTGAACTATCATTAGCAGAGTTATCAATTTCAACATGTACGGCATAGCCATCTTGACTTAGCCTATATCTAGTATTTGTAGTTTTAAGCTTAAAAAATACTTTTAAATAGTTTTCTCCGCCAACTTCAACTTTACTTAATTCTACTTTATCGCTATTGTCGAATTTATCTACATATTCTTTAAATTTATCTACAGATGCAATATCAGAAATCTTTTTTTGTTTTGGTATTTTCTTAAACTTAGGAGTTATAGCAATAGGGCTATTAACTTCAAAACCAGTTCATAAGTCATTAATATATTGCTTGTAATACTCCATTGCATCTTCATAATTAAGCAATTTTATTTGTTCGTGTTTTAATTCTTTAGTGGCTTCTAAGTATTCGAAAAATCTTTTACCTTGTTTAGTTTCTCATAAAGGCTTTAATGAATCAAAATTAGGTAAGTTATCTAAAAAATGGCTATAAGGGCTACTGTCTTTATTAATTAATACAAATTTATAATTTGATATTGAATTTTTTGCATTTGACGTAAAAAGTCAGATACCTTCTTCCGAAAAATAATTATCAGATCCTGTTTCATTTGCTAGTGCTAGAAAACGTTTAGTAGAACTTTTAGGTATTTTATAAAGGCCACGAGTAGTTAGTTTGAATAATGTAGCATTTTCATTTTTACCAATTAATTGTTTTAATGCTCCTTTACCATCTAATACAACTGCTTCAGCAATTACTCCAGCGTCTAAATCTTTTTCATTACTATGCGGAGCAAATAGAGTCTTAGTTTTATATGGAGCCTTAGTTAGCTTATAGTAGTTTCTTTCTTTAGAATCAACATCATCAGCAAAATCACTATTATGTATATAATGGCCATCTTTTTCAGGATATCTATTAGTATCAGTATTAGCAAATAAGCCTAAATTTGACTTAGTACTACCACGCTTAAAATCAAATCATACTAATTGTTTTTTAGTACCAGTTTTTTTATCAATTAATGGATCATATTTAGCATTAGGTATTGGTTTACCATCTTTATCTTTTTTAACTTCGCCTTTTTCATCAGTTAAAAACTCTTCTATTAACTCTTTTTGATGCCTATTTTTCTCAGGATCTCAGGCGAATCATTTATAGTCCATTTGAGCACTTCTACTATCAATTACAATTATTTTTGTATATTTATACTCAACTTGTTTATGTGCTTTATCTTTATACTTAGTTATCTCAATTTTATATTCATTTTTAGCATGCGAATTAGATTCATTCTTAGCAGTTTTATCACTTTGATCTTTAATATCAGCATTAAAAACTTTTTCTTTATCATCAGCATCTTTTCTATTGTCAGTTAAGTCTTCTTCGAATCTATAGTTAATAACGTCAATTTTTTTACCATTTATTGTAATAACTTCAGTTTCATCACTAGTAGCAGTAAAGTTAACTTTTAATGGCGTATGCGCAATTCATCTTCCGCCATATCTTTCAGCTCCTGTATTATTAATTGTTTTTTTATCACTAGGATCTTTTTCTAATTTATCATCAACTAATTTAGTAGTGCCTTTTTCAAAGTCCACTCATTTTCCTAATTTAATTATTAGCCTGTCTTCTAAGTTTTTTCTAGCAATTCTGCCTTTATATTCAGCAGATGGAGTAATATTAACTTTTACATTTTTAGCAACTGTTTCTTTAAATGTGCCATCTTCATTTTTTAAATAAATATCAATTGTGCTAGGGCTAGTAACTTCAAATTCAGCCCTTAGTTTTGAACTATTAGTATTTTGCTTATTAAACTCTTGCAACTTTTCATCTAACTTTTCAATGTTAGTTTTATCGCCATTTTGCTTAGATTCATCAGTGCCTAATTGTCCGCCAGTATCAGTTTCAATGTTAAAACTGTAAGCTTCTAACTTACTTTTAATATTGTTAAAGTCAGTTTTATATTTTGCAAAAATATTTTCAATATCTCTAGGCCTAGATAATTCAACAGTTATTTTATAGCTAGTTACTTTGTCTCACTTTTCATTTCGATCATATTCAATATCTCCATTTCTTTCATCAGCGCTTATGTTTTTATCTTTAGTTATTAAGTTTTTAGCTTCTAGTGATATTGTAATTTTAGTTTTCATATCTAGCCCAAAATGCTCATTAGGATGATTACTTTTTCAATGTTTCAAAAACTCCCTTTCATATTTATTATTAATTTTCATAAAATCTTTTTTATCTTCATCGGAGTCGAATTCAAGCCAATTTCTTAATTCATCTCAACTTTTTCAACTTTCAAATTCTCTTGTAATTTTAAAGCCCTTAGCTTTAGAAAAAGTTTCAGATCCTATTGCAACAGGGCCATTTCATGGATCTCTTTCATCTACTATATCTTCTTCTCATTCTTCATTATCTATTACTTGTCATTTGCCAATTTGAGATCTATCCTCTTTCTTAAGCACTTCACTTCATTTTTTAGGTGGTTTAATTCTAATATTTAATTTTGCATCATCAAATGTGTGGGCAGGACCTACATAGTCAGGCGGTATAAATTCATTTTCAAAACTATATTTATAGTTGTCATATTTAACTGTCACAGGATATCTACTATTTGGAAAATCAAAATATCTAGTATTTCTATTGCTTGAATTAGCATGGAAAAAAGCACTAGTATTTAGTGCTACTAAAGGTAATGAAAAAGTAGTAGAAAGTATTATTCTTAGTTTCTTTTTATTCATACTTACTCTTTCCTATTGTCATTAATTAATAGTTCGAATTCATCATACTTTTGGCTTATAATTTGCGAATCTAATTCCCCATTATGCATTCTATAGCGTTCAAATTTCTTTTCACTATCTTTAATTGTCTTTACTTTTTCATTGATCTTATTCATTGTTTCATCATGCTTAATATCTAATATTTGTCTCATTTTTTCAAAATACTGTGCTTCTTCTAATAACTCCATATTTAAATTAGCTAAAACTTTTTTATCTAGCTTGCTATTAGAATTAATTAAGATATCTAGCTTTTTACTAATAAGCATTAACTCAGCCCTATTTTTTAATAACTCTCTAGTTATATTTGCTTGAAAAGGGGCCAATGATGAATAAAACACCTTTCTCATTGCATAGTAAATATCATCTAATGCATCTTTAAAAACTATCTCTTTTTCCTTGTTATATAAATACTCTTTAAAAACTCCAGCAATTGCTTCCGACGTGCTTTTATTATCTATTTCAATTGCTTTTCTAAACTTTTCAAACCTTGCTATATCTTCTTTTTCATATAGCCTAAAAGTTATTCTTAATGGTTCATTTTTCTTAGTCATTATTTACTCCTTTTTGTTTAAAAAAATAAAAGCAAAATGGCCTTATTGACCTATTATGCCTTTATCAAAAAATAATTGTTTTTCATACTCGTTGTAGTAGATACTACCTTTTATTTTTGAATACATATGTAAGCTAAAAATTAAGTTTCCGACGTCGCTATCAGCTAAAAAGCGTTGATGAGTATTATTAAGTCCGCCTGTAGATTTGAACATATCCATCACAGCTTCTAAGTCTTTTTGCTTAAGGCCAAAAAACTTAGCATATTGACAGTTTTGCAATATAGCTTCAGCTTTTTTAGTTATATTACTTGAACCTAAAAAGTCGGATGGATTCTGTGTACAAAGTATCATACCTGCATTAAACTTTCTAACTGTTTTTGTCATTGTATAAACAAAGTCTAATGTAGCAGTATTGCTTGGATCAATATACATATGCAATTCATCAATAACTAATACTGTTTTTGCACTCTTATCTTCTATTGCATTATTAAATATTTTGTTTTGAATAAAGCTTAAGAGAACAAATAAGCCTACTTGTCCACTATCTTTAGACGTATTAAATAATTTTTGTGTATTGAAAATGATAAAGTCATTAGAAAGATCAATGTTAGTTTTTCCGTTGTAAATATATTCATATTTACCGTTATTTTCATAGTCAAACGAAAGCCTGTCTATTATGTTAGCTAAAACAATTTTCTTTCTCTGTTTTTCGAATTCATCTTTTCATTTGTACTCTTTTAAATGATTAATTAAGTCACTCATTATTGGATAATTAAACTCTTTTAATTCATTAATGTTTTTTAAGTTATAAAGCCCTATATTTTCATAAAGGCTTCTTACCATTGACATTAAAAACACAATGTAGTCTTGATTCCAGTCAGTATTAATTAACTTAAAGTATGTTTCTAACCATTCTAAATGTTTATTAATTATTAACTTAGTGCTAATTTCTTCATCATCATTAAAAAGCTGTATTTGCACATGCAATGGATTAATTATTGTTTTATGCCCTAGGCCTAAATCAATTAAAGTAGCGCCAAAATGATTGCCTAACTTAGCATACTCATTTTGCGGATCGATAATATATACCTTATTATTGTGTGCTAAATGGCCTAAAATAGCCTTTTTAACATCAGTCGACTTACCCTTACCAGATGAGCCCACAGTAAACATATTGTAATTAACTCTTCTTGCACTCTTTTTATAGAATTGATCAAAAATAATAGGTTCTCCAGTCGATGCAGTGCTACCTAGGATAAATGCATTACTATCATTATTAGTTTCATTCTCAAATGGCCAGCCATGGCTAATGTTATAACTACTCATTGGTATTGCTTCGCGTAAGTTATCACTAGTAATTAAGCACGCTTGTGCTAAGGCTTCAAATTGTTTAAAAGGTACAGTGTTAATGTTTAACTTAGCCCTTTTAGCAGTAGTTAAAACTTTACTTTCAGCTTTTCTTAATTCTTTTAAACTGTTAGCTTCATTAATTATCATTAATGAACTATTCATTAATAAGTTTTTATTCTCTTGCAATTGACTCTGTAAATATTCTAAGGCTTCAATTTGCAAACTAGATGATGCCCTAAAGTAATTTGACTTAATTAAAGTTTTATTATCACTCATCCTTTTGCCAGACTTATCCAATAAAGATGCTTGCGACGCTTCATTGAATATGCCCATATTTCAGACAATAGTAGCGTCATTGTCAAATAAGCTTATAGCCCAGCCTTCGCTTAAATTAAGCGGTAATTCGCTTATTGTATGTATTGAGTAGTATTTGCCATCTTTAATAAAGTAATTGCGCTTAAACACTGTATCAGATGAAAGCAATTCATCTAATGTTTTAGGCTTATTAGTTTTGACTTCTTTATTTATAGGCTTCTTTTTAAAATTACTTTTTAAAAACTTGAAAAACTCTTTAACTTTTTCTTTAAAAGTTAGTGTTTCAAAAATATGATCATCTTTAGTATTAAATGAATCTCTTTGATTATTATTCATTTGATACTCTAAATATTTAACTGCTTCTTCTTCATCTAAGGACTTTAAGCTTACAGATGCTAAAAACTTTAGCAATTCTAAGCCTTCTATTAATTCACTTTCAATATCCATTGCGTTAAAGTTAGCAATAGTATTAAGCACCATTTTTTTAAGTTCTAAAAGATCTTTAGCATATAGTGCTATATAGTATGTATCTACTAATAATTCAGTATCTAATAACTCTAAGTCATTATTTACATGTTCATAATAAGCTTTATAGTTTTTTACTACACTTTTTGCACTTTTATTAGCAGTTAGTGTAGCTAATTTTCTTTTTTTATTTTTCTTTAAGCATTCAAAATTTTGCTTATAGTCAGCTAATTCTTTTTTTCTTATAAAAGTTAAATGATAGTCGCTTGTATCTAATAGTTCAGTAAACTTACTTAAAAATACTTCTCTATCTTCAGAATCTTCGTTTCACGGGCTTTTGCCTTGGAAACGCAAAATAGCAATATATTTTGATCCAGCTTTTAATTGTTTAGTTTTTATAAACTTATTCTCAATAATAGCCTTATAAGGAACTAATAACTTAGGGCTATATTGATTTTTATTGTATTTTTTGACACTAAAAAGATATTTAATCATTCTAAAGAATAGAATGTATAGTCTACAGTCATATTTACTCGACTTAATTAAAACTGTTGAAAATGCTAGTATTAGTAATATAGAAAGAATTAAACTTCACTTCTTAGGATAACCAGGGGGAAATACTGTATAACCTATTGTTACACTAAGAATAATTACAATGCACACTACCAGAAAGTCTAGTCAGCTAAAGGACTTTCAAAAGTAGTTTTGAGTCTTTTTTAAGTTTTTAGGCTGTAGCATTATTTACCCTTCTTTCTTTTACTTTTCTCTTTAATATCATTAAGTTTTAGAGTTTCTACTTCATCATTGATACGTTTTACTTCCTTAGCATTTTTCTCAACCAGATTCTTAATTTCTTTATTATCTTTACTTTTAGTTTCTTTTTCTTTATCAGTATTTGAATTAGATGAATTGCTGTTTTTTGACTCTTCTATTTCTTTATTACTATTAGTATTAGAATTTACTGTTTCAGCTTGTTTTTGGCTTGCAGTTTCATTCGCTTTATCCTGCTTATCAATATCACTTCATTTTTTATTATCAGTAATTTTGCTTAGTTTATATGCACCTGCATTACCATCTACATTTGATGAACTGTTTCTAGTAAATAGATTTCTATTTTGTGCGCTTGTATAGAATTTTTGCCTGTCTTCTTGCATTGCGCTTAGTGCAGTAGTTCTTCTAATTGCTTTTTCTTTAGTTTTTTTAGTTTTATCTAATTGTGCTTCTTGTTTATTAAGCTTGTTATCTAACTTAACATTAGTCTTTTCTCATTTATTCTTAGTTTTGTCAAATACTTTATTGAGTTTATTTTCTTCTTTACTATTTTTAGCTTTAAGTAGCTTTTCTTGCGTTTTTAAAAGCTTCTTTTCTAGCTTATTATTAGTTGTATCTAACTTATTCTTGTTTTTACTAATTGACTTAGTAAGTCTTTTTTCTTCTTTATCTTTTCTTCTTGCTACTCTAGATGCCACATTAGCTTTATGCTGTAATAAACCACCCGATGATTTAATATCTTTATTGCTTAATTCTTTTAAATAGCTTTTATCAGCTTGTAAGTCAGCATTATTATTTACTGCATTATTAGATACATTTGCATTAGTTACTAATGAATTATCACTAGCATTTATGCCTGTAGGTATTGCATTATTTAATGCAGGGCTTGGAGAAATTGAATTAAAGTTAGGAGCATCATTAGCAACAGTAGATGATGCAACAGGGCCATCTAATTGCGACTTAAGTCTTAAGTCGGCTTGTTTTTGATCTCTTAACTTAAGTTTATTAACCTTTTCAGCTTGTTTTCGTGCTTTTAAGGCTTCTAAAGCTTCATTTCTTTGTTTTAATGTAGTTCTACCAGCTTTAAAGTTTTTGTTAATATTTCTCTTTTCGCTTATGTTTTCTAAGAATGATCTTCCAGCATTAGTTTTATTCATAATACCTTTAGCAGGGCTAGCAACGCCGCCTAGTAGTTTTTTACCATATTTACCAGCTACCATTCCACCAGCTAATAAGCCAGCACCAGCGGCGATAGTGCCTTTAGTTTCAGCCATAGTTTCTCTTACACTAGCACTTTCACCAGCAAAAGCCGCTATAACACTAGTTAAACTCATAACGCTAATTACACCACCTATAATTAAGGCGATATTCATTAAGAATCTTTCTAAGAAATTAATTTCTAATGTATTACTCCACTGTGTAGTTTTAGTAATTCATATTGTCAGCATTTGCAATCCAATTAACATGCCTATAATTGCAAATGACTTAGTAGAGTACATTTCAATAAATTGTTTCATTCTTTTGCCATCATCCGAAACAGATGCAGCGACAATGAAAGGGCTAATTACAAATAAAAAGAACTGTTGAAATATTTTTTGAACTACTGTTATTATGCCTAATACCATAGGTACTAATGAACCTATAGATAATATAGTCCCCATAAACCACGACTGTGCATTTGCACCACTAGGTAATTTACTATATGTAGAATAAGTCACTCAGTAGGATCCATATTCAGAATCAGGCTTTGACCAAGTAGCGAAAGGAACTCCTTTATCAGCCCACGCTTTATCATAAAGCGAGTCAAATATACTCTGTCCTAAACTAACATTTCCGCCTAAAACTAAGTCAACTAGTATGCTTATCAGTATAGAAAATACATATAAGGCAATTGGTATACCAATTAAAAACAATGTGCCTAGTAGGCTATTTTTCATAGCAATTGAAATAGGCGAAGGTTGATCCGACTTTTGAAATTGCACTTTAACAGCACTAAGTGCAAAAAGAATTGCAAAAACAAAAAATGATATTATTGACATTCTTAAAAATAGTATTGGTAATTGTGCATTGGCAAATGATTCACCAGGGCTAATGCCAAAAAGTAAATAAGATGGTAAGGCAAAAGTAATCATCTTATATATCTTTACAACAGAATCAAGCAATCACAGCGGAAGTCTAACAGTAACATTAAACAAACCAAGCCATATAGCATAGCCTAATCTTGCAAACATTTATATTATCCTTTCACTATAGTAATTTTTAAAGTTTTATTATGAATTAAATAAAGGGCTAGCTAGCTAACTAACCTTTCATACACTCTGTAATATGCCCGTTATTACTCCACTTATTGCTCAGGCAATAACAATAAAAATAATAAAACCAGCTAGTCATTTAATTTTCTTTAATTCATTTGCTCTCTGTTCATCACTATCAGCTTTAGAAGCTTTAAATCAAGCTGTAGCTCCAACAATTAAAATTGCTATTACTAAGATACCTGCTAAAGCACCTAGTGTAATATTTATATATTTTTGTACTGTAGCTGCTAAGTCACTTAAATTAGTTTGTAACGCGCTAGTATCAATAGGCTTAGTTCCACCCATAATATTTATCTCCTTAAAAGTTTTAAATTATTGATATTAATGCACCAATAAATGATGCAATAGTAATTGCACTTAATAAGCCAGTGCTTATTGTTATGCCTAGGCATATTTTTCAACTATGCCCATATAATTCCCTAGCCCTATTTCTAATTGCTTTATCTTTTTTAAAGCAGTTTTTAAACTCAATTAATATTAGAGTTATGCTTAGGGAAAATGCCATTATGCTAAATAGCATAAAAATGAAAATTGGAAAAATTGCTTGAATAGTTTTTCTCCTTTTCTTTTAATAAAAGAAACTAAAAAAGCCAACAATAAAATTTACTGTTGGTATTTACTTATTACTTTAAGAGTTATTCAGGTATAAGATCTAAGATAATTTGCTTTACTAAAGGATCATTATCATCAATTACTTCTTCTAATGAATTATCAACATTTTCATTTAAAGACTTAATCAACTCTTTTTTATGATTCTTTTTCTCTAGATTCATCTTCTTTAAATTCTCAATTAAAATTATTTTGATAGTGCTTAATTATTTCTTTTGCTTTTTCTAAAGCTTCTTCTTTACTTAAAATTCTAGGCTTATCAACTTTATCAGCTACTCTTATATTCTCTCAAATAAAGTCATAGTAGGGCTTTAATTCTTCTTTCTCGAATGCTTTCTCGAATGCTTCCTTAGTGCCCCTGCTTAATGCAACATACATTGGCTGTATAAACAAATGATACTCATAATATGCCCATCTATAAGCGTCTCTAAAGTCAGTTTTAACTTCTTTATTTAAATCAGTAGGGAATAAGTATAAATTATTAGATTCATCATCAGTAAAGCCGACTAATTGTCCTAATTTCATATACTCAAATACTGCATCATGAAAGTTATCTAACTTTTCAATTAGTCCTAATTTCTTAAAGTTATCAGTTAGCGACTTTTCTTTATCCCATTCATGCTTTTGAATTAAAGCTTTTTGCAACTCTAAATAAGTTATTAGCATTCTCCATAATGGATATTGCATTGTATAACGTTTAGCTTTAAGTCAAATTATTAACATTAGAATATCAATTTGTAAAAAATACTTTTTGGGATCTAACTTTCTTCCGTATAAAAACTCATTATTTAAGAATAATTCATTAGGCTTATTTGCTATATAGTTATAAAAGTCAGCATTATTGATCATCCTATTGTAAACTCACAATTTCGATGGCCTATGTTTTGATTCATGCGTTATTAATTCATAATAATCATTTTCAGGCGGTATCTCTTTATAGTACTCTTCCATTTTAAATGAACCAGGCTCTAAGTCAGGAACTTCTTCCTTTTTTAACTCACCCCATTCTTTTGAATCTTTGCCATGAAATTCTGCTAATCTTGCTAATGTATAATTTCTAACATTATCAAAGTCAACATATTCTTTATTAGTATCATTAAGAGCAATATTTAGCTTAGAATCAGCCATAATTTCATAAACTTTATCAACTAAAGAAATATACTCATCCTTACTAATTCTTTCCGGAGAATTGCTTTTTTCTCGATAAATAAAGCCATTTTTAAAGTGTTCTAAGTTTCTAACATAATAAGAAACTTCAGCTATTGACGGAAAGCCATTATCATCAGCATATAAGTTTTTAACTTTTCTATACTCTTCTGCATCAGGAATTAATTTTTTAAAGCCTTCAGCATTATTATTAAGTACTAAATTTGCATAAATTGCATCTTTAGTATCTAATATATCTTCTCTATTAATTGTATAAGCCTTGCCATTATATGTAAATTTGGTAGGTACAATATCCTGTTCTCTTTCATTAAATGAATCTTTATGATCAGGATCTTTTTTAGGCGGCGTTGTATGAGATGGGCCACCCCTAATAATCTCACTAACATTAAGTCCAAAAAATTTACAGCTAACTGTAGCTAAAGGCATTAGTGTTACTAAGCCTAATGCACCTATTATCATTCTCTTTTTCATTTTTCTATCTCACTATCAAAATTAGTTAGATATATTATACAATAATATTTTATCTATGATAAAATATTGAACGTTAACTCTTATTTTTAAAGTAAATACCATTGCTTTTACTTCTTAATTTGTTTTATTTTTACTTTAATAACCATCCTTTCATAATGTTATTTTGCAAATAAGTTCATTATGGAAAAGATGAACTTTTTAGGGAAAAATTACTCATTTTTACTCCTTACATAACTAAAGCTTTTTCTTTTTTCTTCTTTTTCTTCTAGTTCATCTTTATATTGTTCTCTTAAGTCAAACTCGTTTATAAAGTCTTCTTTATCATATGGCACTGTACATTTCTCTAAGTCTTGGCTAGAAAGTCAGTTTTCAAATTTTATGTCTGTGTAGTCATACCTTTTTGCTCTACCATCTTCATCAATTTGTACATATCCAGTTTTAGGTAGTTCTATTTCTTTAAGCTTTAATAAGTCATTTGCTAGATAAATATTTGCATTAATGCCGTTAGTTTTTAAGTCATTGTTTATTTGGTCTATTAAGTCATCAATTGGAAAAATATTTTTTTCAATTAAAAATTCATTTCATAATTCAGAATCTATATATGGCTCGTTATTTGCTCAGCCTTCAATGAATTTGTAATATCCAGCTAACTTATCTAAGTCGTTTTCAGCATAAATTGCGTTAAACATTTTAACCATAAGATCTTTATCTATATAGATTATGTTCTCTCCAATTTTTGCAATTAATTCTGCATATGTTATTCTGTCTAATTCGTCTTTGTAACAATTAGCCTTAAAATTAAAGTAATTTTCTACATCAGAATATGTTCAGTCAGAAAGCATAAAATCTTGAGTATAAACATCTAATTCGTCGAAATAATGTTCAAAATAATTTTTCATTATTAGCCTTTATCCTTACATAACCAAAGCTTTTGTTTTTTCTTCTTTTTCTTCTAGTTTTTCTCTTAAGTCAAACTCGTCTATAAACTCTTCTTTATCATATGAGCTTAAGCAGTTTTCTAAGTCTTGACTAGAAATTCAGCTTTCAAATTCTTTATTTATATCTTCAATTGCATCTGCTCTTTCATATCCATTGATTCTTACTCATTCAATATCTTCATGCATTGATAATAAGTCATTTGCTAGATAAATATTTGCATTAATGCCGTTAGTTTTTAAGTCATTGTTTATTTGGTCTATTAAGTCAGCGCATCTATGAATATCTTCATCAGTTAAAAACTCATTTCATATTTGAGAATCTTCTTCATATGCTTCGCCATAAGCTAAGTCTTCACTTAATTTGTAATATCCAGCTAACTTATCTAAATCTTCTTCTTGATAAATTGACTTATAGATATTTTTATTAATATCATCTGTTAATTTAGTCATATTGTTTGTAGTTTTTTTAACTAATTCTATATAAGCTAATTTGTCTAATTCATCTTCATAACTATTAGCCATATATTCAAAATGATTTTCGATCATTTCATCAGTTATATCCATTGGTGCATATTGTGTTAAGTATGCTATGTCATTAAAATTAAAATTTTTTTTCATTATTTACCCCTTTTTAGTCTTCAATAAGCGATTCGGCCGTTGGCACATCTACTGCACTATAACCGCTAGCATTAGCATGTGCAATAATTTCTCTTTTTTCATCTAATTCAGCTTCAAAGGCAGTTTTGATGATTTTTACTTTATCAGCGACAATGCTTAAGAAATAAACTTTCTCTTTGTCTTTAGAATATGAACCAGATTCTAAGTGTCCTATTATTTCAATAAGATCATCTTTTTTAACTTTTTCTAAAATAAACTGTGCATTAGCATTTCATAGCGCTATATCAAAGTAATTATGCTTATTACCACTTGTGTTATGTAGCTTTAATTTAAGTAGTTTGCCATCAGTATCTTTATTACTTTTAAATTCTTTTACATAATATTCATCATTAACTACATTTCCACTTATTACTATTGTGTTATTATCTTTTCTTCTCATATTCATTGTCTTCTTCCTTCTCTATTTTTCATCACTAGGATGAGTTTATTTTTCTTCTATTGCATCTTTTAGTAATGCTCTTAATTCTTCTATCCACTTTTCTTTACTATAACCATTAGGAATAAAGAATGTTTCTTTATTAGTTTCTATTCATTTATCAACTTCTAATAATGAATCCTTTTGGCTTATTGGCCCTGCCGCTTCTTTTTCTTTAAGATATATAAGGAAATGTAAATATTCCTGTAACTGTATAAAAAATAAATTTCATTCATCATAGCTATCCATATATTTCATCCTTTAAAATATCATCACTACTACCAAACTTATCAATAAGCTTGTAGCCTATAGTTAGTATTTCATCTAACAATTTATATTTCTCTTTATTGCTTAAACTTTTAATTACAGTTAGAACTTGAGTATTTTCATATCTTGGATATGCTTGTTTATAAAACTCATTTTCGAACTCTAAGGAGCTTATAAACATTTCGCAGGCTTTTATAATTTGATATTCTTTTAGAATATCTTTTCTATCATTGCTATTATGATTAGCTAATTGATGCGCATATTCGTGCAATATTAAATAGTTATCTCAATTTTTATATTTGTTATTAATGAATATGTATTTGTTTAAATTATCAATAGCTAATTTTGCCCCCTGCATTTCTATATCATCAATTCAATTAATGCTATAGTCTTTAAAGAGAGTAAATACAGCTTCTTTAAAAGAGTTTTCTTCTCATTTCTTAGCTTTATAGTCTTTATAGTTAGTTTGCGAAATATCGTAAACTTTCATTGCACTAAAAGTTATTTCATTTGTAGCTTTATTATTTATTGGAGTAAAAAGGTACAGGGGCTTTTCATCATTATTAGCATAAATATTTAACTCGTGTCATTGGCTAAGAGTTTTGATTATGCTAAATGTAGTCTTATTAGTTTCTTTTCTGTCACTAAGTGTATTTTTTTTAAAATACAAATACCTAAGATTAATTAATGATAATTGCGGGCTTATTTTGCTGGCAAAAGCTAAGAAATTTTTTAGTTTTGTATCTTTAGAAAATAACTCTTTTATATCTTTAATGCTGTTCTCTAAAATGTAATTTATATTAGTAGTTTTAACTTGATTATTCATAAGGAACTAAAAACTTATTTTTATTATTAATTTCTAAAATATGCGAATATTTTTTCTTACAGTAATTAAGAGAACCAATAAAAGGCTTGGAAACTAAAAATACCAATATTTTGTCATATAAAGCAATTACACTGTTTTTAAATGTGGCAAAGCCGAATGCATAAGGCTTTTTAGTTTTCTCTATTTTGTCTTTTAATATTTTTAATTCTTTTTGAATTTGTCTTAATTGAGTTCTTATTTCATTAGTTTCTAATTGCATTTCTTCTTACTCTTTCCTATTCTCATAATTGGATTTATTAATAATTTGCTTTAAGATATCGGCAATTAATTTGGTAGGTATTGAACTACGCTTATCATAATTGCCTAACATGAAATGTTTCTTGTTATAGCCATCTTTAAGTACTTGCTTTTTTAAATTTAGAGAGTAATTACTCATAAAGCACGTTGGCTTTTGGCTAAAATTAAGATCATAGTTGTAATAGTAAGTTATGTTTTTAAAGCCTTCAAAGCTTCAATGGCACTTTAAAAACTCTCATATTTTGCTATTTCTTGGATTCTCAATTACATAAGCTAAAGGCTTAAAATACTCGATAATATGCACTAGTCCAGATGCACAGCCTTCACCAATTAGTCTGTTTCTTTCTTTATTAATAAAGTCTCTAATTTTATTAGGCACATTTACTGTAAGTGCTCTATTTCTATATCACTCTCTGTTTCTTACTACTCATTTATCACTATCATAAGTTTGACTCATCCGGCACGAACAGTCGGCCATACTAAAGCTTTCACAGGGCGGACTAGCTAGGATAATATCAGGCTTAGGTAATTGGCCTAATTCTTTAATAAGCTGTACATTTGCTAAGGATAAGTTTATTTTTTTATACTCTCAGCTTATGTTTTCTTTTACCTTAGTAGTTTCATTTAAGTCATTTATGCCTATGCTATATGCTTTAACTAAGTCATAGTTAGCAAAAAGAGTGCTATATTCTAAAATGCTTTTAGCATATGAACAATTGCCATCATCAAATAAAAGTCATAAAACTAATTTATTCATCACTATGCCTTTTATCTACCTTAAACTTTCATTATTACTATTAAAACAGCTATAACTTTTTATTTCTTCAAAGTTTATTAAAGCCAGTTTATCTTTAATATCTATGCTATCTTCATCTTGTTTTTGTACTTCAGCTTCTTCAATAGGAGTATTAGGCTTATAAAGATCTATTTGTTTCATTTCCTTAAGATCTCAGTCAGTTTTTAACTCACCATCATAAATATCAATGTAGTCATGAATATAAGAATCTTTTTTCAAATAACTACAGGCAGGCTTAAGTTTAAGAGCAATAGGTCTACTACCACCGGATGAAATAATAGTCATATCAGGATCTTTATACTTTAACTCAGCTACAGTCATTACATTTTCTTTACTTTCAGACGTAGAAACAGTTTGCCTATTACTGTCACTCTGTTTTGAAATGCTTTCTTTTTTAACAGCTTTTTCGCCTAATGTATTTGATAAAGATTTAAGAGTTTCATCACTATTAGTTTCTAATAGTATTACTAGCCGTGCTTGTGCTTTAATTGCATCACCATCTTTACCTTTTTCGCTATATTTTTTTAATTGTTCGTATGATTGTAGAACTAGTAGAAAAAGAATATTTCTGCTTCTACTAATACTCATTCAGTCAGCAATATCAGGAATTCTTAAAGAGTTAAACTCTTCTAAATAGAATTGCAACATTCGCGGTAATTTTTGGCTAACTAATGAATTAGCATAGTCAATAGAGTCTCGATAAATTTGTGTAACTAACATGCTAAGTAAGAAATTAAATACTTGTTTATGATCGGGAAAACAAAGGAAAACAGCATAAGGTTTATCATTTCTTACAATATCTTTAATGTTAATAGTAGTTTTGCTAGTTAGCTTAGATACAGTTGGATTTTGACTAAATGCAATTAATACATTACTTGCATTAGCTAAAACACCGGAAAGCGTTTCATTAACTATGTTTACTAATTGATCTTGTTCTTTACTTAAATTGATTCAGTGCTTGTTTTTTTCTTTATTTTTATTAGTTATTTGAATTCATTTGCCTTCTTTAAATACTGCAACTGACGTATAAGCTGCGACATTTCTAAAGGTAAAGTGTTCAATTGTAAAATTAGGATCTTCTAAGCTATAAAGGAGTAGAAATTTTATAACCACATTAATTGTCGCCTTAGCTTGATTAACTCAAATTGTGTCTTTTTCTAAAGGTCAGGGCAATGCATCAGTAATTTCAATAATTTTTTCAAATGCCTTATTGTAATTTTCATCACTTAAGTCTTCTTTTTTAATTGAATGTAATTCATCTCATATTTGCTGTAAGGGATTTCAATTTAAAGAATTTTTAGGATCTATAAAGTCAAATACTTTTATGTCATATCCTTTTTGCTTTAAGATATTGCCTGTTCTAGCTAATATTTGCTTTTTAGGATCGGAAATTATCATATTTGGGCGTTCTTTATAGTTTAAATTGGCATTATAGTGTATTGATGGTATAACAATTTTTTCAGTTTTTTTACTACCGGCTATACCTAGTACTATCCCGTGTGCATCAGTATTATTGACAATATAAGGATTGTTTCATATAGGTTTATCTACTTTTCCTAAAATAAAATTTGCCTTGCCACTTTTAAACTTTTTGCGGAGTAATTTAGCGCTTCCTTCATCAGTAAATTGATTATAAGTTCAGTTATCTTCGTTATTTGAATTCTTTTTATTCTTGATTTTATAAATTACTCATCTTATTCATATTCGATAACTTAAAGCGATGAATCAAAATAACATACCAGCAAACATAATTAAGAATGAATAGTTTCTATAGTTAGTACTTATTTTTCAAAAAAGTCATATATCGTTTATAAAACTGCGTTGTCCTTTTACTCAGCTTTCGAAAATACTTACACTTTTTGCTTGTATTAAAAGCATAAGTATAGGTAGTAGTAATAAACATAGGCTAGGTCAGATAATAAAAACGAATGTGTAAATTAAAATATGTTGAATTTTACTTTTCTTAATTGCTTTTTTATCACTCATTTATAAAATAACTTTCGACTTTACTTCGGAAATATTCTTTTTGTACTTTCTTAAAGCTTGGAATTTTTGACTTCTGCTTAAGCGATTAAATTCATAATTTAAACTTCTTATCATTCTCTTAAGTTTAAAAATTTCATCATACTTATTAGGATAAAAACTTAGGCCTATAGGTAATTCTGCTTCATTAAAGTCTTCTTTTAGATCCTTTTCTTGGTAGCTAACTTTTTTATCTTCATCTCTTTCATTAGCATTCATTTTTAAACACTGTTTAACAATAATGTTGCCTATTTGCTTTTCGAATTCATCTTTTTCGTTAGCGATAAATTCGTCTTTTAGTCCTGCACTATATTTATTGCTAAATTTAGCTTCATTAATACTTTTGAACTCTTGCTTATATTTACTAATTGCTAGCCCTAGTTTTGGATTATTTTCTACTATTGCTTCATAAATATCATTAATAGCTTCTTTAACTTCTAAGTTATCTTTAGCAGCAGCATAAGATTTACTTTTAGAATTTTTATAAAAGTTGGAAATAACTAATGATGCATTGAGTATTTTTAACTCATTCTCATTTAAAGCTTCATAACTCTTAGTTTCTTGCTTATTATTTAAAGTAATAGCACTTTGAAATAGTTCTTTAATTTCTTTTCTATTGTTTCAAATGCTATTTTTAAGGCTAAATAAATTTTGATATTCAGCTTGAGTCTTAATTGAATTTTCAAATAGATACTTAAAGCGTTCTACTGACTTAGAGCTAAACTTGCCAGATTGTCTATAGTTATTGTTATGATTAGTTTCTTTTTCAAAAAAGCCTAAATGAATATGTGGATATTTACTGTTAGCATGCAATGCCCAGTAACCTTCAATTTTGTTAGGATCTAACTTATTAGCTTTAAGCAATGATTTCATATGCTTATTAAGTATTTCGTTTCATTCATTTTTATCCACCATTTGATTGTCAATGCCTAATTGACCAGGATTAAGAGTCATTTCTCAGATAAATTGATTATTGTTTTCTAGTTTTTTAAACTCTTCTTTAGCATCTTTAGGATCAATATCAATAAGATCTTTTTCAAAAAGCTTATGTAAGCCAGTTTTACCTTCTAGTTTTTTTGATACTTCTTTAAGTCCATATCTATCTATGCTTTCTAACAATTGATTCTTTAACAATTTAGAATTCATAAACAAATTAACATTTAGTTTTTTACTATCCATTTCAGCTAATAAAGTAGTTCTATTATCATTATCATTTTGAATATATACAGCACTTGGCCTGCTTATGTAGTTTATGAATCTTCCGCTAGTGTAATATTCATAGTCATGAATTTTGTGAGTATTTTTATTAGGCTTCTTTTTCATCTTAGGCTTAGCAAATTCAAAATATAAATACAATTTTTAGTCCTTGTTTGCTAAATAATGCATATTTGTATATTTAGTTTCTAGCTTAATATCAGAAATTAAGGCTTTTAAAGTATTTTTAGCTTTTGATTCAATACTCTCTAGTATCTTATTTTTCATATACCTTCTATTACCTTCTAGTTCTTATTACCTTTCATATACCTTCTAGTTCTTATTACCTTTCATATACCTTCTAGTTATTGTCTTTCATATACCTTCTAGTTATTACCTTTATTAGTTGTCTTTCATATACCTTCTATTACCTTCTAGTTCTTATTACCTTTCATATACCTTCTAGTTATTGTCTTTCATATACCTTCTAGTTATTACCTTTATTAGTTGTCTCTTATATACCTTCTATTACCTTCTAGTAGATAATTGAATTTATTAAAAATCTCTTATTATCTAGTTTTATTGATCGAAATACCTTCGTAATTCTTTTTGAATTGATAAGGAACTCATACTCGTTTTGAATAAAATTAAGCTTTTTAGAAAGTGAATTATTTTTTGTGCACTTTTATTATGTTTCTGCATATTCTATGTTTATAAAAGCTTTAATTGTGTAATTTGTATAAAACACTTAAAGTTAATGTTTTTTAATTTGGAAATTCAAACAAATTTGACACTAGTCTTGATTGTTTTATGAACATTAGTAATTCCAGAACACTTTTCCTACCTTAAATTCTTTAAGGATTTGTTAGTCAATTTTTAGCTTACTTTTAGAAGTAGTTAAATTGATATTTAATATTGTTTTATATTTTTGGCTTTCATAGTCTGCATAGAAAATAGTTATTTATTGCATTGTCTCTACGTTTATCATATGTGCTTAAAAACTGCTTTTGTAATACAACAATTGGAGCAAATTAATTACCTAAAGCGAGCAAATAAAAAGCCCCTTGATTAAATAGGGGGCTAGTTATACTTTGCTTTTACAGTTTAGTTTTTTTAAAAATTAGTATGAAATTTTGCGTGCTTTAATAAGCGCTTTTTACTTTAAGAAGTTATATTTTATATAACTCCTATAAAAATTTTTAGATAGATTAAAATGTGCGCTATAATGTAATTGTTCTGAATAAGAACTAGATCGGCAGTGTGGTTCGTGCTGGCCATGCCTACCATTCGAGATGGCGAAATGAAGAGATCGAACTACTATAGGCATTATGTCTATAGTTTTTTTATATACCTTACATAAAAACATTTTGTTCAATTCAAAATGTATGCTACAATATAGTTGTTCTGAATAAGAACTAGATTGGCAGTTTAGTTCTAACTGACCCTGCCTACCATTTGAGATGGCGAAATGAGGAGATAGAACTACTATAGGCTATTGTGTCTATAGTTTTTTATATAACTCCTATAAAAATTTGTGGATAGTTTAAAATGTATGTTATAATATAAGTGTTCTAAATAAGAACTATATTGGCAGTTTAGTTCTAACTGACCCTGCCTACCATTTGAGATGGCGAAATGAGGAGATAGAACTACTATAGGCTATTATGTCTATAGTTTTTTTATATATCTTTACATAAAAACATTTTGTTAAATTCAAAATGTATGCTATAATAAAATTGTTCTGAATAAGAACTACATTGGCAGTGTGGTTCGTGCTGGCCCTGCCTACCATATGAGATGGCGAAATGAAGAGATC